>JAUQOZ010000233.1:22547-28385 GCA_030550625.1 Chloroflexota bacterium | reverse complement strand
CTTGGTCTGCTTCCCCGTCCGCTCAGTGCGCCTGAGCTTCGCCAGTTAGTCGCGCAGCTTGAGCAGCTCCTCTACCGGCGCGAAATTCCACGGTTCACCCATCCCGATAATGATATGCGTTGCGCCGGCTTCAAGGTATGGCTCGATCGGCTCGCCTGCACGCGGTGAGACGCTGCGCTCGATTGTGGCTGGATCGCGGCCTACCTGAACGCACCACTGGTCAAGAATCTCATTCTTGCGCTTGAAGTTTTCGACCGGCCCGAAGCCGTGCCAGATATCGGCGTGTTCCGCGGTGATCCGCAGCGTGACTTTTTCACCGCCGCCGCCAATCAAGATCGGGATGCGGCGCAGCGGCGGCGGCTGATCAACCGCCCAGCGCGCTCTGATGATCGGCAACGCTTCACGCAACGCGCGTAGTCGATCGGCAGCCGTACCGAACGTGTAGCCAAACTCTTTATAATCACGTTCAAACCAGCCGGCGCCAAGGCCGAGAATGAGTCTTCCGCCGCTAATATGATCAACCGTCTTGGCCATATTTGAGAGCAGCGCCGGATTGCGATAGCTGTTGCACGTGACCAAACAGCCGATCTCGGCGCGCTGGGTGATGGTCGCCATCGCGGTCAAGAGCGTCCAACCCTCGAAGTGCGGGCCATCTGGCGGGCCATAGAGCGGAAAGAAGTGATCCCAATTCCAGATCGTATCGCAGCCGATCGCTTCGGCATAGCGCACGGCATCGCGGTACGATTCCCACGTGGTATGCTGTGGATGAAGTTGTACGCCAACCCGAAACCGAGCCATAACCTAACCTTTCTGATTGCGCGCTTGACCGGTAAAATGATCCTCTAAAAAGCATTCACAAACTACGTTTATGCTGTAAACTGTGAAATGCAGAGCTGCAATCACGTTGCGCAGCAGCGTTTCATTGTACGACAACATATACGGGCGCACCGATGAGAGTTCGTATCTGGGGCACGCGCGGCTCGTATCCAGTTGCCCACGCCAGTATGCTGCGGTATGGCGGGAATACTACCTGTGTGGAGGTAGTGGCGGAAGGGCGCCATATTATTCTCGACGCCGGCACTGGCCTGCGAATGTTAGGCGATTCGTTTGCGCAAGAGCAGGCGCCACGGCAGCTCGATCTCTTGATTACCCATACCCACTGGGATCATATCATAGGTTTTCCGTTCTTTGCACCCCTGTTTGATCCTAATTTGAAACTTGATATTTATGGCTTGGCCCGCACACAGTCGAGTTTGCGCACCACGTTGGCCGGTGCGTTGAGTGATCCGCTATTGCCGCTGAGTATGGATGATTTGCGCGCGCAGATTAACTTTTTTGAGATTGGCGCCGGGCATTGCTTTGAATTGGGCCCGGTACAGGTGCGCACGGCGCTCGCCAACCATCCGTATCGCGCGCTCGCTTACCGGCTGGAAACGCCCGATGGCGTGCTGACCTTTATTCCCGATACCGGCCCCTTCCATACGGTGCTCTTCGGCGAGGAGCGCATTGAGTGGACTGGCCAGCCCACGGCGCGCAGCCAGAGTGAGTTGCGCGAATTGGCAGCGATGAAAGCGGCAATTCTTGAATTGGCCTACCGCGCTGATTGGCTTATTTACGATGCTCAATTCACCGATGCCCAATACGCGCGCTTTCCGCATTGGGGGCACAGCAGCGCAACCCAAGCCCGCGAAATCGCTGAAGAGGCGCAGGTGAGCCAGTTGATCTTGTTTCACCACGATCCTCACCGCACCGATGAGGAACTGGATCGGATTGTGGCCGAACAGCAAGCGTTGGCCGCGCCGGGGTTGCTGGTGACGGCAGCCTTTGAAGGTATGGAGTTGGGGAGGACGCTATGAAGGTGCGGTTTTGGGGGGTACGCGGCTACGTGCCGACACCGCACGCCGCCATGCTGCGGTACGGCGGCAATACCTGCTGCACTGCCGTCACGGGCGATCATGGCGAATTAGTCGTACTTGATACCGGCACCGGCTTTTGTATGTTGGGTGATGAGTTGATGCAAGGCGAGTTTGGCCGTGGCCGCGGCACGCTGACGCTGTTGATCAGCCATACCTATTGGGATCATATTCTTGGTTTGCCCTTCCCCGGCGTGGTGCATATTCCCGGCAATCGGCTCGATATCTATGGCCCCGACAGCACGCGCGGTTCGTTGCAGATGGTGTACGATGGTATGCTCTCGCCGGTCTATTCACCAGTGTACGGTCTGGCACACATCGGCGCAACACACCGTTTCACCACTATCTCAACCGAACCGTTCACGATCGGTCGCTTGCTGGTGCGCGCCCTGCCCCTCTCGCGCCGCCAGCATTCGCCGATCTGGGCCTATCGCTTGGAAGAAGAGGGCCGGGTGCTGGTCTATATAACCGATGTGCGCTATAACGAAGAGCGTATCCGCGAGGAAGCGATCGCGTTTGCGCGCAATGCGCATGTGCTTATCCATAGCGCGCCCTATTTGCGCGCCGAGCAGGTGGAAGACTACGGCCATAGCCGGATCGAAGACGCGATCGAAGTGGCCCAAGCTGCCGGTGTCGAGCGGTTGTTGCTGTTTCACCATGCCCCTAACCGCACCGATGATGAACTTGATGCGATTGTCAGCCGTCTCCGCGCCGAGCTCGCAACTCAGGACAGCCCGCTACAGGTGGCCGCGGCAGCAGAAGGGATGGAATTGGTAGTGTGAGGGCGATCGCCTGATCCGAAATAAGGGATGTCACCGCAACGGATCGATTATTATGCATGGTGAACAGTTTCTCACTCTTCCTATCTTGCGAGACGGCTGACGGCGTAGTAGAATACTAGCAAAGCTCTGCAGCGAGTGCTACACGGGAGTAGCACCCATTCAGGAGTGAGGCTTTATGACCCCTTTGGTCAGCCGCAATGCTCCGCAACTGATGACCTTTTGAGAAATAGCTCGGTCCTCGCCGCGCTGATGGCGGGGGCCGGGTTGTTTTTATCGCCCGGCCACCCAATGACGGGTTGGCAACAGCGGATGGAGGAATGCGATGGAACTCACCATCAAGAGCCGGAACGGCAAGATCTCAGAGCGTCAACGCGAGCACATCGAAGAGAAACTCGCCAAATTGGGGCGTTATCTTAACGGCATTACCAGCATCGCCGTCGAAATCCAACATGAACAACAGCGGAATGCCGGCGAAATCTATCGGGTGCAGACGACGCTGGTTGCCGAACACGGCGTGATCCTGCGCGCCGAAGAGCGCGCGCCCGACCTCTATGCCGCGATTGATGAGGTGCAGGAGGTGTTGCAGCGCCAGATTTCGCGCTATAAAGAGAAATATTGGCGGCGCAGCCGCGAGTTGCGGCGCGCAACCAATGGGTTTACGCCCGCTGAAGAGGTGGCGATTGCCGAGGCGGAAGCTGAGGCTGCGGCTGCGCCGGCTGAACCGGAACCAGAGGCGAAGGTGATCCGCACCAAGACCTTCCGCTTGCGCCCGATGTTCGTTGATGATGCGATCGAGCAGATGGAGCTGCTCGGCCACAATTTCTTTATCTTCCAGAACGCTGAGACGATGCAGATCAGCGTGCTCTACCGCCGGCGCGATGGTAATTATGGGGTGATCGTGCCGGAAGTCGGCTAACGTTCTCCCAGCCCCTCCCCGCCAACCCCTCCCCTCGCCTGTGCGGGGGGAGGGGTGTGTTTAGGCGGGTTTGTTCACCACGACCTTCACACCCCCAACGCCATCACCGCTACTCCTACGCACAACGCCACGATCGTTAAGGCAACGTGGGCATAACCCAGCGCCAACCCGAACAGGGCCAACCCGCCGCCGGTAAGCTGGCCATTGCCGCGCTTGACGGCGCTCTGGCCGAGATGGCCGCAGATGATCGCCGGTACAGCCAGCAATAATGGAATGAAGAAGAGAATCCACGCCGTGATGCCGCAGATCAGGCTGGCAATTGCCAACCGGCTGTTGTGGGCCGGCGCTATCGGCAAGGTAGCGTCGATGGCCGGCGCTGGTTGCCAGACCGCTTGCGCCAGCGCTTGACCACAGGCTGGGCAGAAGCGTTCAGCGCCGGTGATGGTGTGACCGCAGCTAGGGCACTGTCGCACAGTACGCACTCCTTATCGTCAACGATGCCGTTCCGCGTCTGGTGACGTGGCATTTCACTTGCCATGGTATGCACTGGTATTACCAATGCGTAAGCAGGCAGCGTTCGTGTTTCGAGAGATGGCTGTGGAGGCTGCGGGCCAGATAGCGCTGGGCCGCATGCACCGCAAGCTTACGCCGTCGCCAACGTGCGTACCTGCGCGCCGATGTCGGGGGCCGTCACCAAGGCCTCGCCAACCAAGATCGCGTCGGCGCCATAGCTGCGTACTTCCGCCACGTGTTCCGGCGTAAAGATGCCGCTCTCGCTGACCAGCACCGGACGCTGCGGCCCGGCGGGCAGGTGATCGGCGATGGCTTTGGTGGTTGCGCGATCGGTGACAAAACGGTGCAAGTCGCGATTGTTCACGCCGATGATCGGCGGGTTCAGGCGCAGCGCCCGTTCCAGCTCGGCGACGGTATGCACCTCGATCAATGCATGCATGCCGAGTTCGTAGGTCAGCGCGAAGAGCTCGCTCAAGGTGGCATCATCAAGCGCGGCGACAATCAGCAAGACGGCATCGGCGCCATACGCGCGCGCCTCATACACCTGATACGGATCGATGAGAAAGTCTTTGCGCAACAGGGGCGTGCCCGCAGCTTGCACTTCCGGCAAGGCGCGAATGCCGGCCAGATAGGTTAAGCTGCCCTGAAAAAAGCGCTGGTCGGTCAAGACCGAGATGGCTGCGGCGCCGTTGGCGACATAGGTACGGGCAAGGGCCAGATGGTCGAAATTGGCCAGCAACACGCCACGGCTCGGCGAGGCTTTCTTCACCTCAGCGATCAAGGCCGTGGCTGGAGAGCGGCGTAGCGCAGCGGCAAGATCGCGCACCGGCGGCGCGCGATGGATTTTGTCTTGGAGGGCTGCCAGCGGGATTTTCGCTTGCTGGCGGCGCACTTCGATCCGCTTATGGTTCAGAATCTGTTCCAGAATGGTCGGTTCGCTCATACGTGTTCCTTGGCGGGTGTGCGGGTGCTGAGGGGTATTGTATCATCACATGAACGAGACACGGATTGACACGGATCGGTGTAAATCTCTTCAATCTGGGTTTATCCGTGTCCGCATTTCCTCCCGTTTCGCGGCATCGCTCCGGTGCCGGTTGAGGGGCGGATAGAACATTGTGGTCGATCATAACGGGTAATCGCTGTGTGATGCCTCAACGCTTAGCGGTGCGCTCCCCTCTCCCGCGTCAGTGGGAGAGGGGCAAGGGGTGAGGGCCAGCAGCCCGCGTAGCGGGCTTCGTACCCCTAGCCGGCCCTTCAGGGCCGGGTTCTGGATCAGAGTTCTGGCCGCTCCACTCCCACTGGCGCGAGAGCAGGGCTGGGGTGAGGGTGCATCAACCCATCGCAAAGCCATCAGCCGTATCTGTGCTCATACGCTCTAGCCGTCCTTGAACCTGTGCTGGGCGGGAGCGGTCGCGCCCACGGGACGCCCGATCCGATCGTTGAGCCGCGTCTTCTTGCTAGGCGGCACGGCAGAGCAGGCGCATTGAGGGGGAGATTGCTTCGCCGCCGTAGGCGGCTCGCAATGACAGAAGCGGGGCATTGCGCTACGCCCGATCCGGGCACATCCGTATCATCCTTCGCTATGTCCATATTTCCTCCCGTTTCGCGGCATCGCTCCGGTGCCGGTTGAGGGGCGGATAGAACATTGTGGTCGATCATAACGGGGAATCGCTGTGTGATGCCTCAACGCTTAGCGATGCGCTCCCCTCTCCCG
>JAUQOZ010000233.1:0-22511 GCA_030550625.1 Chloroflexota bacterium | reverse complement strand
CCTAGCCGGCCCTTCAGGGCCGGGTTCTGGATCAGAGTTCTGGCCGCCCCGCTTCCACGGGCGCGAGAGCAGGGCTGGGGTGAGGGTGCATCAACCTATCGCAAAGCCATGTTCTGAAGAACCGGTCGCTAGATTCACCGCTCAACCAGCGTGGCAATCGTCACCCCATCGCCGCCGTCGCGCCCGCCGCTGCTAAACGAAGCCACCAGCGGATGGGTGGCCAGCACATCGCGCACGACTTGGCGTAACGCACCGGTGCCTTTGCCGTGGATGAGGCGGACTTGGTGCAAACCGGCCAGATAAGCGTCGTTGAGGTAGCGGTCGAGCCGGTCGCTGACCTCGGCGGCGCGCCAGCCGCGCATGTCAAAGGTCATCGAGACGTCGGGGGCGCTGGGCAGGTTGACGCTGCGTTCAGGCGGGGTGTAGCGCCGCTCGTCGCTGGCCTGCGCTTTAGTGCGCTTGAGTTCGCTGAGCTTGACCGTCATGCGGAAGCCGCCCACTTGCACGGTAGCAGTGCCGTCTTCCTCATCGATGGCGACAATCTCGCCGTTGAGGCCGATCGAAGCGACATGCACCGTATCCCCGACTTGCAGCGGGCGTTCGGCGGGGGGTGGCGGCGCAGCCGGGGCATGCTTCTGGCGCAGCTTCTCGGCGGCTTGTTGAGATTGTTCGGCGGCGGCGGCCAACCGCTTTTCCGCTTCTTCCAGCCATTGGCGCGAGATGTTGACCGAGCGGAATTCTTCGCGCAGCCGGCGCAATTGCTGGCGCGTCTCGCGCAGTTCGGCTTCGATCTCTTGGCGGGCCGCTGCCAACGCCGCCTCGCGTTCGGCGGCAAACGCCTGCTGCTCGGCAGCCAGCCGGTCACGATACTTCTCGGCGTCGGCGCGCAGCTCTTCGGCGCGTTGCAACGCCGCCGCGGCAGCGTCGCGCTCGCGCTGAATCCCGGCCAGCAGGTCTTCGACTTGCGCCTCTTTGCGGTCAATAAACGAGCGCGCCTGCTCGATCAACACCGGGTCAAGCCCTAGCCGGGCCGCGATCGCCAGCGCGTTCGAGCGACCGGGAATGCCGATGCTTAATCGGTAAGTGGGCGCTAATGTCTCAACATCAAACTCGACTGAAGCGTTCTGCACCCCCGGCGTGGTGTAGGCAAACGCCTTCAATTCGGCGTAGTGGGTCGTCGCAATCGCCAGCACCCCTAATGCCAACAGCCGGCCAATGATCGCTCGCGCCAGCGCTGCGCCTTCGACCGGATCGGTGCCCGCGCCTAGCTCGTCAAACAACACCAGCGCTGCCGGACGGCGATTATCGAAGAGGCCCTGATCGTCGATCACCGGTGGGGCTTGTTGCGCTGCGTCGAGCGTCTGCAACACGCGAATGATATTCGCCATGTGCGACGAGAAGGTGCTCAGGCTCTGTTCAATGCTCTGCTCGTCGCCGATGTCGGCGAAGATATATTGAAACACCGGCAGGCGCGAGGGTTGATCGGCAGGGATTTGCATCCCGGCCTGCGCCATCAACGCCAGCAAGCCGGCTGTCTTG
This sequence comes from Chloroflexota bacterium, assembly GCA_030550625.1. Classification (GTDB taxonomy): domain Bacteria; phylum Chloroflexota; class Chloroflexia; order Chloroflexales; family Chloroflexaceae; genus Chloroflexus. Next base: position 20,972 of record JAUQOZ010000233.1, on the reverse strand, counting down.
AGCGCCACCGTTTTGCCGCCGGTGTTCGGGCCGGTGATCAAGAGAATCGAAAACTCGCCGCCAAGCCACAGATCGATCGGCACCACCGTTGCAGCGGGCAAGAGCGGGTGGCGGGCGCGGGTCAGCCGGAAGGGCGGCTCGGTAGGTGGCGGATCATCGGGCCGCCAATCGACAATCTCCGGCGCGATGCTACGGGTGGCGATCGCATAACGGGCGAGCGCGAACGCCAGATCGAGCGTGGCGAGGGTATTGACGGCGCTGGTAATCGCGCTCGCCGCCGCGCCAACCTGCTCTGAGAGTGCGCTGAGGATGCGCTGTACCTCTTCCGCTTCCGCCGATTGCAACTCGCGCCAGCGGTTATTCAGCTCAACCACCGCCATCGGCTCGATATAGAGCGTTGCTCCCGAACCGGACTGGTCATGCACCAAGCCGCGTACTTCGCGCCGGTGGCTGGCCTTGACCGGAATGACATACCGCCCGTTGCGCACCGTGACAATCGGCTCTTGGAGGGCGTTGGCCAGCGTGCTGGAATGGATCATGCTCTGCAAGCGCTCGTGCAAGCGGTTGAAGGCCACGCGCACTTCGTGGCGCAGACGGGCCAGTGTGGGACTAGCGCTATCGAGCACCTGCCCATCATCGCCGATCGCCCGCTCGATCGCTTCGATCACCTGCGGCAACGCCGGCAACGCATTGCCGAGATCGATCAGATGCGGAAAGCGTTCGTCGAGCCGGCTGAGGCGCTGGCGCAAAAGGGCTGCGCTCTGCAAGGTGGCGGCAATCTCGCGCAGGGTAGCGCCATCGAGGATACCGCCGCGCACGGCATGCTGCACCGCCCGGCGCACATCGCGCGCCCCGCCGATGCTCACTTCCGGCCATTCTTCCAACAACAAACGCGCCTCGGCGGTCAGCGCCTGCCGCCGGCGCACCTCGGCTAGATCGGTGGCCGGAGTCAGACTTAAGGCCAGTTCACGCGAGGCCGAAAAAGCGGTATAGTGCGCTAAGCGGTCGCGGATCGCGTCAAATTCAAGCGTATGCAGCGATGATTCCGGGATCGACATACTCGTACCGTTGAACACAGCCGTTCCTGCGTTCAGCCTACCATTAGCGCTTCGATCGCGCCATCAGCCGCAAGGTTGATTACTGCACTTGAAAGATGATCCGCGCGGCATCGGGCAACACCGGATCGACAATCTCGTACAGGCTGGGCAAGACGGCATTGGCAAAGAACCGCAACATCATCGAGGCGCCGATTTGCTCGCCCAGCCAGCGCGTAATCGGATAATCAATATTGCCGAAACCACGCAGGATGAAGAGGTTCCAGAGCAGCACGGCGGTCAGCCCCAGTATCATTCCGCCGATGACAAGGCCGAGACCGGTGCCGACGATGCGGTCGATCATTTCCAAATGGTGCGGAGTTTGCACATAGCGGAAGGTATAGATGCCGACAAAGGTGAGCACAATAAAACAGAGCAGGTGGATGAGCGCAAAGGCGACATATTGGCTGACGAAGCGTTGCCCGCCTAGTTCACGCACGAAGATATCGGCCAGACTCTGGTAGTACAAGCTGGCCAGCACGGTGCTGAGATAAAACGAGAGGATGATCAACAGCAGACGCACGGTGCCTTGAAAAAAGCCTACCGCAAGTGCGCCGAAGAAGAGCACAACGAAGAGGAGGTCGACGACATTCATAATTCCATTTCTCCCGGCGCTAATCCCTGTCTACAGCGCAAAGACGTGTTAGCCGATTATAGCATATTGGCTTGCGCATTTCTGGCTCGCAGCGCGTCTATGCTTCTATGAGGTTATTACGATGACCAGCCAAACCAGTGTTGCCGGCCAAGTTGCCGCAACGACCGAACACACCGCAACCGCGCCCTCTGTCCCGCGTCCGTTACTCCCATCGGAAGTGCAGCGCGGCCTGATCATCTCGATCTGGGAGGGGGCGATTGCCAACATTCACATCAGCATCACCGGCGCCATTGGCGGCAGCGTCTTCCTCAGCGGGTTTGCCATCTTGCTCGGCGCCAATAATTTCCAGATCGGTTTGTTAGGGGCGTTGCCGTTTATTGGCCAGCTCTTTCAATTTCTCAGCGCCTACCTTGAAGCGCGTTTCGCCAATCGGCGCGCGATTGTGCTCTATTCAGCGCTGGCTGGCCGGCTGGTCTGGGCATTTTTGCTCTGCTTGCCGTTTACCGGCTGGCCGGCAGCATGGCAATTAACCGTCTTTTTCATTGCCCTTGGCTTTTCCTATGGCCTCAACGGCATGGCCGGCAATGCGTGGATGAGTTGGATGAGCGATCTGGTGCCGCCCAACCGGCGTGGCAGCTATTTTGGCATCCGTAACACGGTCGCCGGGATCAGCGCTATGGTCAGCGTCTACGCCGCCGGTCTTGCGCTCGACTGGTTTCGCGCCAATGGTGCTGCGGCGCAGGGCTATGCCGTCATCTTTGGCGTGGCGGTGCTGGCTGCGTTTGGCGCGGCGCTGCTGATTGCGCGCCAACCTGAACCGCCAATCGCCCCGCGCCCGTGGAACGGCGTGAGCGCGTTTCTGTTTGATCCGCTGCGCGATGCCAGTTTCCGGCATTTTACCGTGTTGGCGACTGGCTGGGCCTTGGTCACCGGCATTGCTGCGCCCTTCTTTAACGCTTACGGTCTCACTGCGCTGCGGCTCGATTTCTCGCTGCTGGCGCTCACGGGTGTTGTCACCAATGCGGTTGCCCTCATCTTTTCACCGCTGGTCGGCTGGTTGATGGATCGCTACGGCTACCGGTTAGTGGTGACGGCGTGCGTTGTGGGGACGATACCGCTGCCTTTGGGTTGGATCCTCTCAACCCCCGACAATATTGTGCCATTGTGGTTGACCTCAATCTTTTCCGGCGTCTTCTGGCCGGGGGTGAATCAAGGGTTAGGCAACCTCTTGATGGCGCGGGCGCCGGCGGAGCAGCGGGGTGCGGGGATGGCGATCTTCAGCCTGCTCACCGGCTTAGGCACCCTGCTGGCATCGTTGGCCGGCGGCGCCATCGGCCAAGCGATGACCGGCGTCACCGTTGCCTTGGGGCCGCTGGCTGTGAGCGGTTTGGCAACGCTGTTTACGCTCACGATGATCGGCCGGATTATGATGGTGGGCGCGTTCTGGCGCGTGTTAGCGCGTTAGCGGTTAGGCTTTGGGCGGCATAGCGGCCAGCTTGCGGCGCAGAAATGGAATCCGTTCGAGCGCCTTAGCGAGCGCCTCTTTGATGATAGCCATGTCTTCAGGCGGCAAAGCCCGGAACGCAAGCACAAGGCCGGTGTACACCACCGCGCCCAATGGCACAGCGAGGAAGAAAAAGGCCGACTCCCGCAGCCACCAGATCGAGATCACCATCCCGATCCCGGCCAAGCCGGTCAGGCCGCCGGCCCGCCAGTTTTGCGCGCCCAGCGTGCCTTTCGGCAACACCTTAATCGCTGCGATCAGAATGCCCAGCTCGGTGATAGTATAAGCCAACGCGCCGCCCAGCGCGCCATTCCCGAACGCCTGATCCGTCCACGGTACCAACACAAAGTCGAGCGGTAAGGTGGCGACGGTCGCGGCAATCATAATGATGTTGAGCACCGCAGTGCGCTCGGCGGCGATCAACAACTGGCTCAGCACCGTGTTGAGGTAGGTGCAGATCAACACTAACCCCAGCACCCCCAGCACCGTGCCAGTCGGACGAAAGGCTTCGCCGTAGAGCAGCAGCGCAATCGGTTCAGCCAGCGCCAACAATCCCAACCCGATCGGCATGCTGAGCGCCAGCATAATATTAAAAATCGGGCGGGCCGCTTGGCGCAGATGATCTTGACCAGCGGCAAAGCGGCGGGTTAGCGTGGGAAAAATGACGGTGCCAATCGCCATTGGAAAAAACATCAACGTGCCAAAGAGGTTGACGGCCGTGCCATACCAGCCTACCGCCTCGGTTGAGGCGAAAAGCGCAATAAAGAGGCGGTCAATCTGCTGGTAGACCATCAGCGTCAAGGCCGTCACCAGATACTGTTTTGAGTCGAGCAGCATGCTGCGCGCCGCGGCCAGATCAATGCTCCAGCGGGGGCGGTGTTGGCGAAAGAGGAAAAACGCATCACCCGCCAAAGCGACCAGTGCCGCTAGCACATTTGCCCAGCCGATCCAGATCACGTTAAATCCGGCGAAGAGCAGGCCAAGGCTCACAATGGTGAGCACAATCTTGCTGATGACCGAAACCAACGAGACATAATGCACCTGCTCTAGCCCGTTGAGTGCCGCGATCAAGCCGCTGCTCAGCACGGTGAGCAGGGTCATGATCCCGATGATCCAGATGAGTGCCGTTTGGGTGGGATCAGCCGCCACTGCGAGCAAGTCATAGCCGAAGACGGCCAGACACCCAATTCCCCACAGCGCCACCCTCACGAGCAGGCTCGTCCCCACTAAGGCGCCGGTGCGCTGGGGATCGCGGGCAATAGCCTTGGTGAGGTAAGTGTCCATGCCGAACGTGATTAACACGCCGGCAATCATCCAGATCGAGAATGCGATCGAGAGCTGGCCAATAGCGAGCGGGCCAAGGATGCGGGGCTGAAAGATAGCCACCACAAACGCCATACCCCACGTGAGCAACTGGGCGGCCATCATGGCGCTGGCATTGCGAGCCAGCCGCGCTCCACTAATTGGCGGTGGCGAGCCGGCGTTGGGTGATGGTTCAGCGCTCACGGTGTCACTCCTCTCTGCGACGGATCAGCTAATTGGGCTGGTGAAATGTAGCAGCACGATGCGCGATTGATCGCGTACTGCCAGCTTTTGCTCAAGCCGGCAAAGGGATAATAGAGCTGATCAAGCCCAAGCAGCACTTTATCGCGGCGATGCCATTTCAAGATGCCGGAAGCGATTTGGCGCAATCCTTGGCTAAACAGCCACTCACCAAGCAATACCAGCCCGCCCAGATCACCACAGCGTAAGTATTTGCCGGCGACAGCGCCGGCGCCAATGCCGTAGGCGCGATAGCTCCGGCGCGCGCCTTGCCAATTCTGCAGGTGATGATGGTAAGCGATGGCATGCGGGGTAAACACAATCCAGCCACCAGCTTTCAATGCGCGATAGCCGAGATCACGCTCTTCCCATGCGCCGAGCGGCGCGCCGGCCCCGATCAGCTCATCGAAGCCGCCTAAGCGTTCAAAGGCTTCTCGCCGCGCCCCCATATTGTGGCCGTGACCAAAGGACAGATCGAACCGATTCTGATGAAAGACGTGACGCGGCCCGCTGCAAGTGCCAAGAACCAATTCGTCGGCAGTGACGGGCCGCACTCCCGGATAGACCGCACCGAAGGCGAGCCAGACGTGTTCATTGGACAATTCGTTGACCAAACCGGTGATCCAATACGGATCGAGCACGCAGTCATCGTTTGTGAACAGGATGTAGGGAGCATTGCCTAAAGCGGCGCCTGCATTGCGCGTTGCCGAAATGCCGCGCACCGGACGGCGTAGATACCTGATCCGCGCGTCGTTGGCGGCATGCGAGCGCACACATTGCTCGGTACGGTCGTCTTCGCTCTGGTCGAGCACCCAAAGCGTAAAATGTGGATATGCGCTTTGGCGGAGACTCGTGATCGTGGCGTCAATCGCCGCGCCACGTCCGTAGGTCGAAATGACGACATCAACTGCCGGCGTATTCATAATGTTGCTGCCTACCTGCTGTCCATAACCGCTGACGGCAGCAGTGTACGCCTGATAGTTGACACTTTGCTGAAATGGTTGCCGGTCATACTTAACGAGACCGTCACCTTTCAGATGGTGCTGCGGTTCGTGTTCGTACCGGGACGGGGTGCAAGAGCCGTTGAATCTCGTTAATCAAATCATCAGAGTCGACAGGCTTGGTGAGGAAGGAATTAACGCCGACACCCGCCGCTTTCACTTCGTCTTGCTCTTTGACGCTGCCGGTAATCATAATAATCGGCAGCTCAGCGAGGCGAGCGTTGGCCCGGATGGCGCGCGCTAACTCGATCCCGTCCATCCGTGGCATCGTCAGGTCGGTTAACACCAGATCGACCGGGAAGGCGTCGAGGCGATGCAGAGCCTGCTCGCCATCAAGCGCGGTGACAACAGCATAGCCGTACTGTTCGAGTACAAAGCTCATCAGGCGATGGCTAGGAACGTAGTCATCAACGATCATGATAGTTGTCATGGCTGTTGTCTCCTTTATGCCAGACGCTTCACTAAATGCCAATGATTGCCATCGGGGCGGGTAGTATAACTCACCCTATCCATAAGATGGCGGATCAGGAACAGGCCATAGCCGTGAATTTGCGCTTCGCTGAGATTAGGCTGAGGTACCAATTCTGGATCGAATGATTCGCCAGTGTCTTGCAGTTCGATTTCAAGCCGCAGCGGTTGCGGATGAAGGGCAAGCGTAATCACAATGCGCCCTTCGCCATCGCGACGGTTGCGATACGCATGGCTGACAATATTGGTGCAGACTTCGTGGGCCGCCAATTGCACATTATACACCAACGCTTCATCGGCTGTCCCTGTCTGTCGCAGTATTTCGGCAATGGTGTCGCTCAGCAGATGAAGGTAGGCATGGCGGGCTGGCAAATCAAGCCGAATCACTTCGCTGTGTTGCAGACTCACAGTGCTGCTCCTTTGAGCACGATGAGGGTTTGATCATCATCTTGCGGATGGCCGGCGCTAAACTGGTCAATGGCTCTAAAGAGACCATCGGCAATGGCTTGCGCCGGTTGGTCGGCCAATTCATCAACTGCTACCAATAGTCGCTCGATGCCGAATAATTCATCTTGGTCATTGCGCGCATCGCTAAACCCGTCAGTGGCGACAATCAAGAGATCTCCCGGCTCTATTGCCAATGAGCGATTTTGAAAATGATTAACTGGCAAGATGCCAATTGCCGTGTTGTCGGCCAAGAGCAATTCAGCCCGTCCATTGCGTGGCCGGTAGATAACCGGAGCGTGGCCAGCGTTAGCATACGTAATGGCTCGTTCGGCATCATCATATTGGCCGACAAACACGGTCGCAAAAACGCCAATGCGCGTGAAGTCGTTGTAAAGGTCTTCGTTCGATTGCCGCATCACCAGCGCCGGCGTCGGCGACGGCATAAATTGCGCTTTGCTGTGGAGCGCAGTGCGTGTCATTGACATTAACAACGCCGCCGAAACGCCTTTGCCGCTGACATCGCCAATGGTAAAGATGAAGGGGTGGTTTGGCAGGTTGATGAAGTCAAAGAAATCGCCTCCCACTTGCAAGGCTGGGCGTGAATAGGCGTAGATATCAAGACCACGCACATCGGGCAACGATCGCGGCAGCAGATCAGTTTGGACGCGGCGGGCCAGATCCATCTCGCTGCGCAGCCGGGCTTGCTCGACCATCTCTTGGTACAACAAAATGCGCTCAATCTGGGCGCTGGCCTGATCGGCAATCGCCCGGCCCAGCTTCAATTCTGGTGTGCCGAACCGATCGGCGCGATCCATGATGCCCAAACAAGCCACTACCATTCCGCGCACGCGTATCGGTATCAGCATGAGATTGCGCACACCGGGCGGACGGCGTAGATCGCTATCTTCTTCACTTAATAACAGCGGACGGTCTTCGGTTTGTAATTGCCAGTACAGCCGCCAGATTGCTTCGGTGTTCAAGCTATTCTCGGCTGATTGCACAATCAGCGGATCACCGCCATTCGTTGGGATATAAGCGGCGAATCCTGATCTCGCCTTCAGCATGCGTTGCGCTTCGCTGACCACTGCGGTGAGGGTTTCGCGAATGGTTACCAGATCGCGCATCGCTTGGGTCAACCGGTAAAGGGCCAGTTGCTGATCTTGGCTTGTGACCAAATCTGCCGTAATGCATTGCAACTCGTATTCGAGCTGCAAGATATAGCCGATTAAGTTAGCGTCAGCTTGTAACCGCCGCCGGGCCGCCTCGTTGCGCAACCCGCTCAGGCGCAGCTCGCCAACAATCTCGTTGTACTGGTAGATGGCAGCCGTGAGGTCTGGCGGCAACATGCGTTGGCCAGATGGCCAATAGGCGAGGGGCCGGCCATGTTCGTAGACGCCGAAAGCTTGCGCCCCCTGCGCAATCCATGCTTCGGCGATCGCCTGTATCCGGTTGTATTGTGAGCTGAGGAGGGAGACCAACATACGGTTGCTGCTTCAGGCGTTTAAGACGGCCAATGCATGATCGGCATCGACAAAAATGTTAAAGGCTTTGTCAAGGCGAGTGAGTTCAAAAATCATCAACACCGGGCGCCGCAACCCGCAGAGGGCGAATTCTCCCTTGCTCTGTTGGCAGCGCTTCATTGCTGAGACGAGCGTTGCGAGCGCGGTCGAATCGACAAAGGTCGTTTCGCTCAAATCAACGAGAACTCGCGCGCCGGGTGTTGCGGTTGCCTGTTCGAGCCAGTGTTGCACTGGCGGCACGGTATTTGCATCGAACCGGCCTTCGATTGCAAGGATTGCCACATTGCCGGCTTGTCGCGGCTTCATTTCCATGGCCAACCATCCTCCTTACAGCAATAATTCACTGTGACACACGCATGCATGATAGTTGAGGATTCAAATGGCGTGTGTTGCCTATTGACCGGTTGGTGGCGCGATATCTACTGTGATCATCGTTTGGGCTGGAGCGCTGGACATTTTTGCCCGGCGCAGCCAAACGATAGGTGTACGCAAGAGAATGTTGAGATCTTCTCGCCACGTGCGGGTTGCACTATAGTATACATCGGCCACAATCACTGCATCGAGTGTGTCGTTGGCTTGAACATACCATAGTCCGGTGAAGCCGGGCGGCGCATCGTGGCGGCGTTGCTGCCATTCTTCGCCGAGCAATTCGGCTTCGGGAAGAGCCAACGGTTTGACCCCTACAAGTTGGAGTTCGCCGCGAATGACGTTCAAGAGTTCGGGCAGACGGTGGAACTCATACCGTTCAAGCCATGCCCCAAACCAGAGATAGCGCCCATCTGGTTGCCGGGTGCGCCAGCGCCAAAGTGTGAATGACCGCAGCGTCGTCTGCCCATTGACCAGCACCACTCGTTCACCAGCGCACGGCACGCCAATCAATGGCCGCCCGCCGCTGCCGATGGCGGCGAGCAGGCCGCTCAACAAGAACAATGGGCTCAGGATGATCAGCAAGAGGAATGCCCCGAACCGGTTGATCACGCTCGCAATCCGGCTCACGCTCGCTGTCACTGCCGATACCCGCCCAATGAGAAACGGATCGACCACTGCCGTTTGTTCGCCAGTGTCGGGATCGGTGATCATGCCCGGATAGACAATGCGCCGGTTGACATTGACTAATTGGCCGACGTAGGTGTCAGGCCAAATTGTGCTCATGGTGACCGTGGCTTCATCGTCGATCATGCAACCGGCGCCAATCACCGCGCCGGGGCCGAGTTCGGTGTCACGTCCAATCCAACAGTTGTCGCCAATGTACAACGGCGGCGCAATCCGCGCGCTAGGATGGATCGAGTCGTTGCGCCCCACCCAGATTCCGGGTGCGATCTGGCGCCCGCTGATCGATGGATAGCGCACGGTTTCGCTTGGCCCGTCGGTGACTGTCGCACTCGTAGCCCGGTATGCGCTGTAGAGAAAGACCTGTTGCGCAGCGTGGTAATCGGCCAGTGTGCCGAGCGGGTTCCAATAGCCGTCGAATGTAAAGTTCCCTACTAACTGGCCCTGTTCGAGCAGACGCGGCAGGAGATCGGTTGCGATGTCGCAGCGGCTGCGGAGCGGAATCTGATCGATCAGCGCCGGTTCGATAATGTAGGCTCCGGTCAATGCCAGCGCATCTGGACTATGGGTTGCCGGCACAATGGCGCTGATCAGGCCATCTGGTGTTATGTGCGCACGCAGACCGGACTGCTGATCGCGTGGCGGGTGGCTGATGGCGGTAATAAGCGTGCGGTGGCGTTGGTGCTGGGCCAGCGCCGCTTCAATCGGCAGGTCGATAATCGCAGCCCCCGGCAGCACAAGGCACGTCTCATGCACTAACGGCCCGGCCCAGCGCAACGCGCCGCCATCGGCCCATGCTTCGGGCAAGGTGATATATTCAATCTCAACTCCCCAACGCCGGCCGCTGCCAAACGCTGCTGTGATGGGAGCGGTCTGTTCATGCAGCGCGATCAAGATCCGCTTGATGCCAGCGCGAGCCAGTAGTTCTACGGCGGTTGCCATCACCGGCCGTTCAACCACCGGCAGCAAGACGTTTGGCAACACGCTGGTCAAAGGCGGCAACTGGCGTTCTTCAGCCGTCGCAAGTAATAACGCTATCGTCATCGGTTGGCACCTTCTGTCACAACAGTGGCATGGGTTAACGGCGTTGCCGTCGCTGCCGGCACATCGGCGAAGATCGACAGCACCTGATCGAGCTTCACTAACTGGAGGGTACGCAAGACATCGCGCGCGCACCCGGCGATGCGGAGGGCGCTGCCCAGCTCACGCGCTTGCCGGTCGAGTTTTACCAATGCGGCCATGCCGGCGCTAGCCATAAAACTTGTCGCGCTGCAATCGATAATCACGCGCCCGCCCTGTTCTAGCACTGCGCTGGCCTGTGCCAGCAAGGCGGGCGTAGTAGTCGCGTCAAACAGCCGTGGCGCGGTGATGACGGTCCAGCCATGGGTAGCCGGCGCTGGAGGTTGCGGCTGTTGGTGTTGTTCGATCCATGCCGAAATTGCCGGTAAATCGGTGAAACGCTCAAAAAACCGGTCAAGTTTGAGCAGATCAAGCAAGCGGTGGATCGGTTCTTGCACATTCAACAGAAAGATATCGCCGCCATTGGTGCGCGCGCGCTTAGCTAGGGCTACCAATGCGCCTAGCGCGGAACTGTCGAGAAATTGGGTGGCACTAAGATCAAGGATGATATATTGATTCGTTTCTAGCAACCGGTTGGCCTCTTGAGTAAATGGCTCAAGACTGCTCACGTCGAGCCGCGGGCCAACAGCTAACACTGGCCACGGCATGACCGGCGTTGGTGCGGCAGGCGGCGCTGGCGGGGCGGCAGGCGCCTCGCGTGGAACCATGCTCAAGGCGTTGCCGCGCTGCATTGCCCACCACTGGCGCAAGAAGAAATAGCCGAAGTAGAGAAAGTCATGAACATACCGTTTCCACAACCGGCGTGGTTCTTGCGCAAGGCGGTAGACCCATTCTAGCCCGCTGCGCTGCATCCAAACCGGCGCTCGTTTGGTGACGCCGACGATCATATCGAAGGTGCCGCCCACCCCAATCGCGATCGGTACTCGCAGCTCGTGGGCGTACATCCGGATCCATTTCTCTTGCTTGGGGTTGCCGAACGCAACCAGCAAAATATCAGGCTGGGCCGCTTTCACTGCCTCCACCACCGATCGATCCATCTCGAGCACCGAGCTTGGCGGCGGCGAGAGCACGCCGGCTACCCGCAGGCCCGGATAACGCTCTTGTAAGATGGCGGCGGCTTTGGCCGCCACTCCCTCGCGCGCGCCGAGGAAAAAGATCGAATAGCCGCGTTGCGCTGCTCGTTCGGCGAGCGCCGGCACCATGTCGGCCCCGGTAACCCGGCCGGGCAATGGCCCGCCGAGCAGGCGCGAGGCCCAGACGAGCGGCATGCCATCGGCGGTGGCCATATCCGCCTCTTGCAAGATGCGCCGTAATTCGGGATCGTGGAGGGCGTTGACCACAAAGTCGGCATTGACTGTGGCGATCTGGTGCAGCCGGCCAGTCGCTCGCCCAATCGCGATAAATTCATCGCAACGGTCGAGCGCTTCAGCCATCGTCAGATTGTCAATTGGCACGCCTAGAATGACGAGCAGTTTGCGCATGTCTCTCCATCCTCGTCAATATGCGCCACGACCGAGCAAAACCGCCGGAATAGTGCGGAGCAGGATTTCAATGTCTTTCCAAATGCTCTGCTCGGCAATGTATTGCAGATCGAGTTCGACCCAGCGCTTGAAATCGAGATCGCTTCGCCCTGACACCTGTTGCAGCCCGGTAATGCCCGGAATAGCATGCAACCGGCCAATCTGCTCGTAGGTGTATTTGGCAACTTCGCTGGGCAGCGCCGGGCGTGGCCCCACCAAACTCATCTCGCCTTTCAGCACGTTGAAGAGCTGTGGCAGTTCGTCAATGCTTAATTTACGAATCACCCGGCCAACTCGTGTCACGCGCGGATCGCGCTTCATTTTGAACACGGGGCCGTCGGCTTCATTTTTGGCTTGTAATTCACGCAGCCGCTGTTCGGCATCAACATACATCGAGCGAAATTTATAACAATAGAAATGTTCGCCGTCTTTCCCGACCCGCACCTGCTTGAAGATGACTGGCCCCGGCGATTCAAGCTTGATCAAGATCGCGGTAACGAGCATGATCGGTGAAGTCAACACAATGGCAATGCTGGCAACGGAAATATCTAAGACGCGCTTGAGCCGGGCGAGGAGCTTGGTGCGAATGACCCAGAGCGAGAGCGTGAAGCGAAGGCGTTGGTTGGCGCGGTTGCGCTGAAATCGCCGCTCGGCGAAGATTTCCAACATGCGCTGGCTTTTGGCATCGTAGCTGGTTGGCGTTGGTTTGGTTGCGCTCATACGTAACACCTCTCCGGTTTTGTTCGCTCTCACTATATACCAGCAAGCGAACAAAATGCTTACACGGAACGGGCTGGCGGTGACGAATATGTCACGCTACCAGCGGTATCTGTGCGTTGTTCGTACTATGCTGGTGCATTGCTTATACATATATATCTTTCACTTTCTTCAGCGGGACAAGTGGTGGCTTGTAAACTGTCATCCAAAAGATTGTTTTTTCTTAATAAACGGTTATCTCTCGTGAACGTTGCGACGTTGTTTGCAGCGTATCAATGGCGCTCCGATTTCCATACCTTGCGTCTGTACATAACCATTAATTTGTCAGCTTGCGGTGGCATAGTAAGGCTGGCATATCAGCGTATCGCTTTGGCGTTCTTGTTCTATTGTGAGAGGCTCTTGCATGGCAACGTTTTCCCGCTGGCTTTGGGTCGGGTTTGTCATCATATTCGTCGCTTGCCAAGCGCCGGTTTCGGCTCCGGCGCCAACGGTTGTCGCCCCCGCCGGCTCTACTGTGCCATCTCCATCTTCGGCTGCGCCGGCATCACCAACTGTAACGCCGTCTGGCCCCACGATTGTGATCGATCCCAGTATGGCGCGCCCATTTGCCCGGCAATTGCTCGGCGCCAATGTGCCGGCATGGCTTAATCCCTATCGGTTGAGTGATGAAACATTTATCAGTCGCACGGCTGATCTCGGCCTGACCTTGTTGCGGATGCCGGGGGGAAGCTGGAGCAATGCTTACGCATGGGCCGATTGTGAGACGGGCGGGGAAGATTGCTATTGGCCGTGGGCGGCAAAGCCGTCTGATTTCCTCCGGTTTGCGCGTACAGTAAACGCCGAGATGATCTGGACGGTCTCGATCAACGGTTCAGCCCAAGAGGCAGCAGCGTTAGTGGCGTTTTTCAACGGGGCTGTAGATGATGAACGGCCAATTGGGCCAGATTCGCGCGGGCGTGATTGGCAAACGGTCGGCCACTGGGCGCGGCTGCGGGCTGAAGTGGTGAGCCAAGAGCCGTTTCCAGTTCGCTACTGGGAAATTGGCAATGAAGTGTATGGCGCGAAAGGCGAGGTAGGGCCGAATTGTTCAGAGTGGGGTTGGGAAGATGTCTGGACGTGTGATGCCGATGAATATCTGCGCGGCGCAACGTTTAAGGGGGTAGCCTATGATGGGTATCTCGCCTTTTACGATGCAATGAAAGCGGTTGATCCCTCGATTCAGATCGGCGCAGTCGGAGTGGAAAAGCCCGACGAGTGGAGCGATTGGGGCAATCGTGTCATTGCCGGCGCTGGCGAGAAGCTTGACTTCTACGTCGTTCACTATTACCCCTACTTTCAACCGCCCGAAAACCCGGCTGGCGCGTTGCAGCAGCCACAGCGCAGTTGGCCAACGATCATGGCCGATCTGCGCGCCGCTTTCGATCGCCATCTTGGCCGCCAAGTGCCGGTGGCCGTCACCGAGTATAATCTCGTCTCATTTCAAGACAGTGATAACGGCCAGTTGATGCGGCGCGCGGTGAATCTCTTCTTTATCGCCGATACTATCGGCCAGATGGCAGTTCATGGCGTTGCAATCGCCAATCAGTGGGATCTGGCGAATGGACGCGCCTACAATGGCACTGACTATGGCTTGCTCGATGCCGATACCTTCGCACCCAATCCCCAATACTATGCCTTGCAGTTATGGGGCCAATTTGGCGATGAGATGCTGAATGTGCAGCATCCGTTTGATCCGGCTACGACATTGAGCGTGTATGCCGGACGGCGCGCCGATGGCTCACTAACCCTGCTGGCGATTAACAAGACCGATCAACCGTTGGCGGCCACGATCGCGCTGCCAGCAGGTGATTGGCAGATGTCTGCTACCGTGGTGAGCGCAACCGATTTGCTCGCCGAGACGGTGACGCTGGCCCAATCAGAAGCGTTGCCTGTCATTAGCGGCGACTCTTATGCCTTTGCACCCTATGCGTTGACGCTGCTCACATTTACCAACCCATAGTAGAGGAGGGATATGATGCCTAGAGTGTCACTGTTGATGGCGGTTATCATGCTGATACATACGGTGGTACCGCTTCAAATCGCCAGCGCCGAGATCCTCGATCCCGGCGCTGGCGGCTGCCCGATCAATACCATTGTGGGTGGTGACAATCTGGTGCAAAATGGTGATTTTGCGCAGGGTGCAGTGGGTTTTACCTCGGCATTGATCAATCGTGGCGACGGTATCTACCCCGATGATTCTAATGGCGGCGGCTTTTCGATCCAGACTGGGAATGTCGTCTATCCCCCATTTGAGACCAATCCCTTCATCTATGGCCGCCCATTTCCCGGTGACCCGCAGCGTGATGTGCCGCCGTCGAATACCTATTTCTACTCAAACCCTAGCGAAGCGAATTATCGCGCCGGCTATGGCCGGGTCAATTTGTGGACGCAGGTTGTAGCGGTAGCGCCCAACACCACCTACAATTTCTTTGCCTATTTCGACAATTTGCTCGACCCGGTGAAGAGTGCCAATGGCACTGCCGATCCGATTATCGAGTTGCGGGTCAACAACGTGTCAGTAGGTACGACACTGGTTCCGAAAACGCCGGATCGTTGGGTGCCGATCCAGTTTGCGTTTACCACTGGTCACAACGTGACCAGTATCACCTTACAGATCGATAGCTTGACCAACAACACCTTTGGCGATGATTTCGCCATGACCCAAATTAATCTCAAGCAGTGCGTGAGCGGGGTCGGCGTGGCGAAATATGCCTTCCCGCCGGTCGCCGAAACGCGCAACGGTCAAGAGGGGTTCCGGCTAGAGTACTGGATCACGTTCCGCAATTTAGGCGCTAACCCGGTGACGAATGTGCAAGCGGTTGATGATCTAGCAACGGTCTTTGCCGGCGCCGAAGCATGGGAAGTCGTTTCGCTCAGCCCGGTGTCTGAAAACGGGTTTGCCGTGTTGAATGTCAATCCATCATTTGACGGTCAGCACGATCTTGAACTATTGGCGGCCAATCAGAGTCTTGCTCCCGGACAGCGTGCGCGTTTGCGCTTGGTCACGTGGGTGCAACCGCCGTCGGGGCCGGTCGTGTTTCGGAATATTGTGAGTCTCGTCGCCCGCTCAGGAACGGTCACGGTCACTGATGTCTCGATGCCCGGTCTTGACCCCGATCCTAATGGCAATGGCGATCCCAAGGAGGAGGATGAAATCGGCGCTACGATCTCGATCTTTTCGCCGTTTAAATACTGGGTGCCGATTGTGAGCCGGTAAACGGTTTATGGCAGGTGACGGATCGGCTTGGCCGGCACGCCGCCAACCAATGTATTGGCCGGCACGTCACGGGTCACGACACTGCCGGCAGCGATCACGCTGCCGGCGCCAACCTTGATGCCGGGTAACAGCAAGGCCCGCGCGCCGATCCATGCGCCCGATTCAATCGCTACCGGCGCGGTGGTGAGCGGGCCGGCGCGATGGTCGGCAGCGCCCATTGTATGCGAAGCGGTCAGAATCATGACTTCGTGACCAATGCCCACGTGATCAGCAATGGTGATGCAATCGTTCAGATCAAAAAAGCAATCGGCGTTGATGACGCAATGCTGGCCGATCCGGAGCCGGCGGTGAATGGCGCCGTAGCCATGGAGCCGTAACGGCCCCATGATAATCGTTCCGTGTCCAATGCCTATGCCGGCCAGCCGCAGCAAGCGTGGCCGCAGGCGTGCCGCTGTGTAGCGCGGCAGTAAGCGAATCAGGCTATTCATGATGATCAAGTGCGGCTGCCAAGCGCCGATCTCTTCGCCTATGATCCGGCGCAGTTTGGCGAAACGGGTCTCGAACATGGCGCTGCCCTTCGTGTCTGATCGCTACACTACTGCTATTGTGCCAGATCGGTTCGGTAGATGCTATAGGATGAGAGCAGTCTGACGAAACTGTCAAGCTTGAGATTGGTAGGCTTGATGCTTAGATGAGGCGTTTATGCGCGATATATGCCATTCTAGCGCGCTAGGGTGCGTTGAGACGGCATCTTGCGCAGCGTACATAAATGACGAATTAACAAGCTGCCTTTCACGCAAAGCCATGCAAGTATTGGTATGATGCAAGTGGCGTGAACGATGGATCGTTCACTTGCGTACTCATGAAAAGGGATATGCCGTATGGTGCGCTTGATCATTCTACGGTTGTTAGAGAGCTTTTTCCGCCGCCCTTTCCTCAGCCTAGCGCCATTTGCGGCGGCGTTGGCCCTAGGCGTCGGTTACATCTTACTTTCGCCGCCGGAATATCTTTCGAGCGGCAAGATCTATATTGAGAAAGACAGCCTGCTCGCTTCGCTCACCTCATCGAATAGCGATGTCTCGTGGTGGGTGACGCCGGCGCAGGCCACTGCGAATGAGATCGGTGAATTGCTGGCTACCAACGCCTTTGTGCGCTCGGCAATTCAGCAAACCAAACTCGAACCGCTGATGGCCGGCGGCCCGGAAGTGGTCTGGGAAACCTTTACCTTTTTCCGCGATACTATCAGCATCAATCCGCTTGGCGACAAGCTGGTTGAGATCCGGGCCACGACCGATGATCCTGAACTCTCGTATCAGATGGTGGTTGCCACTATGGATACGTATCTAAAATGGAAGATGAACAATGATTTTCAAGAGAGTGTCGCCGCCCAAAAATTCTTCGAGAATTTGATCGCACCCTATCAAGCTGATGTCGATCAGGCCCGGCAGGCATTGATCGACTTTCTCAGCGCCAATCCTGAACCGGTGCGCGGCGATCGCCCGCCCGGCGAGCAATTTCAGCTCGATCAGTTGAAGGCTGCATTAGCCCGCGCTGAAGAACGGCTGAGCGCAGCGCAGGAAAATGAAGAGAGCGCCCGGTTGGCTTTGGTAAAGAACGAGAGCTTGATCAGGCAGACGTATCAGATCATCGATCAGCCGGAAATTCCGCAGACGGCTGAGTTCTCGTTGACCGGCTTTGTCAAGAATATGATCATCTTTGTGGCAATTGGCCTCTTCTTATCGGCGAGCTTGATCGGTGGCGGCGCGTTGCTTGATCGCAGCTTACGCTTCCCAATTGATGTACGCAACGGTCTTAATGTGCCGCTGTTGGCGCTCGTGCCGTTGAGCAACGACACCACGCCGCCAGTGTCAACGACGGCAGTCGTGACGGAAGTGGAACGGCCTTCGCTCCAGCCGCAGGAAGTTTAGCAATGGCTGGTTAGCGGACGACTGCCGCTGATGCTTGAGATTGCTGCAAGCGCTCGCCCTTGCAATGCCAAGACGTGTACGACGAGGAAGAGGGTATGTTTAAATTGCGAAAGAATGCCGCCGCCATTGCGCCATCTGAGTTGCCGTTGGCGATCGAGGTTGCCAACAGCGCATTGCGCCGTGTCTTTGCCGGCCCCCAAATTAGCCAATTGCGCCGGATGATTACCGACCTATTGGTCAGCCAACGCTTGCCTAACCGGATCGGTTTCACTGCGGCCTTGCGCGGTGAGGGGGTCAGCTATATCACGTTAGCCGTCGCAGTCACGCTTGCCCACGATACCGGCAAGCGGGTGTGCGCGGTTGAACTCAATTGGCTGGGGCCGGGGATGCTGGCTAACCTGAACCCGCCGCCAGTGACAGGACGGCGTAAGCGCCATGAGCCGGCGCCTACGCCGGCGCCGCTGCCTTTGTTGCCCGGTGTGGCTGAAGTGGTGCGCGGGCAAGCGTCGCTTGATGAGGCCTTGTTGGCAACCAACCACGCTGGTTTGTGGTTGCTGCCAGCCGGCTCAGCCGCGATTGAGCAGCGTCCGTTGCTAGCCCGTAGCGCCGAATTGCGCACGTTGCTCGATTCGCTCAGCGAGCAGTTTGATTATGTGTTGCTCGATTTGCCGGCAGTGCTGGAAGTCAGCGATACCTTGGCATTAGCAGCTTTGGCGGACGCATGTGCGCTGGTGGTGCGGCATGGGGTGACGCCGATCACCGAGATACAATGCGCCCTCAACGATATTCAGCACGTGCCCGTGTTGGGAGTCATCCTCAATCAAGCCCAGATTGCTACCCCGCGTTGGATCCATCGCCTCATTCCACAGGAGTAGGGCATGAAGTTCTTTGTTGGCTTTTTAGTGTTGTGCTTGTTCGTTGGTGTGCTAACACCGCATTGGCGCATGCGTGATCTGGTGCCGCTGATGATCGTGTTGAGCGCCGCAGTGGTTGCCGCCTACTACTTCTTTAACCTCATTTGACCCGTATCAAGGCCAGTGTGGCATTATGCTCGATCTGCTCGTTCCCCGCTATCCCGACATCATGACGGTTGCCCGGCGCAATGAACGGCGCTGGTGGATCCTGTTTATGGCCGTGGTGGCGCTAACCGGTGTGGTGATGCTCTTGTTGCGCCGCCGGATGGCGCCCGAATCAGTGCTGGCCTTTTTGCTGTTCGGTGGTGTGCTGCTAGCGACTGCGATCCAACCGCGTTTCGGACTCTACGCTATTCTCGGTTTGACTCTGTTTGGCGATCGCTCGTTGCACCCGTGGTATCCCTTCACCAAAAATCTCTCTAGCCGCGAGTCGATCATGTATCTGACCGACTCGTTCTCGTTTAGCCCGCAAGAGTTGACGATTGTCTGGACATTGGTGGTCTGGTTTGTGCGGGCAGCAGCGGAACGGCGGTTGCGGATTCATTTTGGCCCGCTCTTTTGGCCGGCGGCGATCTTCTTGGCGTTTAACGCGATAGGTTTGGTGTATGGCTTGGCCAATGGCGGCAATCGGGTGATTGCACTCTGGGAGGTGCGTTCGATCTTTTACTTGCCGCTCATGTTGCTGTTGGCGAGCAATCTGATCGAAACCCGCGCCCAGTTGAATACGCTCTTTTGGATTGCGACCGTGGCCTTGTTTGCTAAGGGTGTCGCTGGCGTCTGGTATGTGCATGATGTGTTGAAATGGGATTTAGAGGGAGTGGAGCGGATCGCTGAACATGCCATGTCGATCCATTTCAACTTCTTCTTTGTGCTGTTGATTGCGGCTTGGCTGTACCGCGATAGCGCTGCTCGCCGTTTCACGATGGTTTTGATGGCGCCGTTTGTGTTGTTTAGCCTCGTCGCCAATTTTCGCCGCGCCGGTTTTTTGACGTTGGGGATCGCGATTGGCTTGATCGTGTTGCTGTTGTTCATCGAGAATCGCCGCCTCTTTTACCTGATTGCCCCCACCGGTGCAATGGCGATGGCAGTCTATTTAGTGGTGTTCTGGAATAATCAAGGGCCGCTGGGTATTCTCGCGCGCGCAGTGCGTTCGGTGATTGGCCAACCAAGCGCCCGTGATGCGGCTTCAAATATCTATCGCGATTTGGAAAACATCAATATTATGTTTACGATTCGCAATGCGCCCCTTACTGGCATTGGCTTTGGCAATAAGTTTTATATGGTGGTGCCGATGCCTGATATTAGCTTTTTTGAATGGTGGGAATATATCACGCACAACTCGATTATGTGGGTTTGGATGAAGATCGGCGTGATCGGGTTTTATGCGTTCATCCTCTTGTTGGCGCTAACGATGCTCTATGGGGCGCGCATGGTGCGCTTGATGCCGCGCGGCCAATTGCGCGTGTTTGCCCTGACCGCTACCCTTTACATCTTTACCCATTTTGTGTATGCCTACGTGGACATGTCATGGGAAGGCGGCAGCATGGTCTTTGTCGGTACAATGATGGGGGTGATCAACGCGCTGCCGCAGATCGCCGCCGGCAAGCCGGCGCCGGTGCGGCCATGGCGGGTGTTTCAACCGCAGCGCATCGAGCGTAGCTCGTGAGTTGTTGCCGGGATGGCGGTGCGGCGCTGCTGGCGGCGCGGTATACTAGCACGTGATCAGTGCGCGCCGCTGGCAATGTAGCAATGTCCTGCGAAGGCGGCAGCTACGCTGGCAGGAGAGGTTCTCCCCATTGCCAACGCGCTGAAAGCTGTGGTTGGCAGACCATGTTATGGACTACGTTTTGTCCTTTCCCTCTTCCGCGCGCGGCGTGGTTTCGTTTCTCGCTTCCAGCGTAACAGGCTAGAAGGGTCTGAAGCGATCGTCGTTTCATGGGCATATTGTTTGAGATCTTGCTTACCCAGAGGATCGTATGCGTGTGCGGCTTGCCTGTTTCATCCTTTGTCTGCTTATGATCCTGACCGGTTGTGGCCGCCGTTTGAGCGTTGATCCGCCAACGACCGTTGCACCCACGCCAACCATCGCGCCTTTTTTTCAAGAACGCCCAACCGCAACCCCATTCGTGCCGCCGCCTACCCGCACGCCTTTGCCCACACAACTGCCGGCAAATGCTACGACTGCGACGGTTGCGGCTGGCAATGATGTAAGTAACTTGCAGATTGTGCCGGTCTACCGTGATAGCCTCAGTCCGGGTTGGAGCGTGGCGAACAGCGCGTTGTTGAGTAGTTTATCGCTAACCCAAACAAATGTCGTTGCCCTAGGCCGGGCTGCG
>JAUQOZ010000355.1:26214-28550 GCA_030550625.1 Chloroflexota bacterium | reverse complement strand
ACATCATGAAGATCGCGATGGTCAATGTCCATCGCGCCTTGCGCGAACGCGGCTTGCGCACTCGTTTGCTCTTACAGGTGCATGACGAGCTGATCGCCGAAGCGCCGGAGGAAGAAGTGCCAGCGGCGGCCCAGCTCTTGCGCGAAGTGATGAGCAGCGCCTACCAACTGGTGGTACCGCTCGGCGTCAATCTCGAAACCGGGCCGAATTGGGAAGAGATGGCGGCGGTGTGAGTTTGGTTATTCGCGATTGCTTGCGCCATTGAGATTATCATGCGTTTTTATTTCTCACGTATACAGCTTCTCCAATCGGCAGCGCTCCTTGCATTGGTCGTACTTTCCCTAAGCGCAACATGGCTATTGGCATCGCGCCCATGGCGGATTGATGCGGTCATTGGCGGGGCTGATTCGGCGATTGTCGGAACCGGTTTTTTTGCCAAGGAGCAAACCCCTACCGGGATGCCGTTTCGTTGGACGAGTGGATCGGCGGTAATCAATTTGCCGCCGGTACATTCGGCCTACCTTGTGACGCTGCAAGCCTATATTCCCGGTGATGTTCCGGCTTATGTTACGATTGGCGATCGGGCATTCCCCGTAGTAACGATTGTAGACACCGATGACGGGAAGGCCTTCCGTCATTACCATCTCTTGTGGCAATCGCCGCCGACATATCACTGGCTCGAACTATTTACTCCCCGCCGCTTCACCATTGACGTTGAACCTCAGCGTCTTGCTCAAGATGATCCCCGATTATTGGGGATCGCAATAAGGCATGTCAGCATTCGCAGTTCGTCGGTGGCGGCTGCGCCGGTGTTGCCGCTGGTAACGATGGGCTTAACGGTGCTGGCAAGCGCCGGTCTATTGTGGCCATTGCGCGGGCGAAGGCTGATCGGGTTGGCGGGAATTGCGCTCTTACTGCCACTCGTGTACGACGTGCTAGTCTGGCATCCGCCTGCGATCGGCGGCTACACGTGGTTGCCTTTTTCGTGGTTGCCGGGCATGGCAGCGGCATTAACCATTGGCGCCTTCTTCGCGCAAAGCGCCGCTCGCGCGCGTAGCGGCGCACTCTTGGCCATGCTGATCGTTATGCTTTTGGCGTTCTCTGTCATAGCAACCTTGCAATGGCATTGGTACGTTGAGGGGCCTGATTATTATTGGCATTTGTACCATGGCGGCTCTTGGCGGCGCGTATTCCGCGCCCATCCTTTTTACCCGTTCGGTTTCCCGCTGATTCTATGGCTAGGGCAGTTGGCTGGCGATCAAGCGCTGCTGTTTGGGCGAATCGCTGGCGCAATCGCTACATTCATTACGATCGGCGCTACCACGCTTATGGCATGGCGAGTGATACATCGATCGTATGCTTGGGTAGCCGGCGCAGTGATGGTAGCAGCGCCGGTGGTGATCTCCCATGGCGTTTTTGCCAGCACTGATGCGCCAATGGTCAGTTTTGCCGCATTGGCATTGCTGGCCTTGCTATGGCATGAGCCGCTGCGTTGGCGACAAGTCATCCTCGCTGGAATGGCGCTCGGTTTTGCCTACCTCTTTCGTGTGCAGACCACGATGCTGTTAATCCCGGTCTTGGTGTGGCTGTACTTCCAACCGATGCCGCAACTGCCGCCAAGGTTAGCGTGGTTAGGCCGCCTTGGCCGTTTGGTCGGCCCGCTGGCTCTGCTCGGCGGATTTCTACTTATGTCAGCGCCGCAGTGGCTGCTCGATATTCGCGATGCAGGCCTGCCCTTTTCGACGCGGCAATACGTGAACATTTGGTCATTCGCTTTTGAACGGACTGATCCTGTGCCGGAAGGATCAACGTTTGAACAAATGTGGTTTATTTTAAACTTTGATCCGTATGAACTTTGGCGCCATTGGTTAGGTAATATCCGTCAATTTGGCGAGTATACAATCCATCAGCTATTTATATGGCCGCTTGGTCTCGCCGCGTTCGGTGGTATGCTTGTGAAAGGCCCATTATCGCATCGGCGCTATCTACTTTTGCTGGGATGGGTAATCTTCTACGGTTTGGTTGTGACGCTCACGATCAATAAGGAACGCTTCTTCTTGCCGATGATGCCGGCATTAACCCTTTTCATAACGTCATTTCTCGCCGACATGGATCACCGGCTGCGGCGATTGGGGAAGCCGTTTGCCTTCGGATCGCTCTTCATCAGCGCGCTGCTGTTTTATTGGGTTGTGATCCATCTGACGGTAGCCGAGATTGAACTTGCGACAGGCGGCTTTACCCGTTATTGGTAATCGCACGGTGATACGTCTGCACGGCGTAAGATGCTATTCTTCAATATCTTCACAACCGCCACTTGCGGCGGGGAGGGAATATGT
>JAUQOZ010000355.1:0-26204 GCA_030550625.1 Chloroflexota bacterium | reverse complement strand
TGAGGAAAGACGTTGCGTTGTCACCTCAGGTATACGCCGGTGCTGAAATAAACGGTTTGGATCTGCCGCCAATCAGGGCGGGGAGGGAATATGTCTGATGTGCAACCAACCTTCTCGGTGGTCGCGCCGGTCTACAATGAAGAGCAATTGATCGCCGAGTTTTGCCGGCGGGTGATTGCGGCGCTCGAACCGCTGGGGGAGCCGTTTGAGCTGGTGTTGGTTAATGATGGCTGCCGGGATCGGTCGCCGGAAATTATGCGTGAGCTGCACGAGCGTGATCCGCGGATCAAGGTGATTAACTTTTCGCGCAATTTCGGCCATCAGATTGCGATTACCGCCGGTACTGACTACGCTGCCGGCAAGGCGGTGATCGTGATCGATTCTGATTTGCAAGACCCGCCGGAGGTGATTCCCGATCTGATTGCGCGCTGGCGCGAAGGCTATCAGGTGGTGTATGGCGTGCGCGAAGAACGTGAAGGCGAGACGTGGTTTAAGAAGACGACGGCGGCTCTCTTTTATCGCCTCATCGTGCGGATCACCAACGTCAAGATTCCGGTCGATACCGGCGATTTCCGGTTGATGGATCGCAAAGTCGTCGATGCGCTCAAGCGCATGCGCGAGCATCACCGTTTTATGCGCGGCTTGTCGGCGTGGGTTGGTTTCCGCCAGACCGGGGTGCCGTACCGCCGCCATGCCCGCACCGCCGGCACCACCAAATACCCCCTGCGCAAGATGCTGCGTTTTGCCCTCGATGGAATCACCAGCTTTTCGTATTTGCCGCTGCAACTGGCCACGTATCTCGGCTTTATTGTGGCCGCGATCAGCATGATCTTCCTGTTGGTCGTGTTTATTATGCGGTTAGCCAATCCTGCCGCCGCCGAACCGGCGTTTTACGGGCAGGCCAGCACCTTGGCCAGCGTGCTCTTCCTTGGCGCAGTGCAACTGATTTCGCTCGGCATCATCGGCGAATATGTCGGTCGCATCTACGATGAAGTGAAAGGCCGGCCACTCTATATTGTCGCCGAAACGTTGGGCATCGCCGAGCCGGATGCAACTTCTGCCGCCGCCGTGCGTACTTCCCAACATGAACAGACATCATTGCGGATGTGAACAGAGGGGGTTGTGATGTCGCAGCGAGCGCCGCGCACAAGCGGAGGAGGAAGTATGAATTCACGGTTGTCGTTGGTGGGCGGGTTTATTGTGTTGTTGATCATTGCCGGCATTGGCCTGAGCACGATGAAGTATGTGCAGGTTGATGAGGGTCAGGCCGCGATTGAGCTGGTGCAGGGCCGGATCGTCGCTGTGCATGGGCCGGGGCCGATCTTTCGCCCCTTTGCGCCGTTCACCGAGATCGAGCTGGTTAATGTACGCCGCCAAGCGCGCCAAATTTCGCAGAATGTCGCCAGCAGCGATAAGCAACTGTACGATATCGACATCCAAGTTGATTTTCGCCGCTTGCCGACCGAGCAGGCGTTGCGCGCAGCCTATGCCGAGATCGGGGTGAGTGACACGCTGCTCGGTGATTTTCTCGATGGGTTTATCAACGATGCGCTCAAGAGCGCCAGCACCCAATTCACCCTCGATGAAGCGCTCTCGGATCGCGGCTCGTTTGCCGAGCGCATCCGCCGCTTTCTCACCACGCCTCCCGGCGATGGCCAGCGCGCGCCGGTTGATCAGCTCTATATCACGATCGAAGCGGTGAAGGTGCTCGATATCAAGGTCGGTGATACCTACGCGCAATTGCTGGCCGAAAAGGCGAATCTGGAAGTGCAGATCGAGACTGAGCAGAAACGCCGGCAGCAGATTGAGGCCCAACAGGCCAACAATCTCTTCCAAGCCGAGCAAGAGGCGCTGGTGGCGCTGACCCGTGAAAAGGGCATCACTGCTGCCGCGCTGGAGGCCGCCAACCGTGAAGCGCAGGTACGCGCCATCGAGGGTCGTTATTGGCGCGAGAACCCTGAACTGTTCGAGCTGCGCAAGCGCGAATTGCTGGTGCAGATGATGTCGAAGGGGAATGTGTGGTTCGTTGACCCGAATACCAATCTGACCCTGTTGCTCAACAATCAAGCGGTGGATGGGCAGGCGTTAGTCATCCCGCAGCCGAATACCACGCAGCCGGCCACGCCAAGAGAAACGCCGGCTAATCCATAAGCATAAACACGGCATCCTGCTCGATAGAAAGGGTGGGATGCCGTGGATTTAGGCGCGGCGGCGCCATAGGATCGCGCCGATCAGGCCGAGCAATCCGCCGAGTTTCAAGAGTTTCAATACCAAATCGAATGTCATTAAACCGCCGAGACCAATCATGACGCCGCCGGCGCCAAGAAAGATATAGACCGGCAGCCAGTTTTCCCATGTATTGATGAGGGCTGATTGCGGCGCTTGTGGATCGTACAGCACTTCTACTTGCTCGCCGGTTTGAAAGGCCGGCGGATTGCCGCCGAGGGTGCTCTCGAACCGGATCAGCTCGCCGGTGGCGGTGCGGAACTCGACCACCGGATAGTAGAACGTTCTATTCCCGCTGTTGGTGTTAGCCACCCGCGATACCACATCGACTACCATCCCCTGCACCGGGATCATCGTCGCCATCTGGCGCTCAAGATCGGTGCGGATTTGCCACCCAAAGCCGAAGAAGAACATACCGGCAATAAGCATGACCGGTAGTCCAATGATTGCGCCGAGCGGATTACAGCCTCGTTGTCTCATCTTGATGGCTCCTATTTAGTAGGTTTGCTGCATACCGATTGCAACGCATCATAACGGCAAAGCGTCCACACGGCGTCTACATGGCGGTATGCCATTCATACCAACGCTGGCGGGTCAGGCCAGCGGTTGGCCGTCTGCGCTTGGATGATCGCTCGATTAAAGGCGAACGCGGTCAGAAACCGGTCATGAAGCGCCGGCGGCAATTGGCTTTGCTCGCGTTGCACAGCATCTCCTGCCGTCTGGAGGGCGGCATGCGCCTCGTCATCGCGGCCCAAGGCGCGCAACACTTGGGCACGGGCAAACCAGATCTGCTGCGGATGTTCAACGGCAGGAGCGCGCGCGAGATCGTGGATGGCTTGCGCGCTGTGCGCATCGGCAGCAACATCATCGCCAAGCCGTAAGCACGCAATGGCGAGAAAGGCGCGATCAATGCTCATATCAAGCAGGCCCTGTTGGGCGCGTAGCTCTAATCCTTGTTCCATAGCGGCGCGCGCTTCAACCAAGCGCCCCTGTTGCAAGAGAGCAGCGCCGAGATTGGCGAGAGCCGCTGCTTGCTGCGCCGGCAATTGCAGCGCCTGCGCGCGCGCCAGCGAGTCGCGCAGCCAGTGTTCAGCAGCCGCGCCATTGCCTTGCCACACCAGCGCTGCGCCAATGTTGCTGGCTGCTACGCACATGCCACGCGCATCGTTAATCGCCTGAAACAACGTATAGGCTTCGGTCGCCAGTCTTATGCCATGATCGAAATCACCGCTGCGCAACGCGATGGTGGCTGCATTCACCCGGCTAGCTGCCATGCCTTGTCGCAATCCAATGGCGGCATAACCGGCGTATGCGCGTTCATATTCCGCTACCGCTTCGCTGAGCTGGCCGAGCCGGGCTTGCGCACGCGCAATAAGCACACTCGCTGCCGCCGCTCGATCGGGTATCCCGCGCCGGTTGAAGAGCCGGTAAGCCTCTTGACCATACGTGAGCGCGGTGACAAAATCATTGCGCACAGTGGCTAGATTGCCGCGTAACAGCATGATTTCAGGCAACAGCGGCGCTTGCGGATCAACAAACTGGATCGCTTGTTGCAAGGCCTCTTCAGCGGCGGCGAACCGTTCGCGCGCTTGTTCATAATCGGCGCGCGCCAGCCAATACCGTGCGAATAGATCGGGCTGGGATTGTTGCTGAGCAGCTTGATGGGCCTGATGCAGCGCTTGTTCCGCCGCATCCCATGCGTGTTGGTGCCACAGAGCGCGGGCGAGCAGGGTGAGGGCGGCAATATCATGGTGGAGGGTGTAGACCGTCGCCCGGCGCAGGGCATCAACTGCGTCCGGCCAATGATTTTGCGCCAAGGCATAGCGTCCGCGCCGTAGATAAAACAGGCCGCGCCACTCTGGTTGATCTGGCGAATTTTCGCTGAATTGATCGAGCGCGGCCAGTATTGTCGCTTGCTCATCGCGCCGGCCCTGTTCGTGCAAAATGTCCTCTTGTTCACAGAGCAGGTGGAACAGGAGGCGACGATCGGTGGCTAAGCCCAATCCGCGTTGCGCGGCGGCAAGGGCTTGCTCGTGCGCGAAGAGCGAGCGGGCATGGCGAGCGGCTTGCAGCCACAGCTCGGCAGCTTCGTTGGCCTGTCCAGCCTGTTCGAGATGGTTGGCAATGACCGTGAGGCCAGCCTTCATCTGGCGTAGAGCGTTGGCTGCTTGGCGGTGCAGATTCTGGCGCCGCGCGGGGCTGAGCAATGCGAGCGCCGCTGCCCGTATTTCGGGATGGGCCATGGTGTATTGGGTGGCGTCTTGAACGAGCCAATTGCGCGTGCAGAGCCGTGCGCAGGCTTGTTCCAACTCAGCCGGATTACGCCCGCTGATCGTTTGGATCAGGTCAACGCTGCTGCTGGCTAGCACGGCGACGATTTCTAGTACGCGCCGCTCGGCGGCATCAAGTGTCTGGATTTGTTGCTGAATGGCTTCGGCCAATGAAGCTGGCAATGGCGTGCTGGCGGCTGCGGCGGTAACGGCAGCACGGATCATTTCAGTAACCGCCAATGGAACTCCGTTAGTCGCGCGCCATATCGCGAGCGCCTGCTCTGGTGCGAGGTCGGCGGCTTGACCGCGCTGCAATACCGTTGCTTGATCGAGGTGCGGCAAGCTCCAGTGGCATACCATAGCTTGTTGGCGAAGTTCGGCCAGCACTGCGGCGAGCGGTTCACGCTCAGCAGTGCGACAAGTGATAAACAACGCAACCTGTGTGCCGCGGCAGGCGCGTGCCAACCAGCGGATGGCCTCGATCGATAAGCGG
The DNA here is from genome assembly GCA_030550625.1 of Chloroflexota bacterium. Lineage (GTDB taxonomy): Bacteria > Chloroflexota > Chloroflexia > Chloroflexales > Chloroflexaceae > Chloroflexus. The sequence goes on along the minus strand of JAUQOZ010000355.1, from coordinate 21,215 downwards.
TCAGCTTCATCGACATCTTCAAGTATCACCACTACTGGCTGGTTGCCGGCTAACGCCAGCATTGCCCGCGACAAGGCTTGCAGCAGACGGGATTGCCCGATGGGTTGCGGCGCTAGCGTCTCGTCTTTTTGCTGGGTTGCTGGGAGCAATTGGGGAAAGATCGCGCGTAGTTCAGGCAGAACTCGCGTAGCTTCACTCATCCACAAATCAGGCTGGTGCGCGATGCCGGTTTGGGCATGGGTGTCATTGAGCCGTTGCAGGATAGCCATCTGCAATATGGCCTTCATCAACCCGAATGGCATTTCGGCGGGAACAGCTCGCGCGCTGGCACGCCATACTGCTGGCGCTAATGGCATACAAGTCGGCAAAGTGCGCGCCAGCCACGACTTACCGGCGCCAGCCGGCCCCTCAATCCAGATGACTGGAGCGCCGCTGCCAAATGCAGCTTGCACGGCTGCCGTGATGTCGTTGAGCGGCGCAAGCGGGTTAGGGGGCGTCTCAGTACGTTGGGAAGACGATTGCTGCCCAATTGCGCCAGATTCAGGTGTGGGGCGGGGAAAGGCCAATGCTTGCGCCGCTGCGATCTGGCCAGCTAATATGGCTTGGTACAGCTCAACGGTAGTTTGGTCAGGCTTGACGGCCAATTCGCGTTCGAGCATATCTGTGCAGAGCGCAAATTGGCGGATGGCGCTGCTGCGTTGGCCTAGCCTAGCGTACAGCCACATCAGCTTGCGATGCACCTCTTCCGACAACGCATCAATGGCCAACGCTTGTTCAGCGGCAGAGACGGCGTTGGGCAGATCGCCAATGTGGGCATAGCCATCGATGGCCCGCACCATCACATCGAAATACAAGCGCTCGAAGTGGGATCGTTGTTGCTGGAGCCAATGCTCAAATTCGGGTGCATTTTCCAACTCGATCCCGTTGAGGAACGGGCCGCGATAGAGCTTAATCGCTTCGGCAATCATCGGCAACTGCTGGTGTGGCGGAAGCGCGCGCACGCGTTGCGACAAATGGAGGAACTCGCGCGCGTCGACCCGGCAGTGTTCGCTATTGAAACGCAGCAGATTGCTGTGAACGTGAGTTGTACTGATCAACAATTGATCGGCAATTGCGCCGATCGTTTGCCGCAATTGCGAGAGCGACCGGCGCAGGCGTTGGCGAGCAACCGTTTGGAGTGCATCGGGCCATAACAGATAACTCAACTCGTCGCGGGTCACGGCGCGGTCGTAGAGCGCGAGCGTCGCCATAATCGCGAGCGGTTGCCGGCGCTGGAATGTCACTTCATGCTGTCCCGTCCAGAAACGCGGCGTGCCCAACAAATACAATTCGAACTGAGGAGGGATCGCAGTCGCCATGGTGTTTGGAGCATTAAGCAATAATGGCCGGTAGCATTATTATAGCCGCCGATGGCCGCTATTGGGGAAATAACAAGGAACAAAATGACGCGCAGCCGGCATTGGCTGCGCGTGATGTTCCGATTTCAACCTAAGCAAGGTTGATGCTCATGCACCGGCATGCCGGGCCAACGCTTGCCGTAAGACCTGATACGGCTGCGCGCCGACTAGCCGCTCAACGACGCGACCGCCTTTGAAGACGTAGATCGCCGGGATGCCGGTGATGCCGAAGCGTTGGGCCGTGTACGGGTTTTCGTCAACGTTGAGCTTGGCCACCACCGCTTTGCCGGCAAACTCTTGCGCCAGCCGTTCGATCGATGGCGCGACCGCCCGGCAGGGGCCGCACCACGGCGCCCAAAAATCGACCAGCACCGGCTGCTGGCTCTGACCAACCACTTGATCGAAAGTGGCGTCGCGCAGCACCACTGGCCCAGCCGGCGCGCGTGGTTCGCTGGCGGCTGGACGGTTGGGCGTAGGGCCGGGAGTGGCGCCATTGGCGGACGGCGCCGATCGGTGCAGCGGCACGCTCGGCCCGCTCGGCAACGGCGGCTGCGAACCCTCGCCGCTCAGGTAGGTTAACCACGCTTGCAAGGCCGCCTCTGGCGCAACGCCGGCAGTGCGCGCCACCGTCGCGCCATTCCTAATAAAGACCAGCCCCGGTAGATCGGTGACGTTGTATTTCCGCACCAACGCCGGATTATCATCAGCGTCAACCCGTGCAATCAGCGCCTTGCCGGCGAAGCGTTGCGCCAACCGGTCAAGAGTTGGTTCGAGTTGCTGGCAGGTTTGGCAACCGCGCCGGTCGAAGACGAGCAAAACCGGTAATCCCGCTTGCAACACGCGGTCAATGCTCTGTTCACCGGTGCGAATTGGGGTTGAAAAGACCATAGTGACCTCGCTTGAGTTATGTTGTTTTTTAGCTAACATCACTCTACTCCGGCCACATTAGTTGGGCAGTAGCGGAGTGTTAGCGCAGTGTTATACCCTCAGAGGGCTAATTCAGACGATTGCACTAATATTGCACATATCTTGCAAAATCCGACGAAAATGGTATACTAAAAAAGGATCGCGGCGACGGTGCCGCTCAGGTCATTGTCGCCGCGGCGCTACCGGTGCGCCCGGCGAATGTGTGTGGAGGATAGACCATGCAAGATCACTTTCGCCAGCGCATCGAAGTACTTACCGCTCGCCTTAACAGCTTGCGTCCCGGCCTCGAGCGGGCGCGCCAGTCGGTTGCCCGTCTCGAAAATGATACCGTCCCTGCCGGCGCAACGGCCCTAGCCCGCGCTGCGCAGTTGTCGGCGGCGCGCGCAATGGCGGCCACGTTGGCCGAGCGCGAGCGCCAGTTATTGGTGGCGATTCAGGCGTTGCAGGCCGAGTTGGCCGATCAGGAATTGACTGAACACGAGTAGGGCTGGTTTCAGACCGGCTTATGCGCGGTAGAAGCTTTGGAGTGCGGCAGTCACACTGCCGCACTCCATACCTTTTGCGAGCGGTTTCGGCGAGGTCATGAAGGTCGCGATTGTTGGGAACTATGGAGTGCGGCCGTCCCACTGCCGCACTCCATGCCTGTTACGGGTGACTCCTGCCCAGCGTTTTGGAGTGCGGCAGTTATACTGCCGCACTCCATAAAGCATTCATCAACCCGTCCCTACGGGTGCAACCCCATAAACGTCAACGCCGTCGTCTCGGCAAACCCGCACATCAAGTTCATGCACTGCACCGCGCTCCCCGCAGCCCCTTTCATCAGATTGTCGATCGCGCAGATACTGACAATCCGCCCGGTCGTTGGCTCGTAGGCGAAGCCGATGTCGGCGTAGTTGGCCCCTGCCAGTATTTTCGGTTCGGGGTAGCGATAAATGCCCTGTCGCTCCTTCACAATGCGGACAAATGGCTGTTCACGGGCAAAACCGCGGTACGCCTGCCACAAATCCTTCTCGGTCAAGTCTCGCGCCGCGAAGGCATGCACCGTCGCTAACGCACCGCGCACCAGCTCGATCGCGGTGATCGACATGTGAACGTTGCGCAAGCCGGTCACTTGTTCGACTTCGGCAAGGTGGCGGTGACCAACCGGCGCAAACGAGCGCACCGCGCCGGAGCGTTCGGGGTGGTGGCTGGCGTCGCTGGCTGTCGCGCCGCCTTCCGATGATCCCACCTTTATGTCGGCAATAATCGGGCGGGTGCGGTCGATCAGATCGGCTTGCACCAGCGGCATCAGGGCAAGGTTAGTGGCAGTGGCATTGCAACCGACGCCGCTGGCATAGCGTGCCCCGATCAGCGCAGCCCGGTTCACTTCGGGCAATCCATACACAAACCGCTCCAGCCACGCCGGAGCCGGGTGCGGATTGCCGTACCACTGCTGGTAGACCGCCGGATCGCGCAGGCGGAAGTCAGCCGAACAATCAATGATCCGCTCGGCGAGGGCGGCGTAGCGCTCGATGGCCTGCGCCGCCTCGCCGTGAGGCAGGGCCAGAAAGAGCAGATCACACGGCTGCAAGGTGTCGGGGTGGACGAATTGCAGGTTGGTGCGGCCACGCAAGTTGGGATGCACCTGATAGAGGTATCTCCCGGCGTTGCGGGCGCTGGTCGCCTGCATAATCGTCACGTGCGGGTGGTCGAGCAAGAGGCGCAACAGTTCGCCGCCGACATAGCCGCTCGCGCCCACAATGCTAACGCGCAAAGTCATACACGCCTCATCAAACACTACGACGCCCGCTGCCCACTTCTACCACGTAATCGATAATCCGGGCCGGGATGTCAACCCCAGTGGTGTCGATGCTATTGCGGAACTCCATCGTGTAATTCACTTCGTTGACTAACAACTCGCCGTCTGGTGTTTCCAGAATGTCGATCGCGACCACGCCGCCGCCGACCGCGTGGGCAGCGCGCACGCTCAGATCGGCCAGCTCTGGCGTGACTGGGCAGTTGGTCGCGACGCCGCCGCGGGCGGTGTTGGTGATCCAGTGCGGGCTGGTGCGGTAGATCGCCGCAATGCACTCGTCGCCGATCACGAAGCTGCGGATGTCGCGGCCCGGCTTGTTGATGTATTGCTGGATGTAGAAGATCGAATGCTGGTAGTTGCCCAGCACGTCGCGGTGCTCAAGAATGGCTTCGGCGGCGTCGCGGTCGTTGATCTTGCTCACCATCCGCCCCCACGAACCGATCACCGGCTTGAGCACCACCGGATAGCCGAGCTGCTCGATCGCTTCGAGCGCGCTTTCCGGCGTGAAAGCGAGCAAGCAGCGCGGCGTCGGCACCCCGGCATGGATCAGCGCCTGCGTGGTGAGAAACTTGTCGCCGCAGGTAAGGGCGACGTGGTAGGTGTTGACCGTCGGCACGCCGGCGTCGTTCAGGATTTTGAGCATGTACAGCGCGCGGCTATGCTGGATGGCGCGCTCGAGCACGACATCGAACGGGTAGCTGGTCTGGTGGAGATCAAAGATCTGCTCACGGTCATCGATTTTGACATAATCGAGACCACGGCGTTCTAACTCTTGAAAGAGCAGCTTCTCTTCGGCGCGGATGCGCGAGCAGAGGACGGCAATGCGCATAATCGGTTCTCCTATTCTCCCCAATCCTCTTCCACTTCAGGCGCGAGGGTGAGAGTGGGCGGGTTGAGGCTGACAACTTCCAATTCAGCGCCGCAATCGGGGCAGGCGATGATTTCGTTTTCAAGCGTGTTGGCCGGCAAGATGATTTCGGCGGCGCATTCGGGGCATTCGGCGCGCATAAATGAACTCCTTTTTTGTGGCATAAATAAGGTCGTTATTCGCCCCAATCCTCTTCGACCTCAGGGGCGAGAGCGAGAGTGGGCGGGTTCAAGCTAACAACTTCCAATTCAGCGCCGCAATCGGGGCAAGCGATAATCTCGCTCTCCAGCGTGTTGGCCGGCAGCGTGATTGGGGCAACACATTCGGGGCATTCAGCATGCATGGTAGGTGCTCCTTTCAAGCTAAGGTTGCAATCTGTTCCAGAATAGCGTCAGCTACTTCACGAGTCGTTGCATCGCCGCCAGCGTCGGGGGTGCGAATGCCAGCAGCGGCGACGGCATCTATGGCCCGGCGCAGCCGTTCGGCCACGTGAGGACGGTCGATCCACTCGAGCAGCATCACCACGCAGTTGAGGGCTGCGGTTGGATTGGCAATGCCACGTCCGGCGATGTCGGGCGCTGCGCCATGCACCGGCTCGAACAACGCCCGTCCGTGACCGAGATTGCTGCTGGCGGCGACACCCAAACCGCCGCCGTAAATGCAGGCAATATCTGAGAGAATATCGCCGAACAGGTTGGTCGTGACGATCACATCAAACCGTTGCGGTTGGGCAGCCAATTGCATTGCAGCCACGTCAACCAACCGCTCCTCAAAGGTCAATTCAGGGAAGTCGGCAGCGACTTCCAGCGCCACGGTGCGGAACAGGCCGTCGCTGATCCGCAGCACATTGGCTTTGTGAACAATCGTAACCTTGCCGGGATGGCCGGCGGCTTGGCGCGTGCGGGCCAATTCGCAGGCCGTACGCACAATGCGGGCCGAGGCGGCGCGGGTGATGACCCGCTCGGCGATGGCGGTGTTGCCATCGTCTTCGAGCCGCTCGCGCCCGCTATACAAGTCTTCGGTGTTCTCGCGCACGACCACCAGATCAACGCCGAGGCCGGCAGTGGGCCGGATGTTGGCGTAGAGATCGAGGGTGCGGCGCAGTTCGACAATCGGGCTGCGGTAGCCGGGCACCGGGTGGCTCGGTGAGGCGACCGCGCCAAAGAGGATTGCGGTCGCTTCGCGGGCCGCTGCCAGCGTTTCGGCGGGCAGCGCAACGCCAGTGCGCTGGAAGACGCCCCACCCCGCTTCGGCTTCAGTCAAGGTGAGGTCAGGCGCCAGCGCACGCAGCGCTGCCGTCGCTACCGCCATCACTTCTGGGCCGATCCCATCGCCGGGAATGACACAGATCTGCATCACGCCACCTCACCGGGGAAACGACCATACTGGCGGTAGAACGGCACAATGCCGCCTGCGGCCCACACCTCGCGTAAGAAGAGCGGTGGCGGCGGCAAGTGGATCACACGCCCATCACTGGTTGTAATCCGTCCCTGTTCCAGATCAAGCTCAACCTCATCGCCATCGGCCAGCTCGCCGGTCAGATCGGCAGTAAAGCAGGGAATGCCGAGATTGAGCGCGTTGCGGAAGAAGATGCGAGCAAAGAGCGGAGCGATGATCGCGCCAACGCCGACCATGCGCAAAGCCAGCGGAGCGTATTCGCGCGAGCTGCCGCAGCCGAAGTTCTTGCCGGCGACGATGATGTCGCCGGGGCGCACGTTGGGCGCGAAATCGGGCCGGTGTTCGACAAACGGGTAGCGGCGCAATTCGCTCTCATCCTTCAACATATACGGTGCATAGCGACCGGGAACGATCTGATCGGTATTGATATCGGGGCCAAAGAGCCACACGCGAGCCATAGCAAAGCCTCTCTTTCTGCGCTGAGCGTTATTGCGATACGACCGGCTGGCCATCCATCACCGTGCGCGGGTCGGTCAGATAGCCAGTGAGCGCCGTCGCGGCGGCGACTGCCGGCGAGGCGAGGTAGATCTGCGCTTCGGGACTGCCCATTCGGCCACGGAAGTTGCGGTTGCCGGTGAACAGGCAGACCTCGCCGGGGGCGAGTACTCCCATGTGGCGGCCAATGCACGCGCCGCACCCCGGCGTGCCGATGGTCGCGCCGGCGGCAAGCAAGGTAGCAAGGGTGCCATCGGCGGCAGCGCGTTGCAGCGCCTGCGCGCTGGCCGGCACAACGATCATGCGCACTCCCGGAGCGAGGCGGCGTCCGGCCAGAATCTGGGCCGCGACCGCCATATCTTCGTAGTGACCGTTGGTGCAGGTGCCGAGGTAGACTACATCAACCGCCACCCGGCCCAGATCGCTCAGATCGGCGACGTTATCGACATAATGCGGGGCGGAGACTTGCGGCTCCAGTTGGCCGAGATCAATCTCAACCACCTCTTGGTACTGCGCATCAGCATCGACGGTAGGCACGAGCGGGCCGGTGAGATCAAGGCCAGTTGGCGGAATAATGCCGGCCTTGGCCCCCATTTCAATCGAGAGGGTCGCCAGCGTCATCCGCTCCATCACGCTGAGCTGCTCGACGCCGTGCCACTCGATCGCGGCGTAGGTGGCGCCATCGGCGCGGAGCAGGCGGGCAGCGCGGAGGGCCAAATCCTTCGGGCCGACGCCGAAGCCAAACGTGCCGCGTGCGCGCACCACAATCGTCTCCGGCACGCGCAGCCATGTCTTGCCGGTCGCCAGCGCTAGCGCAATGTCGGTGCTGCCCATGCCGCTGCCAAACGCTCCCACGCAGCCATACGCCGTGCTATGGCTATCACTGCCCAAAATCAACATGCCCGGCTGGGCCAACCCCTCTTCAACCAGCACCGGGTGCGAAATGCCGCGCCCGACATCAAACAGGTTGGGGATGCCTTGCGCGCGCACCCAGCGCCGCACCTCCTGCTGCTTCTCAGCGGTCTGCACGCTAGCCGCGGGAGCGACGTGGTCGATCACCACCGCCACCCGCTGCGGATCCCACACTCGCTCGGCGCCCAACTCTTGGTGCAGAATGCGAATGATGCCGGGGGCCAAGCTATCATGCACCATCACCAGATCAACATTCGCCGTCACGACATCGCCAGCGCGCACCGGACGACCGGCGACGCGGCTCAAAATCTGTTCGCTCATCGTTGGCATAGTCGTATCCTCGTTTGATTGGTGGCCGCGCGCTATGCGGCCACGGGCGTTATTCGGCGTAGCTATAGAGAATTTCGTCGATCATCGCGCCATCAAGATCGTGTTCATCGCCAAGGGCCTTAATGCGGGCGGCGGCGGCGCGGGCTTGCGCTTCGCTGAGGGTAATACCCAGCTCGCGGGCTCGTTCGGCGACTGCGTGCCACCCCACTAGGCGATGGGCAACCGCGATCGTGCGCTGGCGGCCAAACCAGTTCGGATCAAGCACTTCGTAACTGCGCGGATCGGCCAGCACCGCCTTGGTGTGCATCCCGGCTTTGTGGTGGAATGCGGTGGGGCTGGTGATGCACTGGTTGAACGGAATCTCGATACCGAGCATGGTGGCGACCGTCTCATCAATCTTGGGCAGCAGATCGAGCCGGTACCGCTGCACGCGGGCCGGGTCTACGCTAGCCAGCCGGGCAATCATCCCGCTCAGGCTGGCAATGCCGTTGCGCTCGCCGATGCCGAGCACCGTCACATCAAGATGGGTGGCGCCGGCTTCAGCAGCGCAGAAGGTATTAGCGATGGCGCAGCCGCTATCATTATGGCCGTGAAATTCGATGTCACACTTGACTTCGGCGCGCACCGCGCTAACCACCTCGTAGACTTGCCGTGGCGTGGCGATGCCAACCGTATCGGCGAGGCCGATCCGCTGAACTCCCATCTCCTCAACGGCGCGGTAGATGCGGATCAGGTCGGCGAGATCGGTGCGGAAGCTATCTTCGCTCGAAAAGCGCACTTCGAGGTCGTGGTCACGCAAGAAGCTGATCACCTGTCGCGCTTCTTCCAGAATCTCGCTCAAACTCCGGCCATGGCTGACCGTGCGCAGTGGTTCAGAGGTGGCGAAGAGCAAGTTCGCGCCTTGCGCGCCGTGTTCGACGGCGAGGCGAGCGTCGGCCATGTGGCAGCGGATATGGGTGAGGATACGAGCGCGCAAGCCGCGGCGAGCGATGGTGGCGAGATCGCGCGCGCTTTGCGGCGAGGCGGCGGGTGAGGTCATTTCGATGTACTCAACGCCAAAAGCGTCGAGCATCTCGGCGATAGCGATGCGTTGAGCGGTAGTAAAGCGGGCGCTGGCGAACTGTTCGCCTTCGCGCAGGGTCGTATCGACAAAAAACAGGCGCTCAGGCAATGGCATACGATCGCACCTCTCTCACTTGACAAGAGCCGAAGAGTTCGGGCCGGCAGTAGCGTGGCGTGTAGGCAATTGGGCTGGTTGTGGCTATCCGTTTCATACATTCCCTCCACACAAACAATTGGCCCGGCGCACCGTTGGTCTGGTGAGCCGGGCCTTGTCTCTTACGCACAGCAGACAAGCGTAGCTAACCAGACCTTGCGTCCGGCTTCTTCGCGCGCTTGCTCTGCTTGGTGGATGCGTGTACGTTTCTCATAGTGCAACGAATATACCAGAAGTTGGGTGTGGTGTCAAATGGGGAGGCGGTATGCAAAGTCTACGCTGTTATTCCGCAGATACACAGGCGCAAAGCGAGCAAAGGCGCAGAGGATGGTAAACGCCAAGGCGCAAAGGGCGCAGAGGGCGCAAAGGGGTTTTGGGAAACGCCGCTCCCCAGATGTCATTGCGAGCCGCCGGAGGCGGCGAAGCAATCTCCCCCACGAGCGGGATCCCGTCGCTCATCGATCAGCCCGCGCAGCGGGCTTCGTAATCGTAGCCCGGCCCTTGAGGGCCGGATGATACAGCGCGGGGAGGCACTTTCTTGCCCCCACCCCTTGCCCCTCCCCCGCTGGGGGAGGGGGATCTTTCTCATCCCCCCAGCGGGGTGAGGCAGGGAGGGGGGCAACCCTAGGCCGCAGAGGATGGTAAACGCCAAGGCGCAAAGGACGCAGAGGGCGCAAAGGGGTTTTGGGGGAAGAGCCACTAGAAGCCACAAGAGTGTAACATTGTACGTTTGTGCCTTTTACGATGTTTTGTGGCTATTCCTCTAGGTTCTCTGCGGTCTCGGTGGGGCAGGTCTTGCCCCACCCCTTGCCCCTCCCCCAGCGGGGGAGGGGGATCTTTCTCATCCCCCCAGCGGGGTGAGGCAGGGAGGGGCATTTCTCCAAAACGCCATGCTCGTAATACGCTTACGGATTCGGCGCCGCTTCCGTTCCCGCCGGGGAGATGTTCTGCGGTGTAGCGCGCGTGGTTACCGGCTCGTTCAAGATGTCGTCGGTCGGAATGCTGAGCATCGTCAGCAGGCCGTTATCGCCGCCGACAAAACGGGGCAAGATGCCATCCCAGCGCTCGATGAAGCGCAATTGCAGCAACTGGGGCGAGACTACCTCGCCCAGCAGGCGGAGCGATTCGGCCTCGGCGCGGGCGATTTCGAGCCGAGCCTTAGCTTCGGCTTCGGCACGAGCCACTTGCTGTTGGGCCTCGATTCGCGCTCGCTCGAGCTCGCGGGCGGCACGCAGCGCATCTTGCTCAGCGACCTGCTTGGCCTCAATGGCGCGGGCGAACTCTGGGCTGAAGTTAAAATCGGTGATCGAGACATTCTCGACGATCACGCCACGCGGCATCAGCCGCTCGCTCAACACACTCAGAATCAGATCAGAGACTTCAGGCCGGCGGGTGATCAGCTCTTCAGCGGTAAAGCGGGCGGTAGCCGCCTTAATCGCTTCTTGAATCGCCGGATCAACCACTCTGCGCTCGTAATCAACGCCAATTTCGCGCACCAGCCGGTCAACCTGCGACGCATCAGGGCGATAATTAATCACTACCTGCGTCGTCACCGTCTGCAAGTCGCGCGATGCCGCGCTCGAATTCGATTCGTAGCGCTGGGTGCGCACTTCAACCACCGTCACCGAGGTGATGAACGGCATGCGGAAGTGCAACCCTTCATCGAGCACGCCAGTAATCTCGCCGAACGTTTTCAGGACGCCGCGGGTGCCGGCTTCAATCGTCGTGACTGCATTGCTGACCATAAACACGCCGATCATCACAAGGAGCGCGATGGCAACGAGCGCCGACATCGACCATCCTTGCATTGTCGGGGTGGGAAATGATTGGCGACCTTGATTCATAGCAGTTCTCTTTCTGGCTATATGCTGTAGCGACGGCAGATACTACAGATCGATCTCCGTCATCTATGACGCTCATATGCAGTATACCTGATTCCAATCGGCGAATGATGGGGGATTTCTCCCGCACTCAAGCGGTGAAAGCCATCACTAGGCTGCTTCTCCTAGCGCTGATGCGATGCTTACATCCCAGCCGCCAGCGCCAACGTTATCTCGGCGGCGGGCCGCTCGCGGCATCCGCTCGCATATTGCCCAGCCCATAGGGGCGAGAAGTCGCCACTGCCTTGGCGTTCGGCGTGGGCGCGGAGCGGCGCTAGCGCTGAGGCGGCTAAAGGAAAATCGGGCGCTGCTGGATTGATCGGGCCAAGTTCGCGCATCAGCCGGTTGATGATGCCGCGGGCCGGGCGGCCGCTAAACAGATTGGTGAGCGCGGTATGGCGCGCCGTTTCGTGTTTCAACGCCGCGCGATGCACTGCGCTTGTCTTTGCTTCGGGGCAAAGTAAATAGGCTGTACCTACCTGCACGCCGGCGGCGCCAAGCGCCAACGCCGCCTTAACCCCTCTGGCATCGGCAATCCCGCCGGCGGCAATCACCGGCGCCTTAACTGCCTGCACCACTTGCGGGATTAACGCGAAGCTCCCAACCTGTGTACTCAGATCATCGGTGAGAAACATGCCGCGATGGCCGCCGGCTTCGAGACCTTGTGCGATAATTGCATCTACGCCGCGCGCTTCCAGCCATACTGCCTCGGCGACAGTGGTGGCCGAAGCGATGATCGTCGCGCCCCATGCGCGCAGTGGGGCAATGAGTTCGTCAGGCGGCAGGCCGAAGTGGAAGCTGATGACGGCGGGCCGGAAGGGACGCAACACGTCGAGAAAGGCGGCGTTGAATGGCGCGCGCTGCGGGCCTGCCGGTATCTGGGCCGGCTCAATGCCCAGTTCGTGGTAATACGGCGCGAGCAATGCTCGCCACGCCGCTTCACGGGCGGGGTCTGGCTCTGGCGGTTGGTGGCAAAAGAAATTGAGGTTGTACGGTCGATCCGTCTGTGCAGTCAGTTTCACTAGTTCAGTATGCAGCGCTTCGGGTGAGAGCATCGCACACGGGAGCGATCCTAACCCTCCGGCGCGACACACTGCCAGCGCCAACTCGCTGTCTTGCGCACCGGCCATCGGGGCTTGGATAATTGGCAGCTCAGTGCCAAAGAGATGATTGATCATGAAAAATCCTTATGCAGGCAGGTCTGATGGCTAGATGGTAAAGGTTGCAGCGGATTGTATAGTTACTTTCATAATAAGTGATCCCATGCCAGCCACGCCATAGATATTGGTATGATACTGGTGATGCGTCCGGCGGTTGCAGGCAATGAGGTGTAGCGGGATCCCAACTCGCGCTAGACCAGAAAGGAATCAGACATGAATTCTGCCATCATTCGCCATTTGATCGAACAGGTGTCCATCCCGGAGGATGGTACGATCAGCCGGACGATCTACCAAGACGAGACGATCAAGGCTGTGCTGTTCGGATTTGCCGCCGGGCAAGAGTTGTCAGAGCATACCGCGGCGATGCCGGCGATTCTGCACTTCGTGCAAGGCGAAGCGCGGGTGACATTGGGGCAAGAAACGATCGACGCTCGGCCCAACACATGGGTGCATATGCCGGCCCATTTGCCGCACAGCATTCAGGCGCGCACGCCGGTGATGATGCTCCTGTTGTTGCTCAAAGGATCACGATGAGGAATGCGCGTATGCCAAGCGATCATCAGGTAGCAATGGTGCGGTCATCACCGGTGCGGTTGCGTCCCATCGCCTTGCCGGTCGAGCATGGCGGCTGGGGCTTGTTGGCCGCGCCGGTTGTGTTGGGTGTATGGTTGGCTCCCTCGCTGGCCGGAATAGGATTAAGTGTCGCTGCATTGGGTGTGTTCCTTGCCCGCCAGCCGTTGAAGTTAGCGTTTGGTGATTACCAGCGCGGGAAACGGTACCCGCGCACCGTCTGGGCAGAGCGCTTTGCGCTTGGCTATGGCGCAATCGCGCTGATTGGCCTGATCTGCGCAATCACGAGCGCAGCAGCGCCGTTTTGGTTGCCAATCGTACTCGCCACCCCCTTTGCGCTGGGCCAGTTATTCTTCGATCTGCGCAAGGCGAGCCGCGCTTTGGCCGCCGAGTTGTGCGGTGCAGTCGCGATCAGCGCGCTAGCAGCGGCGATCATGATGGCGGCTGGCTGGCCAGCATCGCGAGCGTTGCTGGCATGGTTGCTGCTGGCGTTGCAAGCCGTCACCGCAATTATCTATGTCCGGATTCGCCTACGCCTTGCGCGCAACGAACCGGCGCGCCGCGCGCCAGCATTCTGGTGGCACGGTGCTGCCTTCGCGCTGGTTGGCGGATTGGTGATAGCAGGATGGATCGGCTGGCCCGTGCTGGCGGCCTTTGCGTTGGTGGGGTTGCGCTGTTGGATTGGGCTATTACCGCGCAGCCTGTCTACGCCGGCGCCGCTGGTCGGCGCGCAAGAGGTGCTGGCAAGCCTGATCACAGTTGCCGGAATCGCTCTCGGCATGCATTTCTAACACATTATTAGCACCCCGTTGACCGCTGGCTAATATCGTTTCATCATAATACCAAAGCAGAAGAACATCAGGGCGCTCGTCTGCCCATAGTGAGGTGCAGCGATGACCGAGCTAGGACGTTGGTTGATCGGCGCCGGCGTGGTTTTGATCGTGATCGGGCTGGTGGTGTTGGCCGCCGGACGTTTGCCGTGGCTAGGCCGGCTGCCCGGCGATATTTTGATCGAACGCGATAATCTAACCATCTTTATTCCTCTCGGCACCATGCTGGTGGTGAGTCTGGTGTTGACCGTCATTGCCAACCTGATCGCGCGGTGGTGGCGGTAATCACCAGAAAGGAAGGGATATATGATCGATCGCGACACAGTGCAACAGATCCGAGCCGAGCTGGGAGCGTTGCAGCCGCCGGTGCTGTCGTTGTATGTTGAGGTCGATCCTACGCAGCCAGACAATGCGCGGCGGGCATGGGAGTTGCGCGCGCGCAATGCGGTGAAGGCGCTGGCCGCGCCGGCTGCGGTAGAGCAGGCAGTGCTCACCGCGCTTGAGGCAGAGTTTGCCCCCGAAGCGCGCACGTTAGCGATCTTTGCCGCTGAGACTGCGGGTTCGCAAGTCGCGATCACGCGCTTGCCGCTGCACATCTCGCTGCCGCTGCTCGATTTAAGCAATGGCCGGGTTGAGGCGCGTTGGGGCGAACCGTACATTGCCCCGATCATCTATGCGCTTGACCAATACGAGCGAGCGGCGGTCGTTTGGTTGCGCGGCGAGGGTTGGCGCTTCTTCGAGGTCTTTTTAGGTGAGATTGTCGAGCATACCGATGTCTTCCGCAGCGTCGAAGCCGATCTCTGGCGCGAAGTCGATCAGTTTGACCCGCAGCGGTTGCGCGAGCGGTTACGTGCGCAGGCCATGGGCAACCGCGATCGCTTCGCGCGCCGGATGGAGAATATCGCGGCGCGCTACCTGCAACGGTTGGCAGGTTTGACCGAGCGGGCGCTGGCCCACTTTGGTATTCGCCGGCTGGTCTTGCTTGGCCGTGATGAGGCGACGAAGCAATTTGCGGCGCTGTTACCACGCACTGTCCAGCAGATGGTAGTAGCCCACGTGGCTGATCTGCCTCACCCCGATGCAGCGCCGGCCCATGTGCTGGCAAAAGTTTTGCCGGCGCTTGAACATGTCGAGCAGGTTCACGAGCAAGAGTTACTTAATCAGGTGACGCGCCAACCCGGTGTGTGGGGCATCGATCCGGTGTTGGCCGCGCTGCAAGAAGGCCGGCTAAGTGTCTTGATCGCGCCATGGCGGCTCAACGAACAGGTGTGGCTGGCCGGCGACGGGTTGTTGGCCGGCAGCCGTGAGCAGGCGCTCGTGCTGGCGCCCGAAGCAGAACCGCAACCGGTCGCCTTGCGTGATGTGCTGGTTGATGCCTGTACTGCCTTTGCAACCCGGCTTGAATTTGTGTCGGGTGTAGCCGAAGAGCGATTGCTGCGCGATTTTAGCGGGTTGGCCGGCATCTTGCGCTGGTGATCTGGCGCATGCAGCGGTTGACTCGGTGGCGCAACGGTGGGCAGCGCATCGTTGCGCCAACACTATCACAAACTGATACGGTAGAAATACTATGGAATTCAAAGATTACTATGCCATCTTGGGCCTAAGCCCTGATGCCGACGATCAGGCGATTAAACAAGCATACCGCAAACTGGCGCGACAATACCATCCTGACGTCAATCCGGGTGATAAAAAGGCCGAAGAGCGCTTTAAAGAGATTAACGAAGCCTATCAGGCGCTGAGCGACCCTGAACGGCGGCGTAAATACGACGAGTTGCGCTCGTACTATCAGCGTTGGCAACGCAGCGGCGGGCGCGGCGATTTCAACTGGAGCCAGTGGCAAGCGGCGCCGGGCCAGCAGGTGTATACCTATAACGTTTCGCCCGAAGACCTTGAAGACCTGTTTGGAGCCGATAGTCCGTTCTCTGACTTCTTCAGCTCGATCTTCGGGCAGCCGCAATTCCGCCGGCCCAGCCGTCCGTCTCGCGGGCGCGATCTCGAAGCGCCGGTGACTGTCTCACTAGAGGAGGCATTTTCGGGGACGACGCGCTCACTGCAAGTCGGCGACCGGCGGATCGAAGCGCGCATTCCGCGTGGCGTGCGCAGCGGCACCCGCGTGCGCCTCAGCGGGCAGGGAGCTCCCGGCATTGGCGGCGGCCCAGCCGGCGATCTCTATCTGGTGGTCGAAGTCGAACCGCATCCGCAGTTTGAGCGCGACGGCGATGATTTGACTACCACGATCGAGGTTGATGCCTTCACGGCAGCGGTAGGCGGCGAGGTGCGAGTGCCGACGATTGATGGCACGGTGACGCTCAAAATTCCGCCGCGCACGCAGGCCGATAAGGTCTTCCGCCTGCGCGGCAAAGGAATGCCACGGTTGGAAAACCCGGCTGAGCGCGGCGATCTGTTTGCGCGGGTGAAATTGGTGTTGCCGGAACCGTTGACCGACGCCGAATTGAACACGTTGCGCGAATTGGCCCGCAACCGCAAACGTTCGTGACGGTATCCGGCCAGTAGAGCCGCACGGCCGTGCGGCTCCCCATGGTCAGTCGAGTCGCATAGCCGGCAGAGCCGCACGGCCGTGCGGCTCCACCACGATAATCGAACAACGAGGTTGTCTATGTCGTCACAACCCGGTCGCGGTCGTTGGATCGTGTTATTCATCGAATTGGCATTGCTGGCCGTTATCGCCGGCGCATTTGTATGGACGGCGTTCGTGGGCAATCGTTCGGAAGCCGTCGCAGTTACGCCGTCGCCAACGCCGGCGCCGGCCGTTGCGCCGACGGTCATCCCGTTCACCGCGACCGATCTGGAAACCCAGATCGCCGCCGTCTATCGTGAAGCCGGGCCGAGTGTAGTCAATATCACCAGCCGCTCGATCAGTTACGATTTTTTCTTCAACCCGGTGCCGCGCCAAGGCAGCGGATCAGGCTTTTTCTATGATACACTAGGCCATATCATTACCAACTATCACGTCATCGCTGATGCCGATGAGTTGCAGGTGACGTTGGCTGATGGCCGCACGTTGCCGGCCCAGATCGTGGGTAGCGATCCCTCGAACGATCTGGCCGTGATCAAGGTCGATCTGCCGGCTAGCGAGATTCGCCCGTTACCGATCGGCGACTCGACGCAGGTCTACGTCGGCCAGTTTGTGCTCGCGCTTGGCAACCCGTTTGGGTTAGAGCGCACGCTCACGTTTGGGATCGTGAGCGCCTTGGGCCGGGTGATCGAAAGCCCGAACCAGCGCTTTATCGGTGAGGTGATCCAATCGGATGTAGCGATCAATCCCGGCAACTCTGGCGGGCCGCTGCTCGATTTGTCGGGGCGGGTGATTGGGGTCAATTCAGCCATTCTCAGCCCCAGCGGGGCCAATGCCGGCATTGGCTTCGCGATCTCGGCGCGCACGGTGCAGCGGGTCGTACCGGTCTTGATCCGCGAGGGGCGTTATCCGCACCCGTCGCTGGGCGTGCGCGTGATCGAACTGACTCCCCAGCGCGCCGCCCTCTTCGAGCGGGCCGGGATGCGCTTGCCGGTAACGCAAGGTCTCCTCATCGCCGAACTCATCAATGGCGGCCCAGCGGCGCAAGCCGGTTTGCGCGGCCCTGACCGGTTGGTGCGGGTTGGCAATTGGAACTTGCCGGTTGGTGGGGATGTGATTGTGTCTATCAATGGCCGATCCATCACCACCAGTCAAGAGTTGCTGGTGTATTTGGAGACGGAAACCCAAGTCGGTGAAACCGTGCAGGTGACGTTCATCCGCGATGGTCGCGAACAGACCCTGCCGGTGACGTTGGCCGAATTACGATAACTGCCGGGGTGAAGCAACGCTTCGCCCCGCAAATGAGGAGACGCCGCCTATGTTAGTGCGACGCATGAGCTTGGAAGAATTGGCGCTGGCGGTAGGTTTGCCGGTGCCGGTGTTGAAATATTTGGCGGATATAGGGTACATTCATCCCTTCCCGCAGTTGCCGGCGGCTGAATTTGATGAGTTGCGCCGGATTCGCCGTCTGATCGACGATCTGGAAGTGCCTTCCGATGCGATTGATTTGGTGCTGCACATGCGCCGGCGCATGCTAGCAATGCAACGCGAAATTGCCCGCTTGCGCGCCGAGTTGGCATACCGGCGCGCGCTCGATCGCGTCACCACGTGGGTTGACGCCGATTGGTATGAATGATAAGGAGGTGAAGCGATGCCGGTCTATTCGATCGATTTTCGCCCATTTGATTATATTACCGCCGAACTCTCGGCCCTCTGGTGGTTTTACCTCTCGCAAGGGATTGCGTTGGTGGCGCTCGGCGTGGCAGTGATTGTATGGCCTGAGCTATTAGCATACCTCGCCGCGGTGTTCTTCATTGCAATTGGCGTGGTCTTGCTAGTGCTGGGTTGGCGGGTACGGCAGGTCAAGCGCCGGTACGAACTCTTTAAGCGCTCGTTCCTCATCGAGCCATAACTGTAAAGGAAGCAAACAATGAGCGATTCGTCGTACATTCGCATTCTGCGCAGCCGGTTGCCGTATGCCCAATTCGACAGCCGGCCATGGTCGCCGCCGTTGAACGTCTTTGAGACCGATCGTGAAATGGTGCTGGTGATCGAGCTGGCCGGCGTCGATCCAGCCACCTTGCAGATCGAAGCTTCCCCGGAAGTTGTCCGCATTGCCGGCGCGCGCCAATTGTCGTTGCCGGCGGGGTTGCGCCGTCTGCACCGCATGGAAATTGCCGCCGGCGTGTTTCAGATCGAAGTGCCGTTTGAGCGTCCGATTGATCCCGAACAGACCAGCGCCCGCTCAATCCATGGCCTGCTCGAAATTCGCCTGCCCTTCGCTGGGCGCGCGCTGCGGCAGGTGGTGATTCCGGTGTTGGAGGGAGAACGACCGTGAGCGAACCAATTCCTATTCCCCGTCCGGCAACACCGGAAATACCTGAAGTCTTGCCGGTTTTGCCGATCAATAATGCCGTACTCTTCCCCGGCATGTTTTTGCCGTTGGTCGTCAGTGGCGACGCTTGGGTGAAGTTGGTTGATGAAGCGGCGCTCTCGACTAAGACCATTGGCGTCTTTCGCCGGGTGCAGGCGAGCGAGGAGTTCGATCCGGCGGCGTTGGCGCCTACCGGCACGGCGGCGGTGATTGTGCGCATGATGCGGATGCCGCAAGGTGGGGTGCAGTTGCTGTTGCAAGGGCAGGCCCGCATCAAAGTGCAGCATTGGGTGTCGCTGAAGCCTTACCCGCAAGCGCGGGTCAGCATCTCGCGCGATCCGGTTGATGTGCCGGTGGAGGTATCGGGTTTGGCGCGGGCTGCCTTGGCCGCCTTCCAGCAGATCGTTGAGCTGAGCCCGAATCTGCCCGATGAACTGGCGATGGCTGCCGCCAATGCGCCCCATCCCGGTATGCTGGCCGACCTGATCGCGGCTAATCTCAACCTCAACCTTGACGATCAGCAGGCGGTGCTCGATATGCTCGATATCACCGAGCGATTGCAGCACGTGCTGCGCCTGCTCGATCGCGAGCGCGAAATTTTGATGATCGGGCGCAAGGCGCAGGAAGAGGTCGCGAAGAACCAGCGCGAGTATGTCTTACGCCAGCAGCTTGAGGCGATCAAGCGCGAGTTGGGTGAGACTGATGATCACGCTGCCGAAATTGCCGAGCTGCGCCGGCGGCTAGAAGAGGCCAACCTGCCTGCCGAAGCGCGCCAAGAGGCTGAGCGCGAGCTGTCACGGCTCGAACGCATGCCCCCCGGCGCCGCCGAATATACCGTGGCCCGCACCTATCTCGATTGGATCCTTGATCTGCCGTGGCACAACAGTACGGTGGACAACCTCGACATGGCGCGGGCGCGACAGGTGCTTGACGAAGATCACTACGATCTGGAGCGGATTAAAGAGCGGATCGTCGAGTATCTGGCGGTGCGTAAGCTGCGGCAAGAAGAGGGTGCCGGCGGCGAGGCGCGTGGCCCCATTCTCTGCTTTGTCGGCCCACCCGGCGTCGGCAAGACCAGCCTCGGCGCGTCGATTGCGCGTGCGCTCGAGCGCAAGTTTGTGCGGGTGGCGTTGGGCGGTGTGCGCGACGAGGCCGAGATTCGCGGCCACCGCCGCACCTACATTGGTGCGCTGCCCGGTCGCATCATTCAGGGTCTCAGCCGGGCTGGCAGCAACAATCCGGTGATCTTGCTCGATGAAGTGGATAAGCTCAGCATCGGCTTTCAGGGTGATCCGGCGGCTGCCCTGCTCGAAGTGCTCGACCCTGAGCAGAACGTCGCCTTTGTCGATCGCTATCTCGATGTGCCGTTCGATCTAAGCAAAGTGCTCTTTGTCTGCACCGCCAACCGTGCCGACACCATCCCGCCGGCGCTGCTCGACCGCATGGAGTTGTTGGAGTTGTCTGGCTACACCGAGCGCGAGAAACTCGAAATCGCCCGTCGCTACCTCATTCCACGCCAGCGCAGCGAGCAAGGGATGGCGGCGCGCGGCCCAGAGCTCACGACCGCCGCGGTGCAACGGCTCATCCGCGAGTACACCCACGAGGCCGGTGTGCGCGATCTCGAACGGCGCATCGGCGCGGTGTATCGCAAGATGGCGACCCGGCTGGCCGAAGGCAAAGATCTGCCGGCTCAGATCGACGCTGCCGATCTCGATGACCTGCTCGGTCCGCCCCGCTTCCGCAGCGAAACCCTGCTTGGCGAGAACGAAGTCGGTGTCGTCACCGGCCTCGCGTGGACACCCACTGGCGGCGATGTGCTCTTCGTCGAGGTGAGCGTGATTCCCGGCAACGGCCAGTTGATCCTCACCGGCCAGCTCGGCGATGTGATGAAAGAATCGGCCCGCGCCGCGCTCACCTACGCCCGTTCGCGCGCCGCCGAGCTAGGCATCGAAGCCGAGCTTTTCCAAAAGAGCGATATTCACATTCACGTGCCTGCCGGCGCCGTTCCCAAAGACGGCCCCTCAGCCGGCATCACCATCACCAGCGCGCTCGTTTCGGCGCTGACCAAACGCGAAGTGGATAAGCGAATCGCGATGACCGGCGAAGTGACATTGCGCGGGAAAGTCTTGCCGATTGGCGGTGTGAAGGAGAAACTGCTTGCTGCGCAGCGGGCCGGCGTGCGCAAAGTGCTACTGCCCGCCGAAAACGAGATCGATCTGCGCGAAGTGCCCGCCGAAGCCAAAGAGCAGCTTGAAATTGTGCTGGTCAAGCACATGGACGAAGTACTGCGCGAGCTGGGTCTCGTCGCTGCGCCGGTCAGCGGGTAACGGTTATGGCGTGCGGCAGTGCCACTGCCGCATGCTCATGTCCTTGCGAGCGGCGCGAAGCCATCTCCCGCCCCCATTGTCATTGCGAGCCGCGCTTCGCGCGGCGAAGCAATCCCCCGCGAGCACGGGAGGGACCGGCTCCGGCATCCTTCCCGGTGACTCCCTCCCCCAGCGGGGGAGGGCTGGGGTGGGGGCCATAT
>JAUQOZ010000013.1 GCA_030550625.1 Chloroflexota bacterium | reverse complement strand
CCGAACCGCTTTTTTCACGATTGATCGATTGGTCGAGTTGGTGAAACTTCTGAAACAACCGCATCTGATCGGCGCGGGAAATGCCGGGACCCCAATCGCGCACGCTAAAGCGCACGACGTTCTGTTCGTGGGTGGCGCCCAACAGCACCTGCTGCCCTTGCGGTGAAAACTTGATCGCATTCGACAACAAGTTGATCACTACCTGCACAATCCGATCGCGATCGACTTCCACCAATGGCAAATTGGACGGCACATTCAGCGAAATGGTCACGCCATACTGGCGCGCAAACGCGCGCAATTCCTCTACGGCGCTCCGGCAGATCTCGATCGGTGCGATCGGCTTCGGCTGCAACTGCAACCGTCCCTGCTCGATCTTCGCAATATCGAGAATATCATTCACCAGCCGAATGAGCCGTTCAGTATTCGCCAGCGACACTTGGAGCATTGAGCGTACCGGCGCGGCGAGATCAGGAGCAAGACCGGGCTTGCCCCGCGTGGCATCGCCTAACACTAGTTGCAGAGACCCCTGAATGCTGGTCAGGGGTGTGCGCAATTCATGCGATACGGTTGAGACAAACTCGTCTTTCAGGCGCTCAACTTCACGCTCGCGCGTCACATCGCGGAAGATCAAGATTCGCCCTAAATACTGCTCGCGCCGATCAATCACCGGCGCTGAAAAGCAATGTAAACGGCGCGCCTCTGGCCAAATCACTTGAAACTCTTCATAAGCGCGGTCGGTTTCTGAACCCAATAGTTGCCCCAACCAAAACGTTAAGCGGGTGCTATTGGCAAAGACCCGGCCAAAAATGAGCAACAGGTCATCATACGACCGGCCCTTAAGATCATGCTCGGCCACACCAAAGAAATAGCAGGCTCGCCGATTGACCATCACAACCCGGCGCTGACGGTCAATCATAATAATGCCATCGTTGGTCGTTTCCACCACTGCCTGCGCCCGATCAAGCTCGATCCGCAAATGCTCAGAGAGCCGGGTATGCTCAATTGCCGCGCCGATTTGTCGCGCCAATAGGCGCAGCCACTGCACCTGCCGTTCGCTGAAACGATTGCTTGGCCACGGCACTAACTGCACAACGCCAGCCCGCCATCCACCGACCACGATAGCCAGTGAAAGTACATCGGTAATCGCATGCGAACGCAGAAATGCGTGTAATGGCGCAAACGCCGGTGGTTGTGCATAATCCGTGGCCAAATAAGCGATTTCCTCGGCTGACTCGAACAATGACACGGCCAACGTTTGCATCTGCTGGCCAAGCTCGTGTTGCCATAACTGGTGAAGTACGGTCGCAAAAGCCGGCAACGATGCGCTGGTCGTCATTGTCTTTAACTCGAGCTGGCTTGTTTCATCATTGTAGAGATAGAGCGCACCGGCTGCGGCGCCAACGGCGCTCGTCAGTTGCTCTAACGCGACCCCAATCAGTTGATCGGGAGTATGGGTGTAGAGCAAGGCCAGATCGACGAAGACATCCACGGGCAGCGGTTCAGGCTCAGGCGAACCATCAACCTGATCAAAGCGCATCAGGGCATACATGGCATCATCGGCGAGAAATTGCAACACGCCGGCGTATTCCTGAGCGACCAGTGCATCCCATCCACAAATGCACAGACCCTGCAACACACCGTGAGCCACGAGGGGCAAGAAAACAATCTGCGTTGGCGGATGTTCAGGCCAGATCGCATGGGTCAATGCCAAAGCCAGCGGTGTTGATTGTCGATCAGGCGTAAAGAACAGCGGTTGCCGCAACAACCGTAAATCATGCATCAAGTAGTGTGGAATGCTAATCTGTTGCGGCGCCACGCCTGCTACTGGATCGGCCTGATCGTCAAACCGCTGCAATTGATCGCTTTCAGGATCAAGCCGATAGATCAACGCCACCTTCGCCATGGCAAGGCTGCGCGCGCCATCAAGCAATGCCTGCCATACGACCTCACGCGACGGGGCGCGATACATCTGCCGGCACAAGATGGCTAGAAGGGCTGATCGATCAGGCAATTCCACGACCGTTTACACCTGTTCACTTGAACACCGATGCTTAGCTTAGATGTATGGAAGCATGCGATTGTCAACACTCGCCAGCGAGCACTGATTGGACTTTCTCCACCAGCGCGAACACATTAAACGGTTTTTCAACCCAACCGCGCACTGAAGATGGCAAGTGTTGCGGCAGATCCCGCACTCTGGGGCTGGCCGTGAGCAAGACGATCGGTATCTGGCGCCAAACTGGATGGTGCTGTAACCGCTGGCACAGTTCTAATCCATCCATCTGCGGCATCATGACATCGATCAACAAGAGATCAAAGGTCTGACGCGCCAGTTGCTCTAACGCTTCAAAACCATTATTCGCGATAACGACGGTATAGTTTGCGTCTTCGAGCGCCATGCGCGTGATCAGTTGCAGATCGGGCTCATCTTCGGCCAGTAGAATTTTCGTATTCATGTTCTTCCATTAACAGAATTTGGCGCGCGACCTCTTCAATCGCAATCCGCTGCTTCCGGTAAAAATCTGACTCGCTCATGGCAAGGCGATGAGCTACATCGCGCACCGTCTGCCGGCGCAAAAATCGCCCTTCTAACAGATTGTACAATAGCCACTCCTGCGCCGAAGGATCGATCTGATCATCGGGTCGCAAATTCGCGATCGCTTGCCGTAATACGGCCTGCAAAGCCTTGGTCGGACTGCCGCCTTGCTCGGCAAGCACCCGCCGCACACTGCGCAAGCCAAGCAATGGGCTTTCTGCCAGCTTTGGCCCGCCCCAAAATTGCGTTAACGCCTCTTTGACGAGTTGCGGAAAATCGGGGTGGAGTACGACGTCATCCTCGATCGTGTTTAAGGTGCTCGGTGTCGCTTGCTCTAAGCGTGAACTGAGTTGTTGCAACGACTGCATCTCTGGCGCTAACCCGCGCAGCGCATCAAAAATTTGCCGCTGCATCTGCGCCGTCGTCAGCGCCAACTCGATTTGATGAGCCAACCCGGTCACCATGCGCCGCATCTCGCTTGACATCCCACCGTTGCGTTGCAATTGTTCGGGTGTCGCCTCAAGCCCGATCGCACCTAGAAAGACACCATCAGGACTACGCAACGGCAATAAACAAAACGATCCGATCACCACGAACGATCCGCTATCCAGACTAGCGCTGGCATCATACGGCATCGCATCAAGCTGCGGAATCAGGTTGGCAATCGGATGTTCGGTTACAAACCGGCGCACTTCACGGCGCGATCCCCATAAGGCTTTGACGCTAAATCCATCTTCTCCCGGTGCGATCACAAAGCCTGTTTTCACTCCCAAGGGGGTACAAATCGCGACTAATGAGTTTTCGAGTAACGCCCGCAGATCGGCTCGGGTAAACATATTGCGCGGTAAGTTGCGCAAATAGTCGATCTCAGAATGATCTTGGCGATAGATTAGAGCGTCAAGGTATGGTTTAGCCTGCGTCACGAAGATCGGCATTAAGACTGTCATCACCATCACCCCAAAGGTGATCAGCGTCTCCTGCGGCAAGCCAAGTTGCTGGGCAATGACCGGCACTGCCTGAATAAACAGAATCGTGGTAATGCCGACGAAGGGGCCGTATAACCACCACCGCACAAAATCTTGCTTGATCAGCCGCTCAGGGATGAGCATGCCCTGAAACGCCACTGAATACGTCATGACCGTGACCATCACAATCACGATGACGCTAGCAATTGCCTGTAACGCTAATATCAGGCTGATTGGCGCAGCGCTAGGCGAGGCAATGAGTAAAAACGGGAAGACGCCAATCCCGGGTGCGGCAAATGTCGCGCTCAGATAACTCAACCGCCGGCGCTGCGATGGCGTTAACGCCGAGCGCCGCACGGTCAGGATAGCGATCAACGCAGTTGCTGCCGCCACGACAAAGAAGACGACGTAAAACCAAAACAATGGCCCGGCTTGAAATTGGGCGACAGGGCCGCTTGGCATCCCAGTGTGAATCACCAAATTTGTACCAAGGGCAACCAGAAGAAAGATGATAATACTGCCTAGATACGCTAGATACACGCTGCGCCGCCAGCGTTGGGCGAGGGTATTGGCATTGCCAAATGCTAACAAAGCATTCGCAAAGTGAATGTAACCCGCCGGAACCAAGACAATGCCTAACCATTGCGCCCTGCCCAGAAATTCAACCGTTTCCGGGCGTTGCGCGCGGGCCAGCAATAAATCGCCGCTGTAGGCGATGATGACTCCAGCCAACAAGACACCAAGCGCGCGCACAATATCGCTGCGCCAGTTTTGCAGCACAATGTAGGCTAACAATGAAAAGCTGACAATCAATACTGCCGCAAACAGTACTTCGTTGATTCGTTCAAGTAGAGTGACCATATCGGCATGCGTCGCAGTTTATGCAACTACCACACAGTACAAGTTCCGATTGCAACAATAATGACCTGCAAAGAATAGCTAACGAGGTGGTATCAGGTTATGCACTCGCACCCTTAAATATTGAAGGTAAAGACGTTGCACAGCAACGTCTCTTCGCCAAACAATAGTATCGCGCTTCACCCACCTCGCGCTGTGGCAATAGTCGCTGAGTTACGATCAGTTTTCGGCGACAAACCGTTCGGCTCGCTGAGCAACTTTGTTTGCCGGTCATGATGATTGATCTGAATTATACCATGGCAGGTAGCAAGGGACTCATGTTGCAAAATTATGTCAATAAAATCCTAGAGGCTCAGTGTGCTATAATCGAAGTGCAGAGTAAGGCGTAGATCCGAGTAGGAAACCATGCGACAGCTTCCCAATCTGCTGGGCCTTTTCCGCATCATTGCCACGCCGATTCTGGCATGGCTGGTGCTAGTTGCAACGCCAACCGCCTATCTTGGCGCGGCGTTCTTACTGTTGTTGATGGCGTTGAGCGATATGGCCGATGGCCGGCTGGCTCGCCATCTGAAGGTGGTGTCACCCCTTGGTATCTTTATCGATACGATTAGCGACAAGATTTTCGTTGCTGGCGTCCTTATCCCTATGATTGAGGTTGGGCTGCTGCCGTCATGGGTTGCCCTCGCGATCATTGTTCGTGAATTTGTCGTCTCCGGTCTCCGTTCATTCGCCGCCGCCGAAGGAGTTGTCATTTCGGCCCGTCGCTTTGGCAAGCAGAAGCTCGTGATTACGGTCGTGGCTCTGATATGGCGACTCCTTGCTGGTCACGCTGAAACCGGCGGCTTCCTCGGAGTGCTCGCCGGTGGCTTGTTCATTCCGCTCCTCAACCTCTGGCCCATCCCAATGGCGCTTGCCCTCATCTGGACGATTGGCTCCGGGATTGAATATCTCTGGCAAGCGTGGCCGCTGTTGCGCCGCGGCTGGTCTCCCCAACCTTCAGAACGATAGCGTCTCTGCTCAGAGCTCAGATATGTTGCTCGCCAAAACACATCACCCCCGCTAGCTGAGCTAGCGGGGGTGAGGGTGAGATTGGTAGCGGCGGCAGGATTCGAACCTGCGACCTTCGGGTTATGAGCCCGACGAGCTGCCACTGCTCCACGCCGCGTCATAGTAATGGGGGAACTGCCTCACGACAGCTCCCCCTACTGGCAGGGTGCGTGGACCTAGGTTCCCAGCGGAGAGCCGCCAGTAGGATCGGCGCTGCGACGTTTCACGACCCGGTTCGGGATGGGACGGGGTGGGTCCGCCGCGCTCCTCACACACCCAATGGTTGAACG
>JAUQOZ010000231.1 GCA_030550625.1 Chloroflexota bacterium | reverse complement strand
TTGCCGGCAGCAACCAGCGCGGCGTAATCGGCCAACTGGCCGGGGAGGAAGATGTCGTACCAGCCGGCGACCAGATGGACGGCGGCGTTGATCCGGTGCAGCGAGCGGTGGTAATCGACCTGCGACCAATACGGCCCCTGCGGATTAGGATCGCGCAGCCACTGTTGGAAGAACGGCACCGGCGCGCCGGTGGCTAGTTCGGCGGCGGCGGCGTAGGGTTGATGGCGGAGGGCGCGGGCCACTATTCGCTCGCGCAAGACGAACAGACGCCAGAGCGCCGCTAGATCGAGGTGTTGCCGGTGGCGGTTGGTGGCATCGATCAGAAAGACCCAGCGCAGGGTTGATTCGAGCGCAAATGCGCCGCCGGGGTAGAAGAGCGATGAAAAGCGGGCGCTGGTCACAATCGGCACAATCGCCTTGAGGTAGGGTGGCCCGTCGATCGCTGGCCCCCATTGAGTATAGCCGACATAGCTCGGCCCCCAGAGACCGAGATTCCCGTCGAACCATGGTTGCTCGCCGATCCATGCCACCGTTGCCCGGCCATCGGCGGCTTCGTTGACGAACGGCTCAAACACACCTTCCGAGCGATAGCGCCCACGCACGCTCTGCACGATCACGTTGTAGCCGCGTTCGGCAAAGAGCATGCAACCGGTGTGTTCAAAGATACCCAGCGGCCCCAATTCAGCGGGGCGACCGTAGGGGGTGCGGATCAGGATGGTGGGATGCAGGCCGCCAGCGCGGGGTGCGTAGCGGTCGGCGTAGAGCACGACGCCATCGGGCATGCGGATGGGAATGTCGCGGGTGACGGCCACCCGGTGCTCGGCGGGACGTAAACCGAGCAAGCGGGCAAGCAGAGGCCGGCGAACGGCAAATACGGTCGCCGCTGCCACCCCGGCTCCAGCCAGAGACCATCCAAGCCAACGCATGCGCCACTCCGCCCTAATAGGTTTATAACACGCTGCGTCATAGATGATACCATACCATGACGAGGTGTGTCAATGAGGTGCGACAGGAGGGATACCGCAGCGGTGTATCCCGACGTGTGAAATGCTTTGCGGCAAGGGGTCGCTCCCGTGCTCGTGGGGGGATACCGCAGCGGTGTATCCCGACGTGTGAAATGCTTTGCGGCAACCGCAGCGGTGTATCCCGACGTGTGAAATGCTTTGCGGCAAGGGGTCGCTCCCGTGCTCGTGGGGGATTGCTGCGGGCGGACGGCACCCCGCAGAGCGGGGTTGCCGTCGCGCCCTCGCAATGACAGGAGGGGTGGCGGCAGTGGGGATACCGCAGCGCTGTATCCCTACACGCACCGCTGCGCCCTCACCTCACGCCCGATGCGCGATCTAACACTCCTCTTATTGCGCATGTTGGCGCTCTGGGGTACAATACAGAACGTGATATGTCAAACAACTACGCAATGGAGGTAGGAAGCGCGCTATGCCAACCTACGTATACGCTTGTGATGCCTGCGGCAAGCAGTTTGAACAATTCCAAAGCTTCAAAGACGAGCCGCTGACCGTCTGCCTGTGCGGCCAGCAAGGCCGGGTGCGCCGGGTGATTCAGCCGGCGGGCATTGTTTTCAAAGGGTCAGGCTGGTACATTACCGACAGCCGCGGCGCGAGCAGCGGCTCGGTAACGGGCAGCGACTCGAGCAAAGGTGACACGAGTGACACAGCAAGCGACGACTAAATCGCTCGCCTTCTTGCCCCTTCCCTTCCCCGGATGCTACTGTCGCTAGGGGCGCTGCCCTGCTTGGCGGCGCCCCGGCACGTATGCCCGCCGGGTTCGCGCATCGTTGCGCGCTTCCGGCGCTCTCTCGTTCTACCCTTCAGCGGTTAGCAGTTGTATTATTCGCCGGAGCAATCCGATGCGTCTTTCACATGCTCTCTGTGTTTTGCGCGACGATATTCGCGCCATTTTTCGCAATGATCCGGCTGCACGCAACTTGGCCGAGGTCTTGCTCTACCCCGGCCTGCACGCGATTATTCTGCACCGTCTGGCCCATGCCCTCTACCGGCGCAAGATTCCGTTCATTCCGCGGCTGATCTCGCAGATCAGCCGTTTTCTGACCGGAATCGAAATTCATCCCGGCGCGCGGATCGGGCGCGGCTTCTTCATTGACCACGGTATGGGGGTCGTTATTGGTGAGACAACCGAAATCGGCGATTGGGTGATGCTCTACCAAGGGGTGACGCTCGGCGGCACCGGCAAGCAGACCGGCAAGCGCCACCCGACGGTTGAAGATGAGGTGGTGATTGGCGTGGGGGCGATCGTATTAGGCGCGATCACGATCGGGCGCGGGGCGCGCATTGGCGGCGGCGCGGTGGTGGTCAAAGACGTGCCGCCCCATTCGACGGCGGTCGGCGTGCCGGCGCGCATCGTGGCTCGCCGCGATCCGGTGACCGGCCAGTCGCGCCGGGTTGAGCAATTGCCCGACCCCGAAGGCGAGATGCTGCGCGGCTTGCACGATAAGGTGCTGGAGTTGGAGATGCGCATTGCCGATCTCGAAGCTGAGACGCATGTCCATCACGAGGAGCACCGCTTGAAATACGACGCATTGCCTGACCAGCTCTGGCAGACGTTGCTGAATGAAACGCCGCCGGTTGAAGAAGAGTATAATCAAGGCGCGGGCATTTGAATGGGCGCGGCCCGCCGCAGTGCGAGATAGCGAGTTGGTATGGCGATTCAGCTTTACAATACCCTGACCCGGCGGCTTGAACCGCTGGAGACGATCGAGCCGGGTGTGGTGCGGATGTATGTCTGCGGGGTGACGCCGTATGACGAAGCGCATATCGGCCACGCGATGTCGGCGATCGTCTTTGATATGATCCGCCGCTACCTTGAGTTTCGTGGCTATCAGGTGCGGCATATCGTCAACTTCACCGATATTGACGACAAGGTGATCGCGCGCGCGAATGCGATGGGCCAAGACCCGCTAGCGTTGTCGGGGCAGTATGCGGCTGAGTTTTTGGCCCAGTTGCAAGCGATGAACGTCTTGCCGGCGACGGCTTACCCGCGGGTTTCGACCACGATGCCGGGAATCATCGCCTTTGTGCAGGGCTTGATCGAGCGCGGCTACGCATACGTGGTCGATGGCGATGTCTACTTCCGGGTGCAGCGCGACGAAGACTACGGCAAGTTGTCAGGCCGGTCGCTCGACGAGATGCTGAGCGGCACCCGCTTCGAGGTTGATCCGCGCAAGGAATCGCCGGCTGATTTTGCCCTCTGGAAGGCGTCCCGTCCCGGCGAGCCGGCGTGGGATAGCCCGTGGGGGCCGGGCCGGCCGGGGTGGCATATCGAGTGCTCGGCGATGGCGATGGAGCACCTCGGCCCGCAGATTGATATTCACGGCGGCGGCACCGATCTGATCTTCCCGCACCACGAGAACGAAATCGCGCAGAGCGAGAGCCTGACCGGCCAGCCGTTCGCCCGCTACTGGGTGCATAACGGCATGCTGCAATTGGTCAACCCGCAGACCCGGCAGGTTGAAAAGATGTCGAAGTCGCTGGGGAATGTGGTGACGATCGCCGATTTTCTCAGCCGCTACGATGCCGATGTCTTCCGGCTGATCGTCTTGAGCAGCTCGTACCGCAGCCCGCTGACCTATAACGACGAGATCGCCGCCGACAACCAGCGCAAGCTTGAGCGGCTGCTCTCGGCGTTAGCGCCGGCGACCGGCAATGTGCATGAGGGGCCGGCAGTGACGGCGCTGCGCGACGCTGCCGCCATTGCTCGCGAGCGATTTATCACTGCAATGGACAACGACTTCAACAGTCCGGCAGCGCTAGCGGCGCTGTTCGATCTGGTGCGGGCGATCAATGCGGCGCGCGACGCCGGTCTGGCAGCCGAAGAGTTGGCGGTTGGCCAACAGACGCTGCGCGAACTGGCCGGTGTGCTCGGCTTGCGGCTCCAGCCGCGCCAAGCGCGCGCTGCCGCTGAAGCGACCCCGTTTATCGAGCTGCTGATCGAGGTGCGCGGCGAGCTGCGCAAAGCCAAGCAGTTCGCGCTGGCCGATCTCGTGCGCAACCGGCTGGCCGAGCTCGGAGTCACGCTGGAAGACGGGCCGCAGGGCACGCGCTGGAAGTGGCAAGGATAGCGGTATGGAAACGCCGAACACGTGGCTGGAAATCGCGGTTGAAGTCGAGCCAGAGGTCGTTGAAACCGTCTCTGAAATACTGGCGCGCTACGGCTACAACGGCGGCGTGGTGGTCGAACAAGGCTGGATCGCCGGCGATGAAGGGCCAGAGTTCCAATATGACCCCAACCGGCCGGTCTGGCTGCGCACGTATCTGCCGTTCGACGCGCAGGTCGAAGAGACGCGCCAGCGGATCGAGCACGCCCTCTGGCATGTCAGCCAAATCCGCCCGCTGGGGCCGATCCAGACCCGCACCTTGGCCGAAGAGGATTGGGCCAACGCATGGAAACAGTTCTATCCGGTGCTGCGGATTGGCGAGCGAACAGTGATCGTGCCGTCGTGGCTCGAATACCAACCCCAACCGGACGACATCGTGCTCTTGCTTGATCCGGGGATGGCGTTTGGCACCGGTTTGCACCCCACGACCAAGCTCTGCCTGCAACTGCTCGAACGGCTAGTGCAACCCGGCCAGCAGGTGCTTGATCTGGGCACGGGGTCGGGCATCTTGGCGATTGCGGCGGCCAAGTTGGGGGCCGGTGCGGTGCTAGCGCTCGACAACGACCCGATTGCGGTGCGGGTCGCGCAGGAGAATGTCGCGCGCAATCAGGTGGATGATAGGGTGACGGTCGCTGAGGGCAGCCTTGGGGCCGGGCAAGCGATGGGGCACTGGCTATCGGGCGATTTTGGCCCGGCCACGCCTGACCCGGCGCTGAGCGCAACGACTCCGCACGCCGCCTTTGATCTCATTGCCGCCAACCTGATCGCCAAAGTGCTCGTGCTGTTGGCGCCGGATCTGGCAGCGGCGCTCAAACCCGGCGGTTATTTAGTGAGTAGTGGCATTATTGACATAAAAGAGGCGGACGTGGTGGCGGCGTTTGCCGCCGCCGGGTTGCGGCAGGTTGAACGGTACGTCGAAGGCGAATGCAGCATCACTGCCTTTGGTGATAGCGCCGCACGGCGGTGCGGTTGAACGAGAAAATAGCAGTAGCGCCGCACGGCGGTGCGGCTCCGTGAAGCAGCATCATTGCCTTTGGTGATAGCGCCGCACGGCGGTGCGGTTGAACGAGAAAATAGCAGTAGCGCCGCACGGCGGTGCGGCTCCGTGAAGCAGCATCACTGCCTTTGGTGATAGCGCCGCACAGGGCTGTACAGGATATGAGCATGAGTGGGTTGTATCCAATTGTGTGCGAGCCGCGGCTGGTAGAGCCGATCTGGGGCGGGCAACGGCTGGCGCCATGGCTGGAATTGCCGCCGCCGCACCCCGAACGGCTTGGCGAGATTTGGCTGGTCTTTGATAGCAATCGGGTCAGCAATGGGCCATTGGCCGGCGCAACGATGGCCGAATTGGCGCGCGCGTATGGCGCGGCGTTGGTAGGCACGAGGCCGTTTGCGCGCTACGGGGCCGACCTGCCGCTGCTGGCGAAGTTTATCGACGCCGCCGACCGGCTCTCGGTGCAGGTGCATCCTGACGACGAGTATGCCCATACCGTCGAAGCGCATACCGGGTTCCACGGCAAAACCGAGGCGTGGTACATTCTGGACGCTGAACCGGGGGCGACGGTGACGCTGGGCATGCG
>JAUQOZ010000088.1:459-5720 GCA_030550625.1 Chloroflexota bacterium | reverse complement strand
ACCGAAGGCGAAACCGCGCCGCGCCGGCGGCGCCAATTGGCCGATGACGCCAAACACCGGCGCGAAGGTGGTCGCACTTTGCGCTAGCCCAACCACCACCCCCAGCGCCAACAAGAGCAACCACGGTGAGGCAGCAATCGTGACCGCTGCCACCCCCAGCGCGTATACCATTGCCCCAACCGCAAGCAAACGCTGGCCGCCATACCGGTCGGCCAGCGCACCAGCAAACGGCGTAGCGATGCCAAACACGAGATTCTGGATCGCTAGCGTCAACCCTACTTGTTCCCGGCCCAAACCAAACGCCTCGCTCAGTGGAATAAGGAAGACGCCAAAGGTCTGGCGAACACCCATCGCGATAGTGACAATCAACGCACCGCATACACTTGCGATAAGCCAACGTGGCAGCGATCGCATATCATTCTCGCCGATCAATGGTTGCATACAATGGCGGAATGATACCGATAAACCGCCAGAATAGCAAGCGTCCCACCGGGCGCAATCAGCTTACCGCTCGCACGTGCTATCAGCGCCGCTGCCAATGCATACATCGAACCCAGCGCCGCCAATGAGCACATCGTCACCCATGCCGCCGATGATGCAGTCGTTGCCTCCCCGGCCATCGATGAGGTCATTGCCGGCGCTGCCCACGATGAGGTCATTGCCCTCGGTGCCGGTGATCACGCCAGCGCCAGAGATCATGGTACTCAACCCCATACCGGCGCAGGCCGGCGGCGCCACATCTTGCGCGCTCGGCGACATGTGCAGATCGGCCATCGCGGCGGCGGGGATCACAATGCTCGCGGCGGATGCCAATGCCGTCGCCCCAATAACGGCGCTCATCAGGATAAGCAAGATGAACCGTTTCATGCCTCGCCTCGCTGTTCAGTCGCCGCTTCCCAATGCTGTTGGCGAGCTTCGCGCCATGCCTGCGCAAACGCCGGGTTCTGGCTGCGTTCGCGATAGGCGGTGAAGGGATCAACCCCTACTGCTTGGCAGGCTTCGCTTACCAAGCCGGTCTCGCGCAGGGCGGCAATAAATTGATCACGCCAATCCGCCGGCGGCGGATGGTGGGCAACCGGTGCTGGCGTGACACGCTGGTGAGTCTCTCGCTCAGCCTCGGCAGCTTGATAAACGTAGACTGTACCGTCGTCAATCAATACGTACTCGCTTGGATCGCTGCTGGTGTCGCGGATGATTAACCCGCCAGATCGTTGGGCCAAGCGAGCTAGATCGGCCATCGTCGCCACGGCTGCCCGTGGCAGATCAACATGGGGCGCAGCGCCGGTGATGATAAGATTGCCGTACCAGAATTGGATCCGCACCGTTTCATCGCGTTGCCAGCGCCGCCATAACGGCCAGCCCATCGCAATCGCGGCCACCGCCAACCCGCCGGCAATCACCGTCCCCCACCAGCGGGCCGCCGGTACTTCAAGGCTAAGGAACAACAACGACAACCGCGCCGGTTCAACCCTCGTCCGCGCTACCTGACCCTCGGCGCGCGGGGCAAGCCCCTGCCGGTCATCGGTGGGGTTGACCAGTGTGAGCTGCGCTTTGTCAAACCGGAAGAGCAACTGCGGCGCAAAGGCATCGCTGAACGCTAGCCCGTCTACTTCCCCGTTCACCACCACATCCGGGGTAATGGCGAGCAGATAATACTGGTTGCTCAACCCGGTCTGTTGTTCGAGTTGGGTGATCAGTGCGCGCAGATCGGCAAGGTTGATCACCCCCCGCACCGTTGTTTCCACCCCCTCAAACGGCTGCGCTGGCGCGAGCGCCAACCGCCGGCGCCAACCGTTCGCGGCGCTGACTTCGGCATTCAACGCGATCGTGCCGCTCGCCGTGGTGGCATTGGCCAATTCGTAGTGAAAGGTGACGGCCAGCGTTGATGAGAGTTGGAAATAGACCGGATCGCCGGTCTGGGCCTGCTCGGTATCATAAATGCCGGGAGGTGCGTCGGCGAGATAGGTAAATGTCCCCTGCTGGCGATAGATGACCGGTTCGTTGACGACGCGGCTGGCGGGTTGGAGAAAGGCATAGCCGGCAAGCATGCCGGCGACGATTGCGCCAAGAGTACACAGCGTTACAGCAGCCATCGCTGCCTCGACCGGCTGAACGATGGCATGGTGTGGCCGGCGACGCCGTCCGGTTGCGCGTGGTTGTGCCATCACCATTCCTCCTGCCAGCGCCAGAACGATCAGCCACCAGTATTGCCGCGCCAGCACTAAGCCGCTCCCCAGCCGCGGTAGATACAGCCATGCCCGCCCTTCAATCTCGGTCGTCAATGGCGCGTAGGGATCAACAAAATCGTTGTGATCACCCTTCAATCGCCAACGTTCGCCATCTTGACCGATAATGCGATGGATTACCAACCCAATCTCAGGATGGCGGTAGGTGACAATATCCCCTAGCGCATAGTCATCGGCAACGCGGGTAATCACTAGATCGCCGCGTTGGTAGAGCGGGGCCATACTGTTGCCGTTGATCACGACAAACTGAGCAACGCCGCCAAGCGAGCGGGGGGCAAACAGCCACCAGATCAGCGCGAGGCCGAGCAGGATCGCCAACCCGCCCAGCCACCGGCTTAATGCTGTTCGCCCCATCATCATAACCGCCTCTCATCATACAGAACGGGCAAGAGGAGCGATCTTGCGCGCCTCTTGCCCGCTCCTCGACGTCACTGTCGATTAGTTGTGCGCCACAATGCGCAAGGTTGTATGGGTCGAAATCGGCACATTCGGCGAAGGATCTGCCGTCCATGTACCACTCGACTCGGTCGCGGTCACCCAGTTCGAGCCATCGAGTTGGACGAGCACCGTGGTCGGAGCAGCAGCGCCGGTCAGGGTAAAGGTAACTTTGTCGATCAACGTCGGGTCAGTCGCATCGTAGACATAGGTCAAGCTGCCGACCGTGTAGCCGCTGATCGTCAGCGAGCCGTCACCGGCCACAACAACTGCACTGCCGAATGAGTTGGTGGCGGCGAAGCCATACGCGGCAGCGGCCAGCGCTAGCGCGAGCACAGCGGCAATCAGGGTTTTAGGACGGAGAAGAGTAGCCATACAACGCCTCCTTGCGTGTTGTGAAGCGGTTCACTAACCGTTTCTTTAGAATTGATGATAGTTGAGGCATTGACTAATCACAATCGCATAAAAGTGTACTCCTACCGATAATCGTTCTGTGATCAGAGGTGTGACCGCGGTACTACCCGCGATTGCGATAGCAATCACAAGATTGACCGTTGTTACAGATTCACCCTGACCATACCAAACCCCTACTGGCAGAATCCGCTGCTATCGTGTATAACAACAAGTACCAGTCATACATCTCACTGACCAAGATGAGGCACGCAATGGAGCGACGGATTCTGGTCATCGGCGCGTTGGGGCAGGTAGGTTCGGATTTAGTGCCGGCGCTGCGCCAGATCTATGGCGAGACGCGCGTTATCGCCAGCGATCTCAAACCGGCGACCGATGAAGCTGGGCCGTATGTTATGCTCGATTGCACCGATGGCGTGGCGCTCGATGAATTAGTGACCCGCGCGCGCGTCGGCGTCATTTACCATCTGGCAGCACTGCTCTCGGCCACTGCCGAACGGATGCCGCAGCAGGCATGGCGGCTTAATGTTGATGGACTATATACCGTGCTCGAAGTGGCGCGCTTACACCAGTGCCAAATTTTTGTGCCGAGCAGCATCGCCGCGTTTGGCCCGGAAACGCCGCGCGATCCCACCCCGCAAGTGACGATCCAGCGCCCCACGACGATGTACGGCATCAGCAAGGTGATTAGCGAGTTGCTCTGCTCGTACTATGTTGCCCGCTACGGTCTCGATGCGCGCGGCCTCCGCTTCCCCGGCCTGATCTCAGCCACTGCGCCACCCGGCGGCGGCACCACTGACTACGCCGTTGAAATCTTTCATGCCGCGCTGAGCACGGGTTCCTATACCTGCTACCTGCAACCGGATACGCGCTTGCCGCTGATGTATATGGCTGACGGCATCCGGGCAACGCTCGAACTGATGGCTGCCGATCGGGAACGGCTACGCTACGCGAATGCGTACAACATTCAGGGCTTTAGCGCCACCCCCGCCGAAGTCGCCGCCGCGATCAGCCGTCGCATCCCTGCATTTCAGATCGACTACGAGATCCAACCTTACCGCCAAGCGATCGCCGACTCGTGGCCGCATGCGCTTGATGATAGCGCGGCTCGCGCCGATTGGGGATGGCAGCCGCACTACGATTTGGAAGGAATGGTGGACGAAATGCTGCGGGTGATTCGCCAGCAAAGCGCAGCGTAAACGCGCTGCTCTATCCCATCCGTCCACCTGCTAGATACGGAGAACGCCATGCCTCACGACCGTCTTACCGGAATCCTCCAACAGCAACTCGACCAACTCAGCGCCGAACGGCGGCGCAAAGGCTTCGAGCGCGTGATCACCGAACGGCTGCCGGGTGACGGCATGCGCGGGCCACGCTACCGGGTCGCCGGCTACGATCAGCCGTTCATTCGCATGAATTCCAACAGCTACCTCGGCTTGGCCGCCGATCCGCGCTTGATCGCGGCAGCGGAAGCGGCGACGCACCGGTTTGGCGTCGGCCCCGGCGCGGTACGCTTCATTAGCGGCACACTTGCCCCGCACGTGGCGCTTGAACAACGGCTGGCCGCCTTTCACCAACGTGATGCAGCGATGCTCTTTTCCAGCGCCTATGCCGCTGTGCTCAGCGTGATCACGTCGCTCACCACGCCTGACACCGCGATCATCAGCGATGAACTGAACCATAACTGTATCATTAACGCCATCCGGCTCGCCCGCCCGCGCGAGAAGCTGGTCTACCGCCATCTCGATCTTGAGCAGCTTGATGCAGCGCTCGCCCAAGCCTCCCAGACCTGCCGGCGGGCGATTGTCGTCACTGACGGCATCTTCTCGATGCGTGGCGTGCATGCGCCTCTCGACCAGATTGCCGCGATTGTGGCCCGTCACGATGCGGCGTTTGCCGAAAACGCCGTGCTAATGGTTGACGACTCGCACGGCGTCGGTGCGTTTGGCGCCACTGGCCGCGGTTGCGAAGAGTATTGCGGCGCGCGCGCCGATCTGCTGATCGGCACGCTGGGCAAGGCGTTTGGCGCCAACGGCGGTTACGTCGTCGGGCCGCAAGTGCTGATCGATAGCCTGCGTGAAACCAGCCCGACCTACATCTACTCCAACCCGATCACTGCCGGCGAAGCGAGTGCGGCGCTAGCGGCGCTCGATATCCTTGAGAGCGCCG
>JAUQOZ010000088.1:0-449 GCA_030550625.1 Chloroflexota bacterium | reverse complement strand
AGGCCAAGAGCGGTTGGCGCATTTACGCGCCATGACGGCCCGTTTCCGGCAAGGCTTGCGCGACGGCGGCTTCGAGACGCTGCCCGGTGCGCATCCGGTGGTACCGCTGTTTGTGCGTGATCCAGCAGCAACGGCAGCTCTCGTTGACACTCTCTTTGCGCGGGGGGTGCTGGCGACCGCGATTATGTATCCCGTGGTGCCGCGCGGCGACGATAGCATCCGCTTCCAGATCAGCGCCGAACACACCGCCGCCGATATTGATGAGGCATTAGCGGCGTTGCGGTAGCCGGTATTGGTGCTGCGGAGGTGCCCGCCTGTCATTGCGAGGGGGCGCAGCCCCCGAAGCAATCTTTCCCTTCAGCGAGAACGAACACTGAGTGGTTCATGCCGTGCGCGCAGGAGATTGCTGAGCCGCGCGGAGCGCGGCTCGCACGGACACGGGCCATCTG
>JAUQOZ010000033.1 GCA_030550625.1 Chloroflexota bacterium | reverse complement strand
GCTGTCTGAGCAGGATCTCGATAAGGCGCTGCATGCCTTCACCACCCACGGCGATGTGATTGTGCTCGGCGGGCGGGTCATCCCGATCATTCGCAGCCTGATCTCGCTGCCGGCGGGGATGAATCGCATGCCGATGGGCCGGTTTTTGCTCTTCACCACGATCGGCTCGGCCATCTGGACATCGCTGCTCACGATTGGCGGCGTGATTTTGGGCGCCAACTGGGAATTCGTGATCGAGATTGTTGACCAGTACCAGAAACTGGTGCTGGTAGTGCTGGCGATTGCCGCGGTGGTCTTTGTCGTGCAGCGGCTGCGCGGCCTGCGCGGGATGGCCTTCAGCCGCAGCGAATGATGGGGCAGATCAAGCTGTTTGTATGACGCAAGATCATCACAGTTCAGTCACCGAGCCGTATATCGCCTTGAGCCAGTTCTCGCCGCTGACGGTGACTGAACGGGGATTGTGTGGCGTTCTGGCGCAATGGCTGCCTCCAACCACGTGGTTGATCATCGGGCCGGTGGCATGGCCAGTTGCCGGCGGCGCGGCGCGTCCGGCGCCGTGGCCGTTGCCGGCGAGTCCGGCGGCGCTGGCTGAAGCTCCGCTCTTGCGAGAATGGATGGGAATGGAGGGGTATTGGGAGCCGCTGATTGTGCGCGGCAGTGTGTTCGGCGGCCTCATGGTGCCGGATGCGACGCCGGTCGCGCCAGCGTTGCTCGATCAACTGGCGCCATGGGTTGATGTCATCCATACTCGGCGGCGCGTAGCACGGCAGGTGATTTGGCAACGCATGCTCTTGCAGCTCAAGGCCCGATACGCTGCCGGTGAAGAGCGCAGCGCGTTGCTGGCTGAGGTATTCAAGGCATGTCTTGGTCTTGCCTTCCAACCGGCGACTGGTGCGCAGGCGTTGACCAGAGACGCGCTGAGCATCACTGGCCGCTCGCGCCCGCTCTGGCCTGATGAGGCCGCATTCATCGAACTGGCGTTAGCTGTCACCCATCCAGCCATCAAGCAAGCGCGGGTGCTCGGTTTGGCAGCGGCAGGCATTGCCCACGATATCAATAATCTCTTGACGGTTATTTTAGGCCGCGCGCAATTGCTCGAACTTGATGCGGTCGGGGAAGAAGCCACCGATTTGCAGATGATCGAGAGCGCAGCCGAGATTGGCGCGGCCAGTGCGCGCCGGTTGCAACGCTTCGCGCAGCTTGAGCAGTTGCCGGCCCAGCCGGTGGATTTGGCCGCGATTGCGCGCGCGGCGGTCACTGTTGCTGAACGTGACATAATACGGAGCGGCAATATCGCTCTTATGGCTGAGATCGCTGAGCTGCCGCCGGCTGCCGGCGAAGCGAGTTTGCTGCATACCGCGTTGGTCAATCTGATCGTTGCCGCCGCGCAGGCAGTGCCGCACGGCGGTGTGATTCGCATCAATAGCGGCGCCGATGAACGCTACGTTTGGATCGAGATCACCGATCCCGGTCTCCCTCCCAATACCGATCTGCAGACCGTCTCGGCGCAAACCCAGCGCGCGCATTCGGTAGAGTTAGCCATCGCGCGCCAGACGGCGCGCGTTCACCACGGCCACCTGCGGATCATGGCCGATCCGGCTGGCGGTACCATGACTCAGTTGTTGATACCGCGTCTACATGAAAGAGATGGATAGTCGTATGCCGGCGTGGCATGTGCGCGAACGAGAAGTCTTGCTCCATCAGCCGCCGTTTCTGACCGTCGAGCGGCATCACATCGTGTTGCCTGACGGGCGTGAAATCCCGAATTGGCAGTGGGTGATGACGCCGGAATATGTGAATGTAGCGGCCATCACTGCTGACCAGCGCTTTGTGCTTTTCCGGCAAGAGAAGTATGCCGTCGAGGGATTGTCGCTAGCGCCGGTGGGCGGGTATTTGGAACCGGGTGAGGATCCGTTACTGGCGGCGCAGCGCGAATTGCGTGAAGAGAGCGGCTATGCCGCGTCTGATTGGGAACATCTTGGCCGTTATGCTGTTGATGGCAACCGCGGCGCCGGTGTGGCTCACCTCTACCTTGCCCGTGGCGCGACATTTGTCGGCAAGAGTGAGAGCGATGATCTCGAAGCGCAGGAATTGGTCTTGTTGACGGTGGATGAAGTGCGGCAGGCATTGGCTGCCGGTGAGTTTAAGGTGCTGGCGTGGGCGACAGTCATGGCGCTGGCGTTGTTGCGATTACACGATCAGCTATGATGTGAAGCTAAACTGCGCATTGAAAGCGCATGCTACGTGCGCTTGCGCAGATCGATATCTGCCAATCAACTATGGGTCGCGGTCGTTATCCTGCTCGGTTGAAAGTCACTGCGCCTCCGCCAGAGTTGGCGGAGCGGTATTATCGTTCGTGGCCGGCGCATGCGCTGTACCATACACCCGAACGTTTCCCGCCGCTGAGCGCTGAAGGTCTGTTTGGGCGCAGCGCGCCGTTGACGCTTGAGTTCGGTTGCGCTACCGGCGAATATCTGTGCGCGCTGGCGGCAGCGCAGCCAGAGGCGTGTTTCGTTGGCGTTGATATTGTGGCCAAACCGCTCTACCGGGCGGTGGAGCGGGCAGCGGCGCTGAATCTGGCCAATATTCTCTTCATTCACGCCGATGCGCGGCTTCTGTACCAGCGCATTCCCGATGCGGCGCTGGCAACGATCATTCTTCACTTTCCACCGCCACTGCTGCGCAACCGGCAACGGAACCAGTTGCTCGTCTCGCCGCAGATGCTGGCTTGCGCCGCCCGCGCGCTTGTACCCGGCGGCTATCTCAGCTTTCTCACCGACCATCCAGACCTGTTCGCACTAATGCAAGAGCTGCTGCCCAATTTCCCGGCGTTGCGCGCGCGACCAGCCTCACCCAGCGAGTTGGCCGTCTTTGAATCGCACTATCACCGGCGCTGGGCGGCGCGCGGGCGTGAGATTAATGGGTTGCGGATCGAGCGGATCCCGGCGGGGTGACCGCTTTGGCCCTGATGAACTTATACGCTCTGGCAGAGGGGAGCATGCGATGGAATGTCGGGTTGGGTGTGGCGCCTGTTGCATTGCTCCTTCGATCTCGTCACCGATACCGGGCATGCCGCATGGCAAACCGGCGGGAGTGCGCTGTGTGCAGTTAACGGCTGACAATCGCTGCGCGCTGTACGGCAAGCCTGAACGTCCGGCGGTGTGCGTCCGGTTGCAACCACATCCTGACATGTGTGGCACGAGTGCTGATGAAGCGATGCGGTTGCTCAGTGCGCTCGAATTGGCTACCCAACCTGAAAAATGACTGAAATGTAAGCTAGCAGCGGCGAAACTTGCAACTCAGTAGCGCCGATTTGCGTTATTATTGCAGGAACAAAAATCGCTGCGCTACCCCCCACATGGAAAGGATCTTGTAACAAAATTGGGGTATCATACATGTGGGGGACAGGCAGGCGATCAACGCACACCGCAGTGCGCGCTACCGAACCCATGGACTCTGTTTAGGGGTGTCGAAGCGGGCCGGTCCCGTGCCAAGGGGCACATACCGGATCGACACTCGGGAAAGGAAGCCGCAGTGACTGACTTCGATCTAGACCGTTTGAGCATACCTGAGCTCGAACGACTGCGGGACGCGATTAACCAGCGCCTGCTGCAACTGCGCTACGGTACGCCGCGTTCGCTGCCCGAACTGTTGCGCATGTTGGAGGAGGTCAAGGTCGTCCTGAGCGATCAGGGCAAGGAATGGCGCTCGCTTGAGCGTTGGCAATGGATGGATGGCCAGATTCGCTTCTGGCTGAACCCAGCCGATCAGGTGCATTACCGCGCCGGCTGGTATACAATTGACGAACTAATCCTCTGGTCGCAGGATCGCGGCCCGGTGCTCGTCCCGCAGGAGGAAGAGGAAGAAGATTTAGAGGGTTGGACGGAGATTAACGGCGTTCGCATCCGTTGGTTGCCCGACGGCACGATGGAGCGCCTGTAGCGGCGAGGTTCAAACTCGCCGCCAACTTGCTGGCGGGTGCCAACTCGCCGCAGGGGGGCGCTGCCGTTCTTCCGTCTACCCTTTATAGACCCAGCCATCGCGCCAGTAATGGCGCGAGCAGTGAGGTCATTGCGCCGTTTAATCCCATCGCGAGACCGGCTAA
Source organism: Chloroflexota bacterium (assembly GCA_030550625.1). Lineage (GTDB taxonomy): Bacteria > Chloroflexota > Chloroflexia > Chloroflexales > Chloroflexaceae > Chloroflexus. Next base: position 1,678 of record JAUQOZ010000033.1, on the reverse strand, counting down.
TGCGCCGGCCTCACTGCTGAATTGCAACGAGCGCGCGGTGCCAAGACCGTGCGAAGCCAATCCTAGCGCAAAGCCGCGCTCGCTGTCGTCGCGCACGCCAACGAGGCCGAGTAACTCCCAGCCAAACAGCGCCCCCATCATGCCGGTAACGATCACGATCACTGCCGTCAGCGACGGCAGTCCGCCTAATTGTTCGGCAATGCCCATCGCAATCGGCGTGGTGATCGATTTCGGCGCTAGCGAGCGTAATGTTTGCTCGGATAGTCCCATCAGCCTTCCGGCAAGCACTGCCGCTGTGATGCCGGTTGCCGAGCCAACGATGAGGCCGGCTAGCGCCGGCCAGAAGATCCGGCGCAACGTGCGCTCTGACTCATGCAGTGGAATGGCCAGCGCTACTGTCGCTGGGCCTAACAGAAAATGCACGAATTGCGCGCCGTCAAAATAGGTCGCGTACGGGGTGCCGGTCAGCAGCAAAATACTGACCAGCGCGATAATCGAGAGCAGGACCGGATTGAGCAGCGGCGGCGAACCAAACCGGCGGCTGATTAGTGTCATTGCTCGATAGACGGCAATAGTCGCCGTTAACCAGAGCAACGGTGTTTGGGCAAGGTAGACCCAGATCGAGAAGATACGATCATCCATCGTGTACCATCACTTTCTCCGCCGCAGCCAGTGGACGGTCAGGCCGGTCATCAGTAACGTTATTGCTGTCGAAACCACAATCGCCGCCAATAAGGGCGCCCCTTCGCGGGCCAGCAAGGGCAGGTGAACCATCACCCCCACCCCTGCCGGCACAAACAGCAACGGCAGGTGGGATAAGATGCCGTGAGCCGTGTTGCTGAGCGCTTCGGGCGGCCCGCCGCGCCAGCGCAAGATGGCAAAGAGCAGCAGCATACCTACGACCGGGCCGGGAACTGGCAGATTGAGACCGCGGCTTACCACTTCGCCGATTAGTTGGAAGAGCAGAATACCGAGGAGTGCGTCAATCATGAGATGTCCTCTCCACACAGCGCGACAGCCTCTACATCATAGCTTTGCTGTCATTGCTAAGTGTATCTGAAATGCTGCAACTCTTTGTTGCTCCACTGAGACCGTATCATAAAGACGTGAAGCAACGCAGAGCATGATCAACGCAGAGGCGTGAAGCGCACAAAGCGCGCAAAGTGGTCAGGAATGATTCTCGTCCGCGGCGACTACGGCGGTCGATTGCCCCACCCCAGCCATCCCACTCCGGGTTGAGGGGCAGACAGAGCATGTGGTCGCGTACAACCGTTGATCGCAGTGAGATGCCTCAACGCTCGGTTCTGCACTCCCCTCTCCCGCGCTAGTGGGAGAGGGGCTGGGGGTGAGGGTGAAACGATGCATCGCAAAGCTATCAACCACATCTACGTTCATACGTGCTGTCTGCCCCTGAACCACTCCGGGGGAGAGAGTCGTCTACCTCCCCCCAGCGGGGGGAAGGCAAGGAGGGGCCAATAGCGACGGACGTCCGTCGCCGTCACAATGCCACGGCATACCTGCGGCCAAACCGCAGCAGATGATTCACGCAAAGGGCGCAGAGGGGTGAAATAATGATAATCATCCTCCGCGATCTGTGCGGTAAAAGCATAACCACCCTGCTCAACCGCAACCTGCTGCCAGCCTGCGCCCAATACCTACTATAATAGAACCCAGAGGA
>JAUQOZ010000155.1 GCA_030550625.1 Chloroflexota bacterium | reverse complement strand
TTCGCATCGGTGATGCGGGTCACCAGATCGTTGCCGTTGTAAGCGAAATACACCGTACGATTGTTAGCATCGGTGACACTCAACTGGCGCCCGGTGAGGTCATACGTCATCGTCACGACCCCATTCTGGGGATCGACGATCCGGATCAGGTTGCCATGGGTGTCGTAGAAGTAGCGAGTTACGCGCCCGGCGGCATCGGTCAGGGCAGTAAGCTGGCCCCACTCATCGAATTGGGCCGACGTGACCCCAATCGGCGCAATGATCTGCACCAGATTGCCTTCATCATCGTAACGATACTCCCAGCGCCGGCCGAGCGCATCGATCATCGCCGACGGCAGGTTCGCATTCGCACCGCTGCCGTTGTACTCCCACACCGTTGTATCAGTGGTGTATGCATGCTCGCGGCAAGCGGCAACTGGATCGGGAACCGGTTCGTGGAGTGCAATCAGATTGCCGCGTTGGTCGTAGCTAGCCCGGATGGTATGGCCGCGGGCATCGGTAGAAGCCACAATGTTGTATTGGTTGTCATACACTGTGCGGGAAGTACGGTTGAGCGGATCGGTTTCGGCAATCACCCGATACAGCTCATCGTAGACATAGACGTGGCGGAAGCCGAGATTATCGGTAAATATCGTTGTGCGCGCCAGTGGATCATAACTTGCCGAACTGACCGTCCCGCTAGCATCAATCTGGCGCACTACTCGATCGCGGTCATCGTACTCATTCACCAAATACAGAATGCCCTCGGCATCCCACTGCCTGATCACGCGGTGGCGTTCATCGTACTCAAATCGGTAGACACCGCGGGTTGGCGTGTTGGCATCAGCGATGGCAACCAAATCACCGCGACTGTCATACTCAAGATCGAAACGGCGGCCATCAGGCAAAACAAAAGCCCGAATCCGCCCGTCCGCATCATTCTCCACCCGGATCACCCGCCCGGTGGCGTCGGTAATCGCCGTCAGTGGCGGACGTGGCACGGCTTCACCGCGCTGCCAAGCATCTTGGCCGCTCAGATCGTGGGTGAAGGTCAGCGCATTGCCACGCCGGTCACGCCAAGCTACCAAAATCCCTAGACCGGTGACGGTCTCTTGAAACTGCCATATCTGCTCGCCGTCTTGACTGGTGAGGAACCAAAAATCCTCACGGCGCTCGAGCCGGTCATAACCACCCGCTGGCGGGCGATAACCGCTGCCAGTCCATTCATAGAGCATCGTGCGCCCATCGGGATACACGACTGCGACCGACTCATCGCTGTAGCGTTGCAGCCGCATGTTGTAGGGGAAATTCCAGCCGCATCCCACAATATCGCAGCGTGGATCTTGGGCGTTGTAAAAGAGGGTCAAATCGACATCAAGACCGCCTCGACCGGGAATGCGCGCTAATGGACGCTTCAAGACATGGTTGCCGGTTGAGAGACTGACCGGATCCATGCCGTAGCGCTGGTAGTGCTGATAGCCTAAATCGCGCAACCGCTGCAATTGCTCAGGCGAAGGGCGCGGCGGCAGCGGCGGCGGCGTTGGCGTCGATCCACCGGGAGGTGTGCAAAGCAAGCCGCGCTGACTCAATTCGTCCGCCAGTGCCGCATATACGCCATCGACAACCAAATTGAACGACGTGTTAATAATTGGCCAATCGATGACGTGATCGAGGAACAGCGCCTCAAGATGCGCGTAGGTCGCCGGAAGGTTGTTAAATTCGGGATGAGGCGGCGGAATCAGCACCGGCCGGGTCGAGCGCCGGCCAGTATAATCGCGCACGCCATTGAGCAAGCGCTGCGCGAGCGTCACATCGTTTGGTGAACCGGCCCGCGCAAAGGCGACCGGGCCGCCATCACCTGAACCGCCCCACGGCACGCCGAGATAGGTATTGAACGCTAATGTCACCGCGACATCGGCGCCAAAGCCGGCAATCGCCGCAGCCCGGAGTGACTCGGCGACAAATGGCGTGGTATCGCGCGTGATGAGGATCGTAACCGGACAACCGGCCGCTTGCAACCGTTGCTGAATTTCGTTCGCTAGACGGACATTGTAGCTAATCTCGCGCACATAACCGATGCCCGGCCAAAACGCATAGCCATCATTGTCATCAGGATCAAGCGCCAAGCGTAGCGAGGTCTGGCTAAGCTGCGCTACCTGCAATTCACCCAGCAGGGCATACTCGCCACCAGTCTCAATATGGGCCATTAGCCGGTTTTGATCGGGAAACACCGCACTCGGCACGCGCTGCCATGGATCAGTTGCCGACCGGCGCTTGTAGAGACCTAACGAACGCTCATCCAACCCCCAAATATCGTCATCACTGTACTGTAACTCCAGCACAACGCTTGGTATCACCTGCGATGTCACTGGATAGAACGGCCGGCGGGGCAACTGGGTCACGACTGGCGGCAAGCGAACCTCGACACCGGGATGCACTTGATCGATCAACTGCACATCGAGCACTGGCCCGGCCCGCCCCATTCCCGGCGTGGTCAGCGGCGCATCTGCCCGCGCTGCCAGCGTTGCTTGAATCACGCGCCCCTCGCCAACTGGCGCAAAAGTGACTCGTACCCGGCCATCAAGCAAAGTCAAGGTCGTTGTCTGATCAGCAGCCAACGTCTGTTCGACACTGCCCAACAACTGGCCCGGCGACTGCAAGAACGGAACGAAGATGCGATATGAAAATGTTGTTGTATTTGATGGTATAGGCGGTGCTGGCGGCGCAGGAGGAGACGCAGGTCGAGCAGAGGTGGCAACAACCGCTTCACTGGCGATGACTGCTGGCAACGTTCGCACCGGCAACAACCCCGCCAGCAGGACGCACGCCACAAAAAGATGGATCCAGCGCCAGACTCTGCTCATACGCAGACCTCCCGCTTCGTTGCAATCTGACAGGAGTGTTATGCGATGCCGGTTACAAATTCATCAAAATTTGTACAAGCCGTAGTATAGTGTGAGTGCTTCAGCATTGCCCGTCAGATTTGACAGCACTTTTCAACAGAGATTAGATATGCATCGCTCTACCAATAAAGAAGCGTATCTCTTTCTCACCAAGCTTATTCAACAGGCTGGCTTACGCCGAAACGAATTTCTCCATCTCCTAGCGGATCTTGGCTATAGCGTCAGTGATGATGACTTTACCAATTGGGGACGAGTAGGGCGACATTTTCCACGTGATTGGTCATTGCTGCGGTCGATGATCGCTATTCTGCGCCATCCCGAACTTGTGCGACCGTGTACCGCTTTTGAGGCATTACACTTCTTCAGTCTAGTTGAAATGCCGTTCACCGAACTGAAGGCGATTGCCGCCCTCTTCCCCCTTCACGAGTTTGCGCTAGCGATCGCACATTACCTGCCTTTTGCCTTCAACCTATCGCCAGAGGATGCTTTGCTGCCGCTCGAGCGCGCCGTGAATAACGATCTGTATTCGCACTAGTAAACCCGCTGTTGTCTCTGTCTTTGCCAGTGAACAACGCCTAAAGATAAGACAGCGCGCGTTGCGGTGCCTTGCGCTTACCGCTGCGCTAAGCGGGCATGCTGTTTACTGGCAACAATGCATCCCCTTCTCGATTAATGTAGAGAATTTGACCACCACCTCCGTTTACAGCAATGGAGGGATGGTGTAGAATGAGCTGTTCGTTTGCCCACAACGATAGAGATGAACAAGATGTTCACCCACACAACTGAACACTTCACACCGCAAGAGATTGCCCTGCTCCAGCCGTTTGTCACTAATGTTGACCGGCCAGTCTTCTGTTTGCGCAATCTGCCGGAAGTGGTGAAGGGGGCGCTGTTTGCGCGGTATAGCCGCAGTACCAAGAGCTTGCGCCGCCTGTTGCTCGACGAGTTCATCACTGAACCAGAGTCAGGGTTCGCTGCGATTGTGTCGGCAGTGGGCGATAGTCCGGCGGCGCAATTGGTCGCCGCGCGCCAAGCTGAAGCCTTCTACGAGCGGGTGCTGATCGGGTATGGCGATGATTCGGTGGCCGAGTTAGGTGGTGCGCATTTGGCTTGCGAAGGTGTGAGCAACATCGCCGCCAAGCTGCTTGAAGACAGCCGGTTGGGCTTGTCGCCGCTGGAAAAATCGACCCGCTATGTCCGGTTTGATCTGCCGGGGCCTGATGGCTACCTCTACCTGCGTGAACCGGCGCTGATGGCATCGCCGTTTGCGGAACGCTACACGGCGACGATGGATAACCTCTTCGCCACGTATAGCGCGTTGCTCGGCCCAGTGCAGGCGTGGCTGCAAGCGCAATTCCCCCGCGATGAAGCCACTACCCCGCGTGCCTACCGCAATGCGATTCAGGCCAAGGCGCTCGATCTGTTGCGCGGGTTGTTGCCGATGGCAACCCAAACCAACGTCGGGTTGTTTGGCAATGGCCGCGCCTTTGAGTATCTGATTATCAAGCTCGCCGCGGCCCCCTTCGCCGAAGCGCGCGCTCTAAGCGAGGCGATTCAAACCGAGTTGGATTATGTCATTCCGGCGTTTGTCAAACGAGCGCGCAGCGAACGCGGCAAGGCGTATGCCGCATATTTGGCAGCTACCCGCGAACAGGCGGCGAAACTGGCTGCGCAGCTCGACATCGTACCGGGAGATAGCACTGAGGTGGCAGTGCGTCTGGTTGATTACGATCCGCAAGCGGAAGAAAAGACGGTCGCCGCCATCCTCTACCCGCATCTCGATCTGCCGCTGGATGCGATTCTCGCCTATGCCAGAGCAATGCCGGCGCAGGAACGGCAGGCCATTATCGCCGCAGCCGTCGGCGAGCGGGCCAGCCGCTTCCACCGGCCCGGTCGCGCCTTCGAGGAGCCGTATTACACCTTCGATATCTTGGCCGACATCGGCGCCTACCGCGATCTCCAGCGCCACCGCGTGCTGACCCAAGAACGGCAGCGCTTCACCGTCACGCACGGCTACGTCACCCCGCCTGAACTTGAACTGATCGGCGTCGCGCCGCAATACCGCGCTGCGCTTGAGCAGGCCGCCGAATTGGTGAGCGATCTGCAACGCGACTTTCCCAATGAAGCGCAGTACGCAGTGCCCTTCGCCTTCCGCGTGCGCTGGCGGGTGAAACTCAATCTGCGCGAAGCCTACCACCTGATCGAACTGCGCAGCGCGCGCCAAGGCCACCCTGCTTACCGCCAGATTGCCCAAATGATGTTTCAGGCGATCAGCGCAGTGCATCCCACCCTCGCCGCTGGTATGCGGTTTGTTGACCAGCACGATTACGACCTCGAACGGCTAGCCGCCGAGCAGCGGATTGATCAGAAGCGGCAGGGGAAGTAACGCCGGGCGCTACCCCGTGGTGCGCGGGCCGCTGGCCCGCCAGCGAAAGCGCGCTCGGCGCGCCGTTGCTGTCTCGGCGCAGACGCAAAGCGAGCAAAGACGCAGAGGATGGAATGCAAAAACGCGGAGGGTTGTTGGGTTCCCCCACCCCCAGCCCCTCTTCTGCCGTTAGGTGGGAGAGGAGGTCGGGGGGTGAGTCATCAGCCCGCGCAGCGGGCTTTGTAACCATAGCCCGGCCCTTCAGGGCCGGGGGTGAGGGCGCAACGTTTTTGCCCCACCCCCAGCGGAGGAGGGGGTTCCCTCACCTCAAACCCCGCTCCCACTGGCGCGGGAGCGGGGGATGGGGGACTTTTGGGTAAGTATTTGAGGTGAGTCAGCCCAACTCGTATTATGGATGTACACTACCACTGTAATCGGAGCAGCCGCATGACTCAGTACTGTGCTGCCAACAACAACCGTAGAGTTTGTAATACCAGAGACATTAATATCTTTAGTTACTCATGTGAACTTCTTTAACCCTATGAGATAGTATTTACAATATAACCCCGAA
>JAUQOZ010000268.1 GCA_030550625.1 Chloroflexota bacterium | reverse complement strand
GCAATCTCCTGCGAGCACGGGAACTACCCACGCAGCGGCTATATCTCGCCTCAGCAGGAGATTGCTTCGGTCGGGCGGCCCCGCGCTGCGCTGGGGCTGCCGCTCCCTCGCAATGACAGATGGGGCGCCCCCGTTCCCCCGTTGTCATTGCGAGCCGCCGCTTTCCGTTTGTCATTGCGAGCCGCCGGACGGCGGCGAAGCAATCTCCCGCGAGCACGGGAACGCACCCGCTCCCCGCTGAAGGGTACCCCTCCCTCCCCCGGAGGGGGAGGGCTGGGGTGGGGGCTTGTTTCCCCGCTGGGCGGGGCCAGCGCCTCTCTACCCCAAAAACCGGCGCATCCGCAAGAACGGGATGATTTGCCGTTCGAGCGGCCAATCCACCATCACCGGCGCGTAGGCGACCCCGCTGGCTGTGCAACGCTGGGCCAGCGCGGTTCGCCATGCTTGTGCCGCTGCCCGGTACGACGCCAGCGTCTCGTCGTCAAGATCGAGCGCCAGCCGTTCACCGGTCTCGCTATCGACCAGCTCGAGCGGGCCGTGCAGGTTGGGCGCAACTTCGGCTGGGCTGAGGAGGTGCAGCGCCATGACTTGCCAGCGCGGAGCCGGTAAATACTGAGCAATGGTCTCGATCGGCAGCGGGGTTAAGAGATCGGAAATCACCACCGCCAATCCGCCCTGTGGCCGCCGTTGTGCGACGTGCTGCGCCGCCTGCGCCAGATCGGTCTGGTGGCCCGGCGCTAGCGCGCGTAGGCTGCGAAACAAACCGACAGCGAGCGCCTTGCCCCGCGCCGGCCCAAAGACTGGCGTCGCTGGCGCGCTGCCTACCACCGTGACTTGATCGCCGTGCGCCAGCGCCAGATACCCGATCGCGCCGGCTAGTTGGATCGCCAACCGCAGCCGGGCCGGTTCGCCCGTCACCATGCTGCGCGACGTGTCAACCAGCACGCTCACCGCTACTTCTTGCTCGATCTCGCCTAGCCGCACCAGTAGGTGTTCTTGGCGAGCGTAGGCATGCCAATCGAGATAACGCGGGTCGTCGCCATGTACGTAGGGACGATGGTCGTTGAAAATGGTGGCCGGCATCTGCTGGCGGCTGGGGTGTTGGCCTACGATCGGCGTACCGCGTAGCGTGCGCTGCGCTTGCAGACTTAGCCGTTCGAGCCGGCGCAAGAAGGCTTCGTCAAACAGGGGCGGTTCGGTTGTGACCGGTTTACGGCGAAAAATAGTTGCGAACCACATCACGTACATCCGTGGGAATGCGCAGCGGATCGTCGGCGGCTTGCACAGGGCCGCCAGCGCCGGCGCCGCCGCCGCTCGTCCGGATCGATAATCCGCCCGGTTGATTGTTGCCGGGTTGACCAGTGTTTGGACCCTCAGCCGGCACTTGGCCGGTGCCGCTGCTTTCGAGCTCGAATGGCCGGCCATCGGTACCCAGCGGGCTAAACGTTTGCTCACGGCGCTGGCTGCCGGGAGCATTGCCAGCCCCGCCGCCGCCGCCATCAGCCACCGGCGCGGCTGGTTGGCGCTCAAGCGCATCGGCCAGCGCCTCAACTCCGGCGGCGCCGGCCAGCGCATCGCCGAATTGCAGTGCGTCAGCCGTAGCTCGCATCTGATCGGCCAGATCGGGCCGCGCTTGCGCAATCTCACGCGCCGCTTCGCGCAACGCTTTGGCGATGGCTTCGCGCGCTGCCGGCGAAATCTCGCCCATCTGATCGGCCAGTTCGCGCAACGCATCAGCCGCGCCGGCAATGTCACCCCGATCCAACGCCTCAGCCGCCGGGCGGGTGATGCTCTGATCGCGCAAGGCATCGGCCAGCGCCGACAACACTCCCGGATCAGTCCCGCTGGCAGCAATTGGCTCCCCGGCGGGTGGTGGCGGCTCTGGCGAGGGCGCTTCAGCCACTGGATCGGGCCGGTTTAAGGCCGGCAACGGCTCGGCGCTGCCGACTGGCGGGATTGGTCGCTCCACCAGCGTCTGCAATCCGGCCAAGATTAGCAGGAGCGCGCTTAACATCAACGCTTCCGGCCAGAGCGGTCGCCGGGTTTGGTTGACATAATATTGAATGCGTTTGGCACTCTCTTGGGCTTGCTGCGCGAGTTGGGCCGCGACCCCGCTTGGCGCGCCGTTCAATTCCAGCGCGGTACTCAATTGCTCCTGCAACCGAAACCGGCGATCGAGCCGCCGGGCCGCGATGTGGGGCGTTAGGCGGAAAAGCAGCGCCTGCATACCGCCAATCACGGCGCTGCCGGCAATGATCCAGCCGAGGAGCGCCGGCGGCAGTGACGAAAGGCCCACCACGGGCAAGATGGCGCCAATGCAGGCGATGATGAAGCCGGCGCTGACGGCGCGCACCAGCGTTTCGATCGCGTGCTGGCGCCAGCGTTGGGTGCTGAGCCGGCGGAGGTGTTGGGCGAGTTGGTGTTGCATACTGGCAGTGTACCACAATCTGATCGGGTACAATATGACACGCCGATGAGTTTTTGGGGAGCGGGGAATGGGGAGTAGGGATGTGGGGGAGATGGTTCATTTCCACCGGTCTCTTTTTCCTGCGGTGCTGTCATGAATAATGAGGAGAAGCGATATGAATGATCTGCTCGCGCTGCTGGCCCGCCGGGTGGCCGAGGGTCGCCCGTTGCGGGTGGGCTTGATCGGGGCCGGGAAGTTTGGCACGATGTTTTTGGCGCAGGCCCGCCGGGTGGCTGGGTTGCACGTGCTGGGGGTGGCTGATCTGGCGCCCGATCGGGCGCGGGCGGCGTTGGCGCGGGCTGGCTGGCCCGCCGAACAGTACGCAGCCGCGTCGTTGGCCGATGCGCTGAAGACTGGCGCAACATACGTGGGTGATGACGCAGCGGCCTTGATCGCCGCCGATGGCCTCGATGTGATTGTCGAGGCGACCGGCGCGCCGGCAGCGGGAGCGGCGCATTGTTTGCTTGCGATCGAGCACCGCCGCCATATCGTGATGGTGAATGTCGAAGCCGATGCACTGGTTGGCCCGTTGCTCGCTCGCCGTGCCGCCGAGGCCGGGGTGGTCTATTCGCTGGCTTATGGCGATCAGCCGGCCCTGATCGCCGAACAGGTGGAGTGGGCGCGGGCTTGTGGCTTCGAGGTGGTTTGCGCCGGTAAAGGCACCCGCTATCTACCCCATTACCACCACAGCACGCCAGAGACGGTCTGGCAGTATTACGGCTTGAGCGCCGAGCAGGCGGCTGCCGGCGGGATGAACCCGCAGATGTTCAATTCTTTCCTCGACGGCACCAAGTCGGCGATCGAGATGGCGGCGGTGGCGAATGCCTGCCATCTGCGCCCGCAGCCGCATGGCCTTGCCTTCCCGCCGTGCGGGGTCGATGATTTACCCCACGTCTTGCGCCCGCGTGAGGCTGGCGGCCAACTCACCCACGCCGGCACCGTCGAGGTGGTCTCGTCGCTCGAACGCGATGGCCGCCCGGTCTTCCGCGATCTGCGCTGGGGCGTCTATGTGGTCTTTGCCGCGCCCGACGACTACGTGCGGCGTTGTTTTGCCGAATATGGTCTCGTCACCGACGCAAGCGGCGTCTACAGTGCGCTCTACCGCCCCTACCACTTGATCGGCCTTGAGTTGCCAATCTCGGTGTTGCGAGTGGGCTTGCGCCACGAGGCGACCGGTTGCCCGCAGGCGTTTCTGGGTGATGTGGTGGCGGTGGCCAAGCGCGATCTCGCCGAGGGTGAGGCGCTCGATGGCGAGGGGGGCTACACCGTGTACGGCAAGCTGATGCCGGCGGCTGATTCGGTGGCTGCCGGCGCGTTGCCGATCGGTCTCGCTCACGGCATCCGCACCTTGCGCCCGATTCCGGCTGGGGCCGTGGTGCGCTGGGATGATGTCGCTTACGAAACGAACCATCCAACCGTGCGCTTGCGCCGGTTAATGGAGCGCACGATGGCGCCGGGGGTGGCCCAATGACGGTGGCGTTGCTTGGTCTTGGACTGATGGGCCGGCCCATGGCCCGCACCTTGCTGGCCGCCGGTTGGCCGGTGATCGGCTGGAATCGCTCGCCGCTCGATCCCGCACTCACCGCCGGGATTCCGCTGGCGGCGACGCTGGCCGAGGCCGCGCAAGCCGAGACGCTCATCCTCATGCTGAGCGATTCGGCGGCGGTTGATGAGCTGTTAGGCCGGCTCGATCCGCTGTTGCAGACCGGCCAGTTAGTGATTGATATGGGCAGCTCCGATCCACTCCGTTCGCAAGCGCATGCGGCGGCGTTGGCGGCGCGCGGGATTGGCTGGGTGGATGCGCCGGTGTCGGGCGGCCCGGAAGGGGCGGCAGCGGGCACGCTGGCGATTATGGTAGGTGGCGCGGAGGCGGACGTGGCGCGGGCATGGCCGATCTTGAGCGCGTTAGGCCGCCCGACTCACGTTGGCCCGGCTGGGGCCGGCCATACGGCCAAAGTGATTAACCAGTTGATCGTTGGGCTGACGATCCAAGCGGTCGCCGAAGCGACGGTGCTAGCCGAGGCGTATGGCCTCGATCCGGCGCTGCTCCGCGCCGCGCTGGCCGGCGGCTTTGCCGACTCGAAGGTGTTGCAGATCCACGGCGCGCGCATGGCGGCCCGGCGCTACATCCCCGGCGGCAAAGTGACGACGCAGCTCAAGGATCTGCGCATGGCGGCGGCGATGGCAGCGGCGGCGGGGATCGAGCTGCCCCACCTGCGCGATACCATCACCCGCTACGAGACGTTGGTTGCCGGCGGGTACGGCGACCTTGACCATTCGGCGTTACACATGTTGCTAGCGCCAAAGACGACCTCGTAGGGACATTGCGCCGCAATGGCCTATCGGGCCGCAATGTCCAGCGGTTTCACGACCGTGACGTTCACCACCGCACGCCTGCAGGCGCGGGATGGCAAGCAACCGGGCCGGGAGCAAGCGGCTCCCGGCCCGTGCATTTGTCGTTCCAACCGGTGCTTACCGCTGCACCAGCGGCACGTGAACCCTGAAGGGATTGCCGGTAGTCACCGTCGGGGTGGGCGAGGCGGTCGCCGTCGGAGTGGGCGAAGCGGTCGGAGTGGGCGAAGCGGTCGGTTCCGGGGTGGCGGTGGCCGTCGCGGTCGGTTCCGGGGTGGGCGAAGCGGTCACCGTCGGGGTGGGCGTCGGGATAGAGATGGTATAGCTCTCTCCTGTCGTGAAGGGTAGGTTATTGACGCTCAACCCGGCTAGGTCAGATATCGTAGCGCTAGCCGGTATATCGAGACGCAGCGTGCCGGCGCCAGCGCTAATAGCGACAGTGACCATGTACGTCGCGCCACTGCCGCTAACGTTCGTAACGCTCGCGCCGCTCAGAGTGCCGGTGGCAGTGAGCGCGAAGTCATCCGCCGTTACTCCCACGACTGGCTCGTCGAAGCTGACTTGGAACTGCACGCTGGCGGCGCTGGTGGGGTTCGGGTTGATGCGCGTGATCGCATCTACCGATGGCGGCGCAGCGTAAGCGGCTACGTAATCGGCCTCCGGAATGCCAGCGGCGTTGGTGAAGAGCCCGCTCATGTACACATCATTGCCGCTCACCGCGAGGGCAGAGACCCCGCTGTTCAGCGCGCCGTTGCCGCTGCTTTCCAGCGCGTTCCAATTGCTGCCGTCCCAACGCGCTACGTATCGAGCTTTCGTTATGCCGGCGACGTTGTTGAATTCGCCGCCTACGTAGAGATCATGGCCGCTCACTGCGAGGGCGTGGACTTGGTTGTTCAGCACGCCGTTGCCGCTGCCGCCGAGGGCATACCAACTGCTGCCGTCCCATTGCGCCACGAAATCGGCTTCAGGAGTGCTGGCGGCGTTGGTGAACTGACCGCCCGCGTACAAG
>JAUQOZ010000119.1 GCA_030550625.1 Chloroflexota bacterium | reverse complement strand
GGAGGGGTGCCCCCACCCCTCGCCCCTCCCCCGCTGGGGGAGGGAGATAGCCACAAAACGACACAAGAGGCACAAAAAATGACCGCAGAGGATGCGGAGAGCGTGGGGTATGAGCACCATCCCCAAATTTCTTTGCGTCCTTTGCGTTCTCTGCGTCTTTGCGTTTGCAATCCTCTGCGCCCTTTGCGGAGGACAGCCGTCTGGATCTACGGCGTCTTTGCGTTACAACCTTTGCGTCCTCTGCGGAGCCGGACAGCCGTCTGGCGCTACGCGGTATGACACTGGCTGGGGTTCAGATTTCTTACCTTGACACTAGCGCGCGATTGATGCTATTATCACCAATGACAAACGATCTTCGGGGCAGGGTGAAATTCCCGATCGGTGGTATAGCCCACGAGCGTGTTGAGAGGCACGCAGGATCCGGTGCAACTCCGGGGCCGACGGTTACAGTCCGGATGTAAAGAAGATCCAGATATGGGCAATGGTGGGCGACGCGCGAAGTGCGCGCCTTCGTTTCGTTGCCATTGCAGGCGGGCTCATCACCCGCTCTGTTCCCGTATCTGTCCCCCGAAGAGCGTTGGCTCGGCGGGGGTTTTTGATTCCCCGCCAGAAAGGAGATAGTGACGATGCAGCAAACGTTATCAATGCCTACGACCGCGCCGCGAGCGAAGCCGTGGCGGCGTTTTGAATGGCCGGCGCTCGGTTTGCCGGTAACACTGATGGCATTGCTTGCACTCTGGCAGATGGTGGTGAACGTCAGCGGCTACCCGGCCTTCATTCTGCCCTCGCCAGCGCTGGTCGCTAGCCGGTTTGGGCAGGCGCTGAGCAGCGGGTTGCTCTGGCAACATACGGCGGCGACGCTCAGCGCGGCACTGGGCGGTTTCGCGCTGGCGTTGCTGGTCGCGCTGATTCTTGGCTATACCCTCGCTCATATCCGCTGGCTCGAACAGGCGCTGGCGCCGGTATTGGCGGCTAGCCAAGCCATTCCGGTAGTAGCGGTCGCGCCGCTGATCATTCTCTGGTTTGGGGCTGGGTTGACCTCGAAGGTGCTGGTTGCCGCGCTGATCACCTTTTTGCCGATCCTAATCAGCACGATCGTGGCCATCCGCAGCATTCCACGCGAGCTGATCGAGATGGCGTACATCAGCGGGGCGAACCGCTGGCAACTGCTGCGCTATGTCGAAGCGCCGCTGGCGTTGCCGGTGCTGTTTGGCGGCGTGCGCACGGGGTTGGCGCTAGCTACGACCGGCGCAGTGGTGGGCGAATTTGTTGCTGGGCGCACCGGGCTGGGGGCGTTGATCAATATTGCGCGCGGCTTGTTTGACACGCCGTTGATCTTTGTCGCGCTGGCGACGCTGGCCCTGATCACGCTGGCCCTGTACGTGCTGGCCGGCCTGCTCGAACGGCTGCTGGTGCGGTGGGAAGCGTAAACCCAATTTTCGTACGGTTGAAGCACTCTTGCATATCGGGCGTACAGGCAGATGACGACTATTCTAACGAGGGAACGATAATGAAACTGCGTTTCATGCTATTCCTTACCCTGATCACCTTCATGATCTCGGCGTGCAGCGCGCCGGCTCCGACGCCAACGGCAGCTCCGGCGAGCGCGCCGGCGGCCAATCCGCAACCGGAATTGCGCAAGGTGACGCTGGCGATGTCGTATATTCCGAACATTCAGTTCGCGCCTTATTATGTTGCGGCGGCGAAGGGCTATTACGCCGCGGAAGGGATTGAGGTCACTTTCGACTACAACTTCGAGAATGACGTGCTGCAACGAGCGGCGACGTGGCCGGCCAGCGGCGTGGCCTTCGCCACCACTAGCGGGACGTCGGTGCTGCTGGCCCGCCAGCAAGGGGTGCCAGTCAAGACGGTGATGACGCTCTACCAGCGCTTCCCGATCGCGTTTTTTGCTAAGGCGAATGTGCCGCTGGCGAGCGTCAACGACCTGCGCGGGCAGACGATCGGCATTCCCGGTCGCTTCGGCGAGAGCTTCTACGCGCTGTTGGCGGCGCTTTATGCCGGGGGGATGACCGAGGCCGATGTGACGGTGCAAGAGATTGGGTTTACGCAGGCGGCGGCAGTGATGGAGGACAAGGTGCCGGTAGCGACCGGCTACGCAATGAACGAGCCGGTGCAGTTGCGCGAGCAAGGGGTTGAGGTGAATGTGTTGCTGGCCGCCGATGTCTTTAATCTCGCGGCCAACGGCATTGCCGTCAGCGAGGCGCTGATCGCGCAAGAGCCGGAGCTGGTGCGGAAGTTTGTGCGGGCCAGCTTGCGCGGGCTGGCCGATACGCTGGCCAATCCGGCTGAGGCGTTTGATCTGAGTTTGCAGTTTATCCCTGAAGCGCAGCTCGGTGACCTCGAATTGCAGCGGAAAGTGCTAGAGGAAAGCCTGCCCTTCTGGCAGAACGAACTGACGGCGCAGTACGGGTTGGGCTACACCGATGGCCAACTGTGGCAGCGCACCGAGCAGTTTATGCGCGAGGCGGGCTTACTGGCCGGGCCGGTAGAGGTGCAGAAGGCCTATACCAATGAGTTTGTGCCGGGCGGGTCGTATTGAGCAGGGAGATTATAGCGGCTCTTGCAAAGGCGTCAAAGACGCAGAGGACTCAAAGGGTTCAAACGCAAAGGCGCGAAGGGCGCAGAGGGCGCAGAGGGGTTAAACGCAAAGGCGCGAAGGGCGCAGAGGACGCAGAGGGGTTTTAATGGGGAGAGGGACAGCCGTCCGTCTCTACACATGTCGGGGCGTTATGGGGTTAGGGAGACGGACGGCCGTCCGTCTCTACACATGTCGGGGCGTTATGGGGTTAGGGAGACGGACGGTCGTCCGTCTCTACACATGTCGGGGCGTTATGGGGTTAGGGAGACGGACAGCCGTCCGTCTCTACTGGCTATTGGGCGCCATGCTGCGCAAGAAGTGAGCGACTGCTTCAGCCGCCATTGCGCGCGCGTCGATCGCGCGCGCTTCGGGTTGATTAAGCACCTCGCGCGAGAAGAAATAGGCCATCATCGGGCCGATTAAGAGGCGAGCGGCGATCTGCGGATCGGTGCGGCGCAAACGACCCAATTCCATTTGGCGGGCCAGATAGGCGGCCAGCGCATTGATGGCGCGTCCCGGCCCGATTTCATTGATCACCCGCGCCAATTGCGGATGGCGCAACACTTCCCCTATCACAATCTTGCCGATCGCTACCGTTACGGGCTGGGCGAGCGCCTGCGCCAAGCGCTCGCCCAACCGCGGCAACACCACCTCCGGCGGCTCATCACCCAACTGTTCAACTGCATCAACGATCGGGACGAGCGGCATCCGTTCGCGGATCACCTGATAGAGCAGGTCGGTCTTGTCTTTGAAGTAGTGGTAAATCAGACCGGGCGAGGCGATGCCGGCGGCGCGGGCAATATCGCGATTGGTGGCGCGATCGAAGCCAAGACGGGCAAAGGCATCGAGGGCGCCATCGATGATTTGTTGGCGACGTTGTTCGGTTTCGTCACGTGGGGGCATGGCGTTGATCCCTGTGTGGTGGAGCCGCACGGCCGGCAGTAGAGCCGCACGGCCGTGCGGCTCTACGGGCCGTGCGGCTGAACAATCATGATCCATTGAAGGTGATCACCGCGGTCATGTGCCAGCGCAGGCGCGGGTCGGTCTGGGCCAATTCAATTGTAGCGGTATACACCACCTCACCCAAGCGGTCGGCGCCGTAGGGTTCGATGGCGATCACGCGGCCCGGCAAGGCCACGCCGGGCAAGGCATCGAACGTCACCGTGACCGCAGCGCCGGGAGCGATGCGGGCGGCATCGATTTCGGTGAGGTCGGTGGTTTCGATGCGCCATGCGCTGAGATCGCCGAGCAGCAGCGCCGGGGCAGTGGGAGCAGCGAGTTCACCGAGGCGCAGTTCGATCCGGGCCACGGTGCCGGCAAACGGTGCGCGCAAGGTCAGTTTGTCGAGTTCGAGGCGGGCTTGGGCCAGCGCCGCTTCGGCGGCGGCGACGTCGGCTTGGGCCAGCGCCAGATCGTGTTCGCGCGGCGCAGCATTGACCTGCGCCGCCTGCGCTTGGGCCAGCGCCACTTGGGCATCAGCCACCGCCAACTGCGCTTGGCGCGGATCGCCGCGCAGCCGGGCGAGCGTTGCTTCGGCGGCGGCAATGCGGGCGTCGATTGCGGCCAGTTTATCAGCGGCAGGCGGGGCCAGCAACGCAGCAAGGCGAGCTTCGGCTTCGCGCAGCCGGGCCTCGGCAGCGGCAATCCCTTCAATCTCGGCTTGGGCCGCCTGTTCGGCAGCCACTCGCGCCTGCGCTAATGCTACCTCAGCATTTTGCACCGCGCGCAACGCCGCCGCTTCGAGGTCAATGCGGGCTTGCGGCAGATCATCATCGCCGCGACGCTGTTTCAGGTCTTCGTTTTCCCAATAAATGCGGCTGTAGTCAGCTTGGCGATCGCGCAAGACGTTGGCCGCCTGTTCGAGCGCCAACTGGGCATTGACCTTCGCCGCGGCCAGCGCGCTGCGTTGGGCGGCAAGGTTGGCCGCCGCTTGGTCGCGAGCCGCCTGCGCCTGCACGACCACTTCTGGGTCAGCGCCGGCCAGCAGCTCGGCGCGAGCGGCCTTGGCTTCAGCCAATTGGGCCAGCGCCGCCTGCTCGTCGGGGGCAGCCACCGCCAACGCTACCTGCGTCGCTTGGGCAACGGCCACTTGGACGGCGGCTTCGGCGGCAGCCCGTGCTTCCGGCGCCGCGCCGGCCAACAGTTGGGCATAACGCGCCTGCGCGCGGGCAAGATTGGCTTCGGCTTGCTGCACCGCCAACCGTTGCGCCCGATCATCGAGCTGGGCTAAGGCCTGCCCGGCTGTCACCTGCTCGCCTTCGGCAACCAAGATCGCGCTGACGATCCCGCTGCGCTCGAAACGCAACCATGCCTCTTGCAGCGGCACGACCCGGCCTTCGACGCTGACCGGCGGTACGGTGGCTTCACCGGTCGGGATTGGGGGCGGGGCCGATTGCGCCCCCGGCCCATTGGGGCCAAAGATTGCATACGCGCCGCCAGCAATCAAGATGACGGCAATCAGAGGAATAAGCAGCCTGCGCATAACCGTCTCGCCTTTCAGCCAACAATGTGCCCATCAGCCACCAACACCATCCGCCCGGCCCGCCGGGCCAACTCGCTATCGTGCGTCACCATCACGATCGTCTTGCCAAGACCGGCCAGTTCGACAAACAGCTCAAAGACCGCCTCGGCGGTTTGCGAATCGAGATTGCCGGTTGGCTCATCAGCCACCAACAACGGCGGGTTGTTGGCCAACGCGCGCGCAATCGCTACCCGCTGCTGCTGCCCGCCTGACAACGCCAGCGGCAACTTCTCGGCTTGGTCGGCCAACCCCACCCGATCGAGCAAGGCCAATGCCCGCTCACGCCGTTGGCGCGGTGTACCGAGATTGGCGAAATCCATCGGCAACATGACATTTTCCACGGCGGTGAGGGTCGGCAAGAGCTGAAAAAACTGGAAGACGATCCCGACCGTGCGCCCACGCCACGCGGCCATCTGCGCGGCGGGCATGCGCATCAGATCGGCCCCGGCCACCAGCACCTCGCCGCTGCTGGCCCGGTCAATGCCGGTGATGACGTTGAGCAAAGTTGATTTGCCGCTGCCCGATTTGCCAACAATCGCCACAAACTCGCCCGGCTCGATGCGCAGATCGATCCCGCGCAGGGCGAGGTAATCGCCGGCAGCGGTGGCATAGGCTTTGGTAACGGACGAGAGCGAGATCAATGGTTGGTTCATAGGCTTTTCGTGTTTATGGCATTGATGTTGATTAGCGCAGAGGGCTGATGGCCCTCACCCCCAGCCCCTCTCCCACTGGCGCGGGAGAGGGGCGC
>JAUQOZ010000162.1 GCA_030550625.1 Chloroflexota bacterium | reverse complement strand
ATTACCTTGGTCAAGCAGACGCAGCAGACGATTTCCGTTCTGCACTGACGTAGGCATTTTGAGGCGAGACTACCAGCATTAGCGACGGACAAAGCCTCCGCAAGCGCCAATATAAGTCAGCGCTTGCGTCATCGCAGTGTCAAGCCAACAATTCCCACCTCTGATCAACACCAATGCAACAAGCCAAAAAGTGGACGTCCTCACTCAATATCACGAAAGCAAGATAGTCCGATCACCTTGATTTTCAGCAACAAACATATCATCTGTGAATAATCAGGTGATTTTCATATAACAGTATGCGTTAGAAAGCAGTCAGTCAAAACAAGTCACATCGAGTATAGGCGCACATCGGCATAACCACCTGCCACTTGCCTCATTCCCCTGCTCCGTGCTATACTATCCCCCGGCATACCCCGCGGTAGGGTGTTACACCGGTTGGGATGGTGTGAAGGTGCGGCCACGACGCCGGCAAGCGCCTTCACGTAAGGAGCCGGCATGCTGGAACGCCTGCGCGCGCGATTGATCGGTAGCGTGCTTGCTTGGGATCTGATCGCGACGCTGCTCTGCCTCGCACTCGTTGTTGGGGCTGATAGTAAGACCACCATGCGCCAGTGGCCGCTCTATGCCGGCGTGGCTGTAATATGGACGTTGGTCTTCATTATTCTTGCCCCGCAACGGGCTATCTTCACCCGCACATTGCTCGAAGCATTTACCCGCCTATTCCTTGCCATATTGCTAGCGGCAACGTCCTTTGCCGGGCTACTCTATTTGATCAATGGCAACATTATTGACCGCGAAAGTTTCCTCCGCTTCGTCGCGATCAATATGGTTGCGTTGAGCGCGATTCATCTGGGCTTCCGCACCTTGACGCGCTGGCGGCAGACCCGCGGCGGCGGGAGGCGAGTATTGGTAGCCGGCGATGCGAACGCGGCTGCCCGGCTGGCTGATGAGTTTGGTCGCCGCCCATGGACGGGGGTGGCAATCGTTGGTTATGCATCGGATGAACGCGATGCGCCGGTATCCGTGCCGCGGCTCGGTCATCTATCTGACCTGTTGGCAATGGTGCGGCAGTACCAGATCGATGAGGTCATTTTTGCATTGCCGCCAGCGCAGCACGACCGCGTCGTTGAATTGTCGTTGCAACTGCTCGGCGAGCCGGTAATGCTCCATACTGTCCCTACCGCACTCGATCTGGCGTTCGCCCGCACCCCCGTCGATAGCGTTGGCGGGATCCCGCTCGTCTCGTTGCGCGAGTCGGCATTGACCCCAGCGCAGCGTGTGGTCAAACGGCTGTTTGATATCACGGTGAGTCTGGCGCTGATTGTGCTGCTCTCGCCGCTGATGCTCTTGATCGCGCTCTTGATCAAGCTCGAATCACCCGGCCCGGTGATCTTCAAGCAAGAGCGAATCGGTGAACATGGCCGTCGCTTTCAGATGTTCAAATTTCGCAGTATGTACATCGACGCCGACCGGCGCTGGCACGAGGTCGCCAAGCGTGATGAAACGACCGGCAAATTAATTCACAAGCAGAAAGATGATCCGCGGGTGACGCGGGTAGGCCGGAAGTTGCGCCGCACCTCGCTCGATGAATTACCGCAATTGTTTAATGTACTGCGCGGCGAGATGAGTCTGGTCGGGCCGCGCCCGGAGATGCCGTATATCGCGGCTGAATACGAGCCGTGGCAGTGGCAGCGTTTCCGGGTGCCTCCCGGCATGACCGGCTGGTGGCAGGTGAACGGGCGCAGCGATAAGCCCATGCATCTGCATACCGAAGACGATCTGTACTATATTCAGAATTATTCATTCTGGCTTGATCTGCGCATCCTAGCCAAAACGCTGATTGTTGTCTGGCAGGGTCATGGCGCGTACTGAGGCAATGAAGCCAGCATTTCCTGCATTCGCCTCCAACCGGCTGCAACTGTTCATGCAGTTTGCTGCTGAATGGCGGATCATTCGCTGGCTGGCGCCATTGGTGTTGCTGCATTCCCTCATCTATGTCTTTCTGGTGCCGCCGTGGCAACACTACGACGAGCCGGGCCATTTTTTGTATGCGGCCTACATCGTGCGCGGCGGGATCAGCGCGCCGGATAATCTAGCAATTGCCCGTGAGGTGGCCGATTCGATGTATCGCCATGCGTTCTGGCCGCCCGGTGTGCTTCCCGATCTACTTAGCCCCCGTCCGCCGGGCCTTCCCACCGATCAACGCCACCATCCGCCGCTCTATTACATCGTGATGGCCAGCGTCATCGGCCCGCTCCGCTATCTGCCGGTTGAAACACAACTCTACGCCGGTCGAATCGTGAGCGCCTTGCTCATGACACTGACGGTATTGGCCATCTGGCGCACAGCTCAGACAATAATACCCGATGAACCGCAGATGGCGCTCGTGCTGGCGGCCATGGCAGCGTTGATACCGGCGTTTGTCGATCTGATGAGCGCGTTTAATAGCGATGTCTTGATGAATTTCGCTGCAGCGGCGGCGTTTTTGGGGATGGCGATCCTGCTCCGTGACGGCTGGCATCCAACCGGCTTAGCGCTGGCGCTTTTGGGAGCAACTGTCGCTATTCTGACCAAACGCACGGCGTTGCCGATCGTTGCACCGTTGGGGTTGGCATTGCTCTGGGTTGCCTACCGGCGCCCAATTCGCTGGTGGGTGTATGCGCTGGCGGCAAGCGCCGGCGCCGGCATCGTGGCAGTGAGCAGTTTTACCATAACTGCCGAAGGTTTGCAGACACGGCCATGGCTAGCGGCGATCGAGCGGGACTATCTGCGGATACCGCTGGCGCCGTGGTTGATGTCATGGAATGAGTGGGAACGGGCATGGCCGTGGTACCAGCGCACGTTAGAAGTGGCGCACAGCCACTTTTGGGTACGGCTGGCTTGGGGACATATTCCGGTCTGGCCACCGGTGGGTGATTGGCTCTTTGCCGGGTTAAGTCTGGCCGCTGTCATCGGGCTGTTTCGTGGAACATTGACATCATTCGCGACCCTGCCATTGTGGCAACAGCGATGGCTCTGGCTCTGCCTGCTGGCAGTAGTAGTAGCTTGGTTCGCCCTGTTTGGCCGGCTGCATCCGTTACCGCCTGAAGGCAGGCCTTACATCCCGCGTGGCCGCTATCTCTACTGGGCGATGGTTCCCACCATCTGGTTGGCGGCCTTGGGATGGCAACACCTCTGGCCGGAATGGTGGCGTCCATACACGCCTTACATCTTGCTGGTTCTCTTGGCTATCTTTGATGTGGCGGCACTGATTGCGTTAGTATCCTTTTACTATTTCAATTGACGAAGAAAGCGCCTGTCTGCTACAATCGGGCAGGCACAGCAGGGATAGCTGATGGACAGGCCCATGGAAGACGAGATTGACCTGAAACCGTACCTGCGGGCGCTGCTGCGGCGCTGGTGGATCATCATCGGCGTGGCGGCGGGGTTAGCGGTGATCGTAGGAGTGTTGGCTGTGATCCGGACACCACCCTATACGGCCAACTCCTCGCTGTTGATTGTGCCGGCCAGCGCACAAGTGACGCTGGATTCTCGTTTTACCAGCCGCGACTCAATGCTGTTTACCACGACCGTCAACCAGCGCGAAGCGTTGTTAGGGCTGGCGCGCGATGCGACGCTGGAAGCAAAGGTGGCGCAGGCACTAGCGATCACATACCAACCCGGCGAGTTGGCAAACCGGATTGCGATCGATACTGATGGCGACCTAGTGCGAATCACAGCCCGCGCCGAGACGAGCGCCGAAGCAGAGCGGTTGGCAACGGCGTGGGCGCAAGCATATGCCCGCTTCGTAGCTGAGACATACACTCGCGATACGGCATCTCTCGTCTTAGTTGAACAACAACTGGCCGAAGCGCAGCAACGCTATGAGGAGGCGCAAGCCGCGTTAGAGGCGTTTATTGCGCAGGGAGAGATAACAACCGCCGAGCAAGAGGTGCGCCGGTTGACCGATCTGGTTAACAATACCCGCACAGCAGGCACCAACCGGTTCGCCGATTATTTGCGCCGCAGCAACACGCTTGAACAGATTCTGCGCGACGCACGTCTACTGCGCGAACGGTTAGCTAGCCAAACGAGCGATGGCGCTGCCACGGCTGACGCAATTGCCGCCTTGTTGCTCCGCATTCGCAATCTGAGCGATCAGGGCAGTGATCGTCCAATTCTCCAAATTGATAGTTCGTTGGCCAATAATACGACAGTGACGGTGGCCGAGCTTGATCGGTTAATTGCTGCCCTCGAAACCGAATATCGCGCTGTGCGCAATGAAGCGGAACGATTAAGCGAAGTGGCGCCAGAGGAACTTAGCCCAGCCACTACCCGGCTGCTTGTCGAACGGCTCACCGCGGCGCAGACCCGTTACGAGCAATTGACAGCCCGCCAACGTGAATTGACCCGCAACCGCGATATTGCCTTCAATCTGGTTGAAGTCTTGTTACGGCGGGTTGACGAGTTGCGGATTGCCGATGCTGCACCGCAAGTATCGGTACGGTATTTAGGCACCGTGACCAACCCAACCCCATTGATTGGCCGGCAAGCCCTCACGCAAGCCGCTATCGCCGCGCTAGCTGGGATCGTGTTGGCGGCAGTGGTGATTGTGGCAATAGAAGCGGCAGCCATAACGCGCCGCGGCGTAGCGACGCAACCGAAACCCGCTGGAGATTAGCCAGCATAGCACGTTATTGTGTCGCTATGCCAATAGCCTAAACGATGTCTATCCAATGAACCGACCGCTGATTTCTGTCATCATCCCGTGCTACAACGAAGCTGCAACGCTGCCAACCATTCTGGCTCAGGTCGAAGCCGTTGATCTCGACAAAGAGATTATCATTGTTGATGATCATTCTACCGATGAAACGCCGGCGATTCTCGCTGAACTAGCGCGTACACGACCGCACCTCACCATCATTCGCCATCCGCAAAACCGTGGCAAAGGGGCGGCGGTGCGCAGCGGCTTAGCCCATGCCCGCGGCGAGATCACGATTATCCAAGATGCCGATCTGGAATATGATCCGCAAGACTATTATGAGCTGGTGAAACCGATCGCGAACCGGCGCGTTGATGTCGTCTTTGGCAGCCGATTTCTTGGCCGCCACACCGGAATGTATTTTTGGAATGCGATCGGTAACAAGTTCCTCACCTTTTTGACGAATTTTCTCTTTAACTGCTGGATCTCTGACATGGAGACCTGCTATAAAGTGGTGCGCACCGACATTTTGCGTGAGTTACGGCTTGAGAGCAATGATTTTCGCATCGAGCCGGAAATTGCCGCCAAGGTATTGCGCCGCGGCTACCGGATCTATGAGGTGCCAGTGAGTTATCTAGGCCGCACCTACGAAGAGGGCAAGAAGATGAAGCCGATTCAAGGGTTTTACGCTATCTTTGCCCTGTTGAAGTATCGGTTGTGGGTGTAATTCATCAGACACCGGTTGCGAGAGATTGGCACGGTTCGGGCAGCAAGCGGTGGGAACCAGTGATCTCTTCAGTTGGCAATGGAACGAGAGCCGGCTTGACGCCTATCTTGAATATCTCACCGGCAAAACTTGTGCAATCAGATAATTTGTGATACAACACTCAGGGAAGGCAGGCGGTGGGCCTGCCGCTATGCCGCGGAGGGGCGGGCGGCGCGGGAAGTTCCCGGCACGCTCGCTTTTCGTTCGTCATGAGGAACGCATGCGAATCGCGATGCTGAGTGTCCATAGTAGCCCGCTGGCCCGGCTGGGAGGCAAAGAAGCCGGCGGTATGAATGTCTATGTGCGCGAATTGGCCCGTGAGCTGGGTCAGCGCGGGATGTTGGTCGATATTTTCACCCGCAGCCAAGAGCGCGAGACGCCAACCGTCATCCCACTGGGACGCGGGGTACGCGTGATCAACCTGCATGCGGGGCCAGCGGCGCCGTACGATAAAAATCTGCTCTTGACCTATTTGCCCGAATTTGTGAGCCG
>JAUQOZ010000271.1:350-5970 GCA_030550625.1 Chloroflexota bacterium | reverse complement strand
CGGCACAAACGCCGTGCCGATGTGGCCGCGAAACCGGATCGTTTCGCCCGCCGCGGTTTGAAATTCGACCATTGGGTAGAATAGGTTGCTCTCGCCATCATCGTATTGCACGGCGCCAACCACAATCCCTTCAGCGGCTACCATAGTGGCGCGCATAGCAGTTCGCAATCGCCATAATACCAAGAGCATTGCGATCGCTAGCACTGTAAGGCAAAACAGAGTCGCAAATGCCATCCAGCCGCCCGACGTCGATGATTCCTCTATGCCGCTCGCCTCACGTTGCGCTTCGCGCTCGACCGCTGCTTCAGTTGCTGGCATCGTCTGCGCGGGTGATCCGTCTGGCGCTGGATTGGTGATCGTTCGATAGGCGCCAAACGCCACCATCACGATCACGACGAACAAGAAGGCGCGGAAGAAGAATTGGTACTGGCTGAGGCCGCGCATAAGGGTTTTCCTAGGTCTATAGCTGGCTCAAAGAGCGATAAGTGGCCTAACCGAGCGTGGTTACGCGCCATCCACAAACGCGCGCAGCCACAGATCTAGCGTGGCCAGCATCCAGAGTGCGATGCCCTGTCGTGACCAGACCATACCTTATGAACAGTGAGGTATAGCGCTACTCCGCCAAAACACCCACCGCTCGCCGCACGAGCGCCGCTATCTGCGCTTCGGCGGCAGGGGTAAGCTCGGTGAGGGCAAAGGCTGTCGGCCACATGACGCCATCGTCGAGCATAGCGGCGTCAGAGAAGCCGAGCGTGGCATAGCGGGTGTTGAATTTCTGTGCGCTTTGGAAGAAGCAAATCACCTTGCCATCTTTGGCATAAGCCGGCATGCCATACCAGAGCCGTGGCGCGAGGGTGGGGGCGTTGGCGGTGATGATGGCGTGCAGGCGAGTGGCCATCGTGCGATCCGGTTCCGGCAGTTCGGCGATCTTAGCCAGCACGGCGTTGGCTTCCTCTTCCTGTTTAGCGCGCCCGCTCCGGCGGGCAGCGGCTTTGAGTTCTTGCGCTCGTTCGCGCATCGCAGCCCGCTCTTCAGCCGAGAATCCATCCTGTTCACCATCAGCGGGGTGTTTGTTGCGTGCCATGCGAAAGCCTCCTTTATTGAACTAATGTTCGTATTATAGCATTGATGAAGCTGCTGCAGATCGTGATGTCGCTGAGATGGTGGTTGATTGTGTCCGCCTCTTTTTCCCAAGTAAGAGAACGGGTATTGAACGGCCCGGTCGCTCACTTTTAAAGCTATGTGGTTGTGGTTCGCGGAAGAGGAAGGAGCGGTGGCTGATTATGGAGTGCGGCAGTTTAACTCCGCATTCTAGGATGATTGTGCAGAGGGCGCTATGTATGCACTCACTAGTAAACCATTGCTCCTTATGAGGCGCGAGCCGCGCCGCGCAAGAGGGTGAGGTAGCGCCAATAGAATCCGCCAAACGCGGTATATACCACCACCCACAACAGCGGAATGACAAACGGTAGGATTGCGTTCGGCAGCGTAAGGGCGATCACAAAGTGAACCACAGTATAGATGACGTAAACGACCTTGATCGTCCGGGCTAAGCGTTGCACTGCCGGTTGCGGATCGGTGAGGATGCGCGGGATCGTGAAAAAGCCGATCCAGTAGACGGCCATACCCCATTGGATGGCGTCGGGGTTTTGCCATGGCGCGTTGCCGATCACAAACCATTCAAACCCTAAGCCGACCATGCCGGCAAGGAGCATTGCGATCAGCGTTGACCAGACCGGCTCGCGGATGATCCGGTCGAGTTGGTGCTGGATGATGTATCCGCCGGCCAGCAGGAAACAGTAGATTCCCATCGCGCCGACGAAAGCGTCCGGCATGCGATTGATGATGATCAGATTCGTAATTTCCGGTGCTAGGGTAAAGGCGATGCCGTACCCGATAAAGCGGATGAGACGCATGTGTTTGTCGCTCGTAGGAAGGCCGTGCATAGCGGTCGTGTGCGCAAGCGCAGCGGATTGTTTTCACGCCGGAGCGTTGTGGGCAAGCGCCGGCCCTTGCTAGCACCCGCCGATGAACTGCGGCAACGCATTGCCACATCATTCATCATACCAGTGCGGCGGTCGAGCTGCGCTGATGGATTGCGGTAGCGATACTGCCGCACTCCAAGCTAGACGCCCTTAGCCATCCTTCCTCACAATGCTATTCATCTTCACCCAACAATTGTGCTGCGCCGGATGAACGCCCTCGCAATGGTTGCCGCCTGTACAGAATATGTTGTCGCTTCTTTCTGTTTTGACTGTAGCATAGATGCTATAGTTGTCACAAGAAATCGTTTCGGTCAACGTTGACCGGAGGAGGAACCAATGACAACCCCAAACATCACGATTGACAAAGAGATCGACGCGCGCGGCAGCCATTGTCCCGGCCCGATGATGGAACTGATCCGCGGCATTAAGAGTGTGCCGGTTGGCTCGGTAGTCGCCGTGTTGTCGAGCGATCCCGGTTCAGCCAAGGATATTCCGATCTGGGTGCAGAAGGCTGGTCACGAGTTTATCGGCGCCTTCCCTGAGCAGGGCTATACCCGTTTTGTGGTGCGTAAGACGCGCTAAGGTGAGTTGCCAAGCCGCGAAGAGGTAAACGCAAAGACGCAAAGGAACGCAATCGGTAGAAAAATAATGCGTAACCACGCTAAGCGTGACAAAGCTACCCTTTGCGTCTTTGCGTTTGAGTTTGGTGGTGTGTGCGCCGGCGCAGGAACGGCGCAAGGTTCGCGTTGGGTTTTCCCAATGCGCAGAAGGTAAAGACCATGACTGTCAAACAAATTGTGGTATTAGGCGGCGGGGTTGGCGGCACGCTGGTCGCTAACCTGCTCGCCGGCCAATTGACGCGCAAACAGGCGCAAATTACGCTCATTGATCGCACTGGGAAGCATGTCTATCAACCCGGTTGGCTATACGTGCCGTTTGGCGGCGCGCCGCCGGAGCGTTGGGAGCGGAACGAGCGCTCGCTGCTGCGCCGCTCGGTCGATTTGCTGATCGGTGATGCGGTGAAGATCGATCCGAACGAACGCTACGTCGAGATGGCTGATGGCGCGCAGTTGCCGTTCGACTATCTCGTGATTGCGACCGGCGCCCGGCTTGAGCCGGACGCGGTGCCCGGTTATCGCGAAGGCGCTCATCATTTCTACAGCGCCGAGGGTGCGCTGCGCCTGCACGCCGCCTTGCGCGAGTTTACCGGCGGCAAGATCGTGATCGGCGTAGCCGATATTCCCTACAAGTGCCCGCCCGCTCCGCTGGAATTCACCTTTATGCTGGAAGATGAGCTGCGCAAGCGCGGGTTGCGTGAGAAGACTGAGATCACGTATCTCTCACCGATCGGGCGGGTCTTTACCATTGAGAGTGTGGCCGAGTTTGTCACGCCAATGTTAGAAGAGCGCGGGATCAACTACGAACTCTTCTTTAATACCGAATCGATTGATCCGGTTGAGCGGACGGTTTCATCATTGGAGGGCACAACCCTGCCCTACGATCTATTGGTACTGGTGCCGCCGCACCGCGGCGCGAAGATCATCACCGATTCGGGCCTCGGCGATGCGCAGGGTTGGCTGCCCACCGACCGCGAAACGCTCCAGCACAAGCAGTTCCCGTACATCTACGGCTTGGGTGACGCGACTGATCTGCCGGTGAGCAAGAGCGGCGCAGCGGCTCACTTTGAGGCGAAGGTGATCGCGCACCGCATTGCCGGCGAGATTAAGGGCAAGCCGAGCGATGAGCGCTACCACGGGCAGGTGATGTGCTTCCTTGAGACCGGGCGCGGCCAAGCGACCCAACTCGTCTTCGACTACACCCATCCGCCGCAGCCGCCTAAGCCGAGCGCTTACTACCACTACGAGAAGGCGCTGCTCAACCGGGCTTACTGGCATCTGGTGCCGACCGGGATTGTGTGAGGGTCGCGTTAAACGCAAAGGCGCAAAGGATGGCTTCATACGAGCGGATGCGATGCGCAATGGGGCGTTTTGGCATCATGGGCCTTTGGCCTTTGCGAGTAACGGTCTTACGGGGCGACAGTGCCGTCGCCCCGTTTTGCATGATTTCATAGCAAGGAGGCAGCGTGATGGAGCTGGAAGATTATCCACGCACGATGGGTCAGCAATATGGTCGCCGCTCATGGGCTGAGCCGTGGAAGATTAAGATGGTCGAGCCGCTGCGGATCATTAGCCGGGCCGAGCGCGAGGCGGCGCTAAAAGCCGCTGGCTACAACACCTTTTTGCTCCGTTCGGAAGATGTCTATATCGATCTGCTGACCGATAGCGGCACCAATGCCATGAGCGACCGGCAATGGGCAGCATTGATGATGGGTGACGAGGCCTATGCCGGCAGCCGCAGCTTCTACCGGTTGGAAGCGGCGGTGCAGCAGGCCTACGGCTACCGCCACGTCATTCCTACCCACCAAGGCCGCGGCGCCGAGCACCTCATCAGCCGGATCGCGATCCAACCCGGCCAGTATGTGCCCGGCAATATGTACTTCACCACTACCCGCCTGCATCAAGAACTGGCCGGCGGCACCTTTGTCGATGTGATTATTGATGAAGCGCACGATCCGCTCAGCCAATACCCCTTCAAAGGCAACGTCGATCTCGACAAGCTGCAAACGCTGATCAATCAGGTTGGCGCCAAGCAGATCGCCTACGTCAGCCTCGCCGGCACCGTCAATATGGCCGGCGGCCAGCCGGTCAGCATGGCCAACGTGCGCGCCTTGCGCGAACTGTGCGACCGCTACGGCATCCGTATCTTCCTCGACGCCACCCGGCTGGTTGAAAACGCCTTCTTCATCAAAGAGCGCGAATCGGGTTACGACACGCACACCATTGCCGAGATTGTGCGCGAATTTTGCAGCTACACCGACGGCGCATGGATGAGCGCCAAAAAAGACAGTCTGGTCAACATCGGCGGCTGGCTGGCGCTCAACGACGACCAGCTCGCCGACGAGGCGCGCAATTTGGTGGTGGTGTACGAGGGGTTGCATACCTATGGCGGCATGGCCGGGCGCGATATGGAGGCGTTGGCGGTTGGGATTGAAGAGTCATTGCAAGAGGACTACATCCGGGCGCGGATCGGCCAAGTTCGCTACCTCGGTGAACTGCTGCTCGATTGGAATATCCCGATCGTGGTGCCGATCGGCGGTCACGCCATTTTCCTCGACGCCCGCCGCTTCTACCCGCACCTGCCCCAAGACCTCTTCCCGGCCCAAACCCTTGCCGCTGAACTGTATCTCGACTCGGGCGTGCGGGCAATGGAACGCGGCATCGCTAGCGCCGGACGCGATCCCAAAACCGGCCAGCATCACTACCCCAAACTCGAACTCACCCGCCTCACCATCCCACGCCGGGTCTACACCCAAGCCCACATGGATGTGGTCGCCGAAGCGGTCAAGGCCGTCTACGACCAGCGCGAACGCGCCCGCGGCCTGCGCATGGTCTACGAACCGCGCTACCTGCGCTTCTTCCAAGCCCGGTTTGAACCGATCGAGGGGTAGGTGAAGAGGATACGGATTGGCGCCCGCACTCCCTTCGCTAGAGCAGGAGATTGCTTCGGGGGCTACGCCCCCTCGCAATGACAAATGGGCCTCATGTCATTGCGCACCGCCTTCGGCGGCGACGCAA
>JAUQOZ010000271.1:0-340 GCA_030550625.1 Chloroflexota bacterium | reverse complement strand
CCCCATGTCATTGCGAGCCGCGCGGAGGGGCAGAGCGATGCTCTGCCCCCGCGCGGCGACGCAATCCCCCACGAGTGCGGGAGTAATCGCTGCCGGCCTTGGGTGCCGCTACGATAGGGCTAGCTCGTCGTTCGCGGCAAGGCATCTTATCCGCTTTAGCAGGAGATTGCTTCGGGCGCTCCGCGCCCTCGCAATGACAAATGGGCCTCATGTCATTGCGAGCCGCCTTCGGCGGCGACGCAATCCCCCGCGAGCACGGAACGCACCCGCTCAGCGTTCGTTTGCGCTAGAGCAGGAGATTGCTGCGGGCGCTGCGCGCCCTCGCAATGACAAATGGGCC
>JAUQOZ010000158.1 GCA_030550625.1 Chloroflexota bacterium | reverse complement strand
AACAACCCTCTGCGCCCTTTGCGCCCTTCGCGTCTTTGCGTTTCAGAATCTCTGCGCCTTGGCGTTTCAAAACCCTCTGCGCCCTTCGCGCCTTTGCGGAGCCGGACAGCCGTCCGGCTCTCCTGCGCCCCTGCGTTACCGGGCTTGGCATTCTTTCCTGCCCCTGTGATATACTTGCGCATGCAACCAAGTCGCTATCCGCCAGAAAGGCGAGGGGCATTATGACAGACACAACGATTCGCATCGGGGTGTTGACTAGTGGCGGCGATGCGCCGGGCATGAACGCGGCGGTGCGGGCTGTCGTGCGCACTGGCATTAGCCGCGGCTGTGAAGTATACGCGATTTACGAAGGCTATCAGGGGCTGATCCAAGGCGGCAAGCTGATTCGCCGGATGGATTGGAGTTCGGTCGGGGGAATTATTCATCGCGGCGGCACCATCATCGGCACCGCCCGCAGCGCCGAGTTTCGCACCCGTGAAGGTCGCCGTCGAGCGGCGGCTAATCTGCTTGCGCACGGCATTGATCGGCTCGTGGTTATTGGCGGCGACGGCAGCCTCACCGGGGCCGACCTCTTTCGCCGTGAGTGGCCGGAGCTAGTCGCCGAGCTGGTGGAAGCGGGTGAGATCAGTAGCGAACAGGCAGCGACTCACCCCCATCTGCGCATTGTCGGGATTGTCGGTAGCATTGACAACGACTTTTGCGGCACCGATATGACGATCGGCGCCGATACTGCCCTGCACCGGATTACCGAGGCGATTGATGCGATCAGCTCGACGGCGGCCAGCCATCAGCGCACGTTTGTGATCGAGGTAATGGGGCGCAATTGCGGCTATCTGGCCCTGATGGGAGCTATCGCCGGCGGCGCCGATTGGGCGCTTATTCCAGAAATGCCGCCCCAGATGGACGATTGGGAGCAGCACATGTGCGATGTGCTGCGGATCGGGCGCGAGCATGGCCGGCGCGATAGCATTGTGGTCGTGGCCGAAGGGGCCTGTGATCGCCACGGTAAACCAATCACCGCTTCGTATGTGAGGAAAGTGCTGGAAGAACGGCTCGGCGAAGATACGCGGGTTACTATCCTCGGTCACGTGCAACGCGGCGGCGCGCCGAGCGCCTTCGACCGCTGGATGAGTTCGCTGCTCGGCGCGACCGCGGTCGAAGAACTGCTGGCCGCTGGCTCTGATGCTGAACCCAAATTGATCGGTTTGCGCGAAAACCGGGTGGTGCGGTTGCCGCTGATGACCTGCGTCACCGATACCCGGCAGGTAGCAGAAGCGATTGCCCAACACAATTACGAGCGCGCCATGGCGCTGCGCGGCAACAGTTTTGTCGAAGCCTATCGCACCCTCGGCACGCTCATTCAGTCACAGCCATCGCCACCCGATCGCTTGCAGCGTGGCCATCGCTTTGCTGTGCTGCACAGCGGCGGACCGGCGCCGGGGATGAACACCGCAGTGCGGGCTGCCGTGCGGATCGGTATTGATCGCGGCCATACCATGCTTGGCGTTCGCAATGGCTTTCAGGGTCTGATTGATGGCGACATATTTGAAATGGATTGGATGAGTGTGAGCGGTTGGGCGACGATGGGCGGAGCCGAGTTGGGCACTAACCGCAAGATTCCGCAGGGCAGTGAGCTGTACCAGATCGCGCGCAATATCGAGCGCTTCGGCATTGACGGCATCTTGATGATCGGCGGCTGGGCTGGTTATCAGGCCGCTTATAAGCTCTACAGCGAACGACATATCTTTCCGGCCTTCAATATTCCGATCATCTGCCTACCGGCCACCATCGACAACAATCTGCCCGGCTCCGAATTGAGCCTCGGCGCTGATACCGCTCTCAACAGCATCGTGCATGCGATTGACCGGATCAAGCAATCGGCAGTCGCCTCGCGCCGCTGCTTTGTGGTTGAGGTCATGGGCCGCGATTGCGGCTACCTAGCCCTTATGAGCGGGCTTGCCACCGGCGCCGAGCGGGTCTATCTGCCCGAAGAGGGGATTAGCCTGCGCACTCTGCAAGCCGACCTCGACGAAATGATGCACTGGTTCCGGCGCGGCAAACGACTGAGTTTGATTATTCGCAACGAAAAGGCCAATCCGGTCTATACCACCTCGTTTATCTGTTCGCTGTTTGAGGAAGAGGGCGGCAAACTATTCGAGGTGCGGCAGGCGATCCTCGGTCACTTGCAGCAAGGTGGCGATCCATCACCCTTTGATCGCATCCAAGCCACCCGCTTAGCCGTGCGCTGCATCGAATTTCTGATCGAACACACCGACCGCCGCGAGCCGGTCGGTGCGTTCATCGGCTATCGTGGCGGTAAGGTGCAGTTCCACCAGCTCGATGACATGCCGCGACTGATGGATCCCGTCTACGCCCGCCCCCGCGAGCAGTGGTGGCTCGAATTGCGCCAGATGACCCAGTTGCTGACTACCCCGCCATCACCGCAGCGGGTGGCAGGCTGAAGTGCGCGCACCATAGCAATGCTAGCCGCGTGGAGCACAGCGAGCAAGTGCATAGATGTCAGCACGAGTAGGTAAGCGTGGGTTGGTCAGGGCGAACCATAAGGGCGGGTTTTACACCCGCCCCCGTCCAATCTGATCCCTCATAAGGGCGGGTTTTACACCCGCCCCCGTCCCGTCTCATCACCTAAAACGGAATATCCTCGTCATCCAGCGGTTGGGGCTGGTTGCGAGCAGGCGCACGGTTGGCCGGCGGGCGCGCCGCGGGTGGATTGTTGTTCGCCGGGCGTGGGCTAGCCGGTGGCGGCGGTGTGCGGCGTACCGGCTCGTCAACCGGCTCGTCATAGACCGGCTCGGCATCCGGTACCGGCCCGCGCTCGCCTTTGGCCGAGAGAATAATCATATCTTGCGCGATCACCTCGGTGGTGTACCGCTCTTGACCGTCGCGATCCGTCCACTTGCGGGTTTGCAGCCGGCCCTCAATATACACGCGGGTACCCTTGGTGAGGTAATTGTTGCAGATCTCACCCAATTTATCCCACGCCACGATGCGGAACCATTCGGTCTCTTCGTGTTGGTTGCCGTCTTTGTCGCGCCACGTGCGGTTGCTCGCCACCCGGAAGGTCGTTACGGCGCTGCCTTGCGCAGTGTAGCGCATTTCCGGATCGGCGCCGAGATGACCCGTCAGTTGCACTTTGTTCAGATCCTTTGCCATCGTAACCCTCCTCGTCTCTCGTGTGTCATCGTCCCAACAGTACCGAACCGAGCGAGAGCTTTCCCGCACGTTCTAGAACTATTGTGCGAATTATAGCACTCGTTTCGCTGGCCGTCAAGCACATGGATTGCAGCTTGCTAACAATTATGATAAGCCGATGTCGAACCCGGCTTCAAGGTCGCGCCGCGAATAGCGGCGGAAGGCGAGCACCGTCGTAGTGTGGCGTACCCCCGGAATGCGGGCAATGCCTCCCGGCACCGCCTCGTCGAGCGATTCGTAGTCGTTGACGCGCAACACCGCGATAATATCATAGTCACCCGTGACCGAATAGACTTCGGCCACATTAGGCAGTTCGGCAACCTCTTGGGCGATGTCGCTGATCCGTTGCGGTTCGCAGGTAATGAACACAAACGCTGTCACCATACGCGCGCTCCTTTGCTCGCTGGCAGTTGCTTAGCTCCATCATACCAGATGAACGCCCTAGCCCGGCGGCAGATGTGTTTTAAAACGGCTCTGGCGGGCGCGCGCGCCAGAGCATTGGCGTGAGCCAGTACCAGAGCGTATTGAGTAACACGATCACCCCAGCGCCAATCACACTCACTCGCCCAATCCAACCGCGCTGCCAGAGCGCATCACTGGCCGCTGCCGCCCCCACCGCAATCGCCCAACTAAGCGCCATTAGGTAGCGTGGGCTGTTCGAGACTTGGGTCATAAACGGTAACGCGGCAAAGATGATCGCGACGATAACACTCAACCCCATCAAACCAGTAGTAATCTGCCACCCCTGCCAGCGCCATAACAACCAGAGCCCCGCCAGCGCAAATGGCACCGGTAACAACCCATAGTGCGCGATCAAACCCGCTTGCCAGAGCGTGCGCCAGAGCGCTTCACGGCTGGCCGGCTCGCGTCCGGCCACTGCGGTTAACCCGCCGCTCCGCGCCGTTTCGAGCTGCGCGAGGAACATCGGTAGGTAGGCGCTGTAAAAGAAGATGATCGCAAACGCTGCGCCACTACCAAGCGCTATCGTCAACGGCCAGCGCACCCGTCGCGCCCACGCCGCACCCTGCCAACTGGCGACCCAGACGATGGCTATCAACATGCCCAAGAGCGCACCGCTGCTGATCAGGAAGCCGAAATGGCCGAGAAAGACCAATGCGCTCAGCGCTGCGAGACCAAGAATCCACTCGCGGCGGTATTGGCCGGCCTGCCAGTCTTCCCACGCCCGAATCACGCCCCACAGCAGCAGCAAATAGAGTGCCTGCGTGATAATGTGCGTATCGAATGACCACCACGTCGTGAGGTAGGTGGCGGCGGTAAAGATGTAGATGCCTGCCGCCAACAATGCCGCTCGCGGCGACAAGACCCGGCGGGCAATGAAATAGACTATCACCGCGCTGAGGCTGTCAGCCAACGCTGCGCCGATTTGTAAGAGCAGCGCCGTTTCAAGACCGAAGACCCGTAGCGGGGCTAGCAGCAAGTACGGCCCCGGCGGATAGGGAAAATCCACCCCGCGATTTTTCGAGATAATGGTGATGAAGCCACCTAGCGCTTCGTAAAAGCGGTTAGTGTGGAAGCCGATGTCGCCAACCATGCTCGCTGGGTAGAGCCGGCCCCCAATCCGGGTGGCAAAGGCAACCGCAACAATAGCTGTCAGTGCGTTGCCGATCCCTTCCGGCAACGCTTGTCTGCGCAGCCATGCCTGCACCACAATGGTCAGTGGATACGCAAGGGCCAGCGCCACAACCGCCGCTTCAGCCCCAAACGCCCACCGCACTGGATCGAGCACAATCGCCAGACAGAGCGCACCAACCCCAATTGCCAACCCCCACCTAGCCCGTTGCGCCAATGTGCGCGCTAGTATCAACCAGCCGAACACGACGGCCCCAGACCACCACAGCAGCCGGTCAACCGCTGGCCATGCCCACCCGCCGGGGATGGCCGCAATCTCGATCCGTTCGAGCGGTAGGCTGAGCTGGCGCGGGTCTTGTGGCGGTTGAAATCCGTCACTGACCAACCTAATGTGGAGATGACCATCGTTCGGCGCCGGCACAAGTAGCCATTGCCGGCTGCTCCTGCGCCTGACCGGCACTTCGGCGATAAGTTGCTCATTGCTCCATACTTGATAGGTAGCTGGTGCAAGGTCAGCAATCGCGTCATCAAGCGGCAACCAACGAAATTGAACAAGCGCTGTGCGCACACCAAAACCTGAGAGAATAACTTTAGAATTGCCGCCACTCCAACGATACCTGCCATACATCCCCTGCTCGGCAGTATGGAAATCGCGCAAGAATGGCAAATCGGCGTTGCCTACCCCCTCTTCGTATCCAACATCAATCACATATTGGCGAGGTAATTGGGCTGAGAGCAACGCCGCCGCGACGAAGACGGCCAGCGCTATCCAGAGCGCCGGCGCGCGTAAGGCGCGCCATTCTTGGGCGATAAGGTTGATGAAGCTGTGAGGCATACGTGATACGGTTGTCGAACGTCTCGACCTGTTCGCGCCAAAAGTTGCGGCCTTGCGGCAGGCAATCCGCTATCAGTGTAACGCATGTCGCTTCATGTCTTTGCACCGCTCACCCGTTGTCATGACGAGCCGCGCGTAGGGGCAGAGCGGTGCTCTGCCCCCGCGCGAGCGGGAGTCACGTGTACAACGCGGTTGTGCGGGGCCGAAATGAGGCTCTGCCCCCGCGCGAGCGGGAGTCACGTGTACAACGCGGTTGTGCGGGGCCGAAATGAGGCTCTGCCCCCGCGCGAGCGGGAGTCACGCGCGATTTCGGCAAATTTGGGAACGATCACAGGCTCTGCCCCTACGCGAGCGGGAGTCTCCCCTGCCCGC
>JAUQOZ010000163.1 GCA_030550625.1 Chloroflexota bacterium | reverse complement strand
GCACCGCTACCCTCGCAGCGCCCCTCTCCCGCGCCAGTGGGAGAGGGGAGGGGTGAGGGCACCCCTCCCCCAGCGGGGGAGGGGCAGGGGGTGGGGGCAAAAACATCAGCTTTTCAATCAACGAAGGAGAGAATCAATGGATCAATCACTGACCAATACCGAGCAAGCGACGCAACCAGCGGCGCCGCGCCCGCCGCGCCCGGCAACGGCTAAACCTGAAGCGGCGTCGCGCCCGTCACGCTCCCTAACAACCAATCCTGAACTGGTCGAGCAACCGCCAGCAATGCCACTCGGCGCACTCTTGACCTTGCTGATCGGCGCGGCGCTCGGCGCGTTCGCGGCAGTGATCATCTTGCCGGCATGGTTGCCCGGCCTAAGCGCATCATTGCTTGGCAGCGAGCCGAAAGCCTATTGGTATCTCTCGCGCAGCAGCGCTGTCGCCGCTTATGGGTTGCTCTGGTTGTCGATGGTCTTTGGCCTGCTCATGACCAACCGCATGGCGCGCTTGTGGCCGGGAGGGCCGGGAGCCTTTGATCTTCACCAACACACCAGCCTGCTCGGCTTGGCATTTGCCATCTTCCACGCACTCATCTTGCTTGGTGATCGCTATATCAGTGCGACGCTTGATCAAGTGCTGATCCCGTTTAGTTACAGTGGCTATGAACCACTATGGGTTGGCCTAGGCCAGCTTTCACTGTATGGGATGGCGATTGTTGGTTTGAGCTTCTACGTCAAACAGTGGATCGGGCGCACGATGTGGCGGGTGATTCACTTCATCAGCTTTGCGATTTGGCTACTCAGCCTGTTGCACGCCTTGTTCAGCGGCAGCGATACCGCCCTCCTCAGCGGCCTGTACTGGGTCAGCGGCGGTAGTGTGCTCTTCTTGACGATCTACCGCATATTGGTCTCATTCCTGCCGGCCAAGCCGCGGCCAGCGCGCAATCCAGCCCCTAACGATCCTAGCGCCGCGAGCTCTTAGCTTGGGCATAGCGCCGCGAGCTGCCCTGCCAGTACGGGCACAGCGCCGCTGTGCCCTCAGCCCATTTCTTCAAACCAGCCCCCGGTACGGCACAGCGCCGCTGTGCCCTCAGCCCCTTCTGAGAAACAAATCACAACTCAACTTTACCTACCTTGCGCTTGTTTCACCAAGTTGCAGCGGCTACACTAACTCCATGGTTGCGCGAAGAGGCACAATCAATGTAAAGGAGTGCGCAATGACGACGCTCGAACGATTGCAAACCGGCGTTGGTGTTCTAAGCCCGGCTGAGCTGTATGCTGAGCTGCTGGCCGAACAACCACTGTTCATTCTCGATGTGCGGAATGAGGTTGAGTTTGCGCGCAATCAGGTGCGCGGTCGCCGGCCTATTCCGACCCTCAACATTCCCTACTTTGAGTTTATCGAAGACGACGAGAGCGCAATTGCCCGCGTGCCATCCGATCGGCTGATTACGGTCATCTGCGCTAAGGAAGGCTCCTCGCAATACGTTGCTGAACTGCTAGCTGAACACGGCATTAATGCGCGCTACCTGATCGGCGGCTTCCGCGCTTGGCTCGATTTTCATGCCATTCACGAAGTGGTGAGCGCTAGTTGGGGGAAGATCGTGCAGATCACGCGCCCCGCTCGCGGTGATCTGAGCTACGTAATCATCAGCGCCGGCGAAGCGGCAGTCATCGATCCCGGTCTCCAGATCCATCTCTACCAAGAAGTGGCAGCGGCAGCGCAAGCCGATGTGACGCGCGTGCTGCTCACTCATCTCTCAGCGGGAAGGTTGTCCGGCGGAGCGCTGCTCGCCAATACGCGCCATACCTTGCTCTATCTGCATCCGTACGATGCGTTGCATCCGCGCACCCTGCTGCCGGCCCATCTTGACTACATGCCGTTGCTTGGCGGCGAGCGACTGCCGGTTGGCCATCTGCTGATCGAAGCGCATTGGTTCCCCGGTCATACCCCCGGCCACCTCGTGTACCGTGTGATCTCGCCGGCTGGCGATCGGTTCCTGTTGACCGGCGATGCTCTGCTGTTGGCCGGTTGCGGACGCACCGATCTGGGTGGTCATCCGGTAGCGTGGACTGACCTCCTCTTCCGCAGTCTGCACACTACGTTACCTGAACTGGTCACCGATGAGACCCTGATCATGCCCTCTTCAAGCATGGGTTTGGCCGAAGTGCGCGCTGATGGCATCGTCGCTGCGCCGTTTGCGCG
Source organism: Chloroflexota bacterium (assembly GCA_030550625.1). Lineage (GTDB taxonomy): Bacteria > Chloroflexota > Chloroflexia > Chloroflexales > Chloroflexaceae > Chloroflexus. The sequence continues at coordinate 3,827 of JAUQOZ010000163.1, read as the reverse complement.
CATCCGGGCAACGCATCCGGGGTTGCAGGCTAGCAGTCCTGCCGAGCTGTTGCCGCGGGTTCAAGGCGAATCAACCGATTTGCCCGCCGCAATTGACACTATGTTGTACGCGAATCTTGGTTTACGGCAGCTCAACGACGACGAGATTCATGAATTGGAAACCGATCCGTCGCATTGCGTATTGGCGCGGTGACCGGAGGTTCGTTACCATTCATCCACCATCAGGGCGGGGTGGTTGTGCCAATGCCTGTTTCATGCTTGCCACAGATCGGCTATACTCTATGTCACTGAGTGGACTGGCTTTCATGTGGCGGAGGTGTCATGAATCGGACATTGACCACAACCGAGACGCTGGCGCAGGCGGTCTTGCCGCGCCGGGGATGGCTGGCCTATCCGTTGGTGGCCGACACATTGTTAGTGGTGTTAGGCAGTCTGTTTGTGGCGCTGAGCGCGCAAATCCGCATTTCGCTGATGCCCTTCTCGCCGGTGCCGATTACTGGGCAAACGTTGGGAGTGTTGTTAGTGGGCAGTCTGCTCGGCCCGCGCTTGGGTTTGGCGGCATTGCTGCTCTATCTGCTCGAAGGCGCGATCGGGTTGCCTTTCTTCGCTGGCGGCTCAGCCGGCTATACGCACCTGTTCGGCGCAACCGGCGGCTATCTGATTTCGTTCCCGATCGCGGCGGCATTGACCGGCTGGCTGGCGGCGCGGGGTTGGGATCGCCGCTTCCTCACAACCGTTGCTTCGATGGCGCTGGCGACGCTGGTGATTTATCTGATCGGCGCAACGTGGCTGGCGTTCTTTATCGGCCCGGTGAATGCGATCGTAAAAGGCGTCTTGCCCTTCCTGCTCGGTGATGCGATCAAGATCGCGCTGGCTGCGGTGGCGCTGCCGGGTGGGTGGCAGGCGCTGAAGTGGTTCCGCAAGTAGCGCTGCTCTAACATAATAGCCACGAAAAGACGCAAAACTCACAAAAACGTGAATGTCTTTTCGTGGCTTTTCTCGCATCTGAAAGCTTCACCGGAACATCGCCGCGAAGCGATTCTCTTTGTAGCTTTCTTATCCACGGCCCACTGGGCCGGCGCTACTCGCTATCCTCCGGCGCGCAGCGGATACACACCCGAAACGGGATACCATTCTCGCTAACGACTCGCACCTCATCACGCGCGCCGCAATAGCGGCACACCGACAGATTCTCGATCTCATCAGCGCGCCACAACTGGGGGGTATGGCTCAACTCCATCGGTGTCTCAGTGGTGAGCACGCCGATCCGGACACAAACCGCTGCGGGGAAAATATCGGCGACACGGGCGGCTAGGTGGTAGTGGTGCGAATAGACTTCGTCGCCGATCATCATACCGTGTAAGCGGGGATGCGGTTGAATCTTCATACCTGTGCCAGCCGATCCATCAATTGCCGTAATTCAGGCTCACTCAGCACGAATGGCTCATCATCAGCAAACATCAGCTCATCGAGCGCGTCGCGGATGATGGCTTCTTCGTCAAGCGGTACGATCAACTCACCCTGTTCAAGTTCGTAAAACCGGTCGAATGCCCACGTCGCCAATTGACTGCGCGAGATTCGTCCGGCCAGATGTTCGGCAATCGCCGCTACCAGATCATCGCAAGTGAGATCCATAAAGCTGCTTCCAGTCGCGCATCTATGCTCATCTTATCACGAGCCAGCCGCTTATGCGAGGGCATCATCACAGTGAGCGCGAAACCCGCAGCCGCGGCAGCGGGCTGCTTCATCGTGGTTGCGCGCGACATCATCGCAAGCGAGCAAATCGCGCATTTCGGCCAGCGTTGCTACCACCTCATCACGTACCGCAGCGGTGTACCGCAATTGAAACGTCTCATCGGCGTAGCGTAACAACCCATACGGGGGTGCGACGCCAGTTGTTTCTTCAATCAACACTAAATAAGCCGCTAGTTGGATGAGATCTGATGGATACGGCTGTGCTGCGCGCCGGTTCGGTTTCACTTCCACTGGAATCAGCGCCTGCCCCTGTTGCAGAATATAATCTGGTTTGCCGGTGAGGCCAAGCCGGGCGCTGAAAAGGGGGCGTTCGAGATGGCGTTGGATGCCAGTGTCAGAGCCTACCACCCGCGCCCATGGCAAACCACTACGCCGGCGCAACATCATCGCCAGCACTAACATCCCGACCGCGCACAGGATCAGTGCAATACCTAGCCACGCCATCAGCTTGCCCAGATCACCAAGCCTACCCCGCCTACGAACAGCCCTAACCCGATCCAGAGGAGGCGCTGGCTGACGACCACCAGCCGGCCATGGCGGGCGTGGCTGACCGTCCCGGCAGCGCGTCGTTCCGCACCGTCCGGCTCTTGCCCGGCGACGCGGCGCAGCCACCATGCCCGCGCACAGTAGTAATACTCGCCCAGTTCACTTGCCCGAATAATATCCATCAGCGACCAAAGATCGGCGTACCCTGCACTGCGTTAATCACATCATTCACGGTCAGCAGCGCCATTAACCCCATCAGCGCCATAAAACCGAAAGCATGCACCAGCGCTTCTTTCTCTGGCGGCAGCTTCTTACCGCGCACCCACTCGATCAGCGCAAACAGAATATGGCTGCCGTCGAGTGCTGGAATGGGCAGCAAGTTCAGGATAAACAGGTTGAGGCTCAGCACCGCCGTGAGTGACCAGAATGAGATAAAGCCGTCAGGCTGGCGAATGACTTCGCCGGTGGCGCGGGCAATGCCGACCGGTCCCAGCGGCTCGCCGGCAGGTGGCGGCGTGGGGCTAAACAGACCGGCAATCGCTGCCGGCAGATCGGCCAGCATCATGATCATCCGTCCGGTCAATTCGACGCTGTGCATAAATCCCGCGCCAATGGCCGCGATCGGGTTGATTGGCTGGTTAACCGTCTGCGCTCCATAGCTGAAGCCAAATCCGGCGCTAAACTCACGCCCGTCAGGCGCCGTCCATGGTCCCGGCGTCACGACAAGAGTCACTTCAGCGCCATCGCGTACGACGACTGCTTCAATAGCGACGCCTTTGCGGCGCTGCGCCACTTCGCGCACGACGTTTTCGTCAACCACCGGCTGGCCATCGAGGAGCACCAACGCATCACCGGCTTGAAAACCGGCGGCGGCAGCCGGGGTATTGGGAAAGACGTTACTAATCAGCATCCGCCCGGTAGGCGTCGGCACGCCAACCGTCGCAAACAACACTGTAAAGATGACAACTGCCAGCACAAAGTTCATCAATGGACCGGCCAGCATCACCGGAATCTTGCGCCACGGCGGGGCGGCGGCGAGACTGCCGGCGCCATAGACCGCGTCTTTCTCGCCGTCCATCCCGGCAAAGCGCACAAAACCGCCCAACGGCAACCAATTGAGCGTATACTTAATCCCGTTGCGCTCGAAGAGCACCAGCGCACGCGGCGGGAAGCCAATTCCAAACTCCTCAACTTTGATCCCCATGCGCAAGCCAACCCAGAGGTGCCCCAACTCGTGGACGAACACCAGCAGGCTGAGCATGAGCAGAAAGACGAGCACAGTCAATAACGGGTCAAAAATCCCGGTTGCAACTTGTTGCCAGATGTTGTTGAGTGTTGACGCGAGCATAATCCGCTCCAGCAGATAAGAGGAATAACGGCGACGAGCTGATCGCCCGCCGCCGCTCGTATGCATAGGTAGTGTACCGGATCGATCTAGCCACGTCAAGAGAATCGAGCCGGAAACTCGTGCTTATGGCGTTCGTTTGAGGTAAATATTCTCAAACCCAACCGAGATGGTCACATTCCCGCCGGAGCTGACCGGAGTGATCGGAGCGCCATTACGCGTGTAAGCTGCAATGAATGAC
>JAUQOZ010000126.1 GCA_030550625.1 Chloroflexota bacterium | reverse complement strand
ACATGGTGAAAAGTGTGTCTATGACCCTGCGTGGTCAGCTCACTCTGTCGTTAGGAAGGAGGAGCTTCCTATCGTTTGATCACAAGAAACGACAAGATAAAAACAAAAAAGACAGAAAAACATGGCTAAAAAAGATCTGAATATCTAAGGCTTTCATAATATGAATACAATGGGAGAAGCGCGCAACGGGATGCGCTGGATCCGGGTTGATTTGCATCTGCACACGCCTGCGTCTGAGGATTACGCCGAACCAAACGTTTCTTACCTTGATATTTTACAGGAAGCTGAACGGCGCGGCCTTGAAATCATCGCCTTTACCGATCACAATACCGTTGCCGGCTACGAGCAGTTTCAACGCGAGATTGAGTTTCTGACTACACTCGAAAAGGCTGGGCGACTCACTGGCGAGGAAGAGGCGCGGTTGGCCGAGTACCGCCGGTTGCTCGACAAGATTACGGTATTGCCGGGCTTTGAGTTTACGTCCCATTTTGGCGCTCATATTCTCGGTATTTTTCCGCCCAACCGCCCGCTGAGTCTGATTGAGGCGACCTTGCTCCAACTCGGCATTCCCGCCGAGTCGCTGAAAGGTGGGGTGTGTAGCGTGGCCAATACCCGCCACGTCACCGAGGCCTACGAGATTATTCATCGCGCTGGCGGGATTGTGATTGCCGCCCATGCCAATGGCCCCAACGGTGTGATTACCGAGACCTTGCGCATGGGGACGAGCGGTCAAGCGCGGGTGGCGGTGACGCAAAGCCCCTACCTCCATGCGCTGGAATTTATCAATTTCTACACCGATCACGAGAAGTTCACTTCACCCGGCTTCTACAACGGCAAGACCGAGCATTACGAGCGCCGTATGTTCTGCATCCAAGGCAGTGATGCCCATCGTCTGCGCCGCTTGGCTGAGGCTGACGCGCAGGCGACTCATCGCCACGGCATCGGCGATCGCTATTTTGAGGCGCTTTTGCCTGATCGCAGCTTTGAGTCATTGAAGGCGCTGTTCACTAGCCAAGACTTTGACCGGGTGCGCGTGCCTAAGCGCGATCAGAAGCAGTGGTCGCTCGATGTCGCCCGTTTCAGCGGCAGCACCGATCGCCAATTGCTGCGCGCTGTGGCCGATCCATCCGCAGCGGCGGCGCTCTGGCCCGATGTGGCGGCGTTGGCGAATATCGGCGGCGGGGTGCTGATCGTGGGGTGCGATCCCGGCGGCAAGGTGATCGGGGTTGAACGGCCTGACCAGATTACCGAGGCGCTGCGCCAGAGTGTGGTGGATAATCTAACCCCTGTCCCCTATTTGTCATTCGAGCTGATGCACTATGAGAGCCGTGATGTGATCCGGGTCGAGGTGAAGGCGAATGAGCCGCCGCCGTATGTCGGCAGCAATGGCACGGTGTATGTCCGCCGCGATAGCGAGACGGTGGCCGCTAACCGCAGCGAGATTATCCAGCTTTGCCGGCAGGCGATTGCCGCTGGCGAGCCGTCGCCGCTCGATAATGGCGAGACGCTCGAATTGCCCCGCTCTGGCGTCGAAATTGTCGGTAGCCAGCGCCGTGGCGGGACGTGGGTCTACGAAGTGCGCGATCTGCGCACGACTGCCGGCGTGACCCGCGACCGCGCGCAGGGGTTGTGGGCGTATGCGATTGGCCGTCACGAAGATTTGCGCGATGGCCGGATCGATCTGCAAAGCCAAGTGCGCTGGCGGGGCCGGCTTGGCCTCTGGCGCGCTTATCGGCAGGGTTCGCGCGTGAAGTACGATCTGGTGCATCGCGACCAGAATGGTGTGATCGACCATATCTTCTACGGCGTGAGCGATTGGGGGCTGGGTGAAGCGTGGATGAGTCTGCTCAACGAGGCCGGTACCCGCGTTGAGACCGATACCGCCGATTTCGATCAGGAAGAGACGGTGGAAGCGCCGCCGCCGCCGTCGGATATTGAGACGTGGGGTGAACGCCGCATCCGCTGGCGCGGCAGAGGCGGTTTGGTACGGATTTCGGTTGATAACGAGGGCCAGCCGCGCTTCGATCTGGTCATGAAGGATAAAGAGACTGGCGTGGTGCAAGAGTATAACAATGTGCCTCGCGAGAAGCTCTCTGACGCATGGCTGGCGCTGATCCGGGTACCCCGGCCTCGCACCGGCATCGAGGTTGTGAGCGCCACCCGTAACGAAGAGGGTGAGTGGTTGTACGTTTTCCGCAACTTGCGCACTGGTGATGTCAGCAGCGCGCCATGGCGCTTGCAAGATATCGAACCGGGCACGGTGCGCGAGTATGCGGCGCGCATGTTCCACCAAGATATGCCGCTCGATCACGAGAAGGTGCGCTGGTGGGGCAACATCGGCTACCTCCGCCCGATGCGCTCACAGGTCGATCTGGTCTATGTTGACGAACAGGGGGTTACTCACGTCTACTACGCCGCCCGCCGCGAAGAGCTGACCGGCGAGTGGCGCGAGTTGCTCCAGCTCTACGGCGAGTGATCGGTTATGGCGTGCGGCAGTGAAACTGCCGCATCCGGTCTGCTGAGCGAGGACCGGCGCCGGTGTGGGGAAGCATTATGGCGTGCGGCAGTTCAACTGCCACATTCGGTCTGCTGAGCGAGGACCGGCACCGATGTGGGGAAGCATTATGGCGTGCGGCAGTTCAACTGCCACATTCGGTCTGCTGAGCGCGGGTCAGCGCCGGCGTGGGGCAGTGGTCGCGGAATTATGGCGTGCGGCAGTGGAACTGCCGCATTTGGTCTGCTGAGCGAGGACCGGCGCCGGCGTGGGGCCGTGTTATGGCGCGTGCGGCAGTCCCACTGCCGCATCTCATTTCTTTCAGATACTCGTCTTGGGCCGTATCTCATACCCCAACACCGCCAGCGCTGCGGCAATCCCTTCGCGCAAGGTGTTGCGCGTGATGATGTCGCCAAGATCAATCCCTAGATTGACCAGCGTTTGCGCAATCGGCGCCCGGATGCCAGTGACAATCACGTGCGTCCCCAAGAGCCGGGCGGCACGAATAGTTTGCAAAAGATAGTTGGCGACGGCCGTGTCCACGATCGGCACGCCGGTAATGTCGATAATTACCACATCTGCCGCGCGGTCGGCAATATTGGTGAGGAGATATTCCATGATCTGCTGAGCGCGCCGTGAGTCGATATTGCCGATGAGCGGCAAGAGCAGCACTCCCTCAAACAGGGGTACGACCGGCGCCGCGAGTTGCGCGATGGTGTCTTCCAGCGTTCGTTGCCGTTCGTTGAGGGCTTGCAATTCGAGCAGTAATTGGCGTTGCCGATCGTTGCGCCGTTGCATGTGGCTCACGATCTCGCTCATAATCTGCGTAAAGAATGGCCCTGTCGGGTCACGAGGCGGAAAGCGCTGGCGCGCTTGTTCCAGCTCCGCCGCCCGATCTGGCCGGTAGCGATGAACTGTCGGGATCAGGAAGTCAAGCGCTTTGTCAATCACTTCCGGCTGGAAGGTGAGCAGCGTTTCAAAGCTGCGGTCGCCTTCTTCCGCAACCGGTAGTTGATTGTCAAGCCCGCACAGTAACGCGCAAAACCATTCGGTCAGCACCAGCAGGAACCATTCTTGGCGCAGTGGATCGCTTGGCGCTAGCGTCACCGCAATGTGGCGCTCTTCCGGCACTGGCGGCGTGCCGCCGGCAAAAATGCAAACCGCAGTGGCAATGTTCGCTAATTCGAGATAACGTTGCGTTTCTGCCCGCCAGTGACTGCTCTCTTGAAAGCCGGTGAAGATGACGCTCGGCAATTGGTTGCGCAGGATGCAATCCTCTAAGGTGTGGCTGAGGTCAACCAGCGTGGTTTTTGTGGCCATGAAGGGCTCGACGTCTGGCGCTACGATCTCACGGATCGAGTGATACAAGGAGGGTAAGCGGTTTGAGTCGTTTGGCACTGCGTTCTCCTTGGCTAAGGTAGCGAAACGGATAGTTGCTTTGATGCTCAGCGACTCCCCTTGTGAGCACAGGCGCTTGTTTGGGTGTTGGCTTGATCCCGCGGTATCCCTAGGCGTGTTGTCAGCGCGAGCTTATTCACATCTGAGTAAGCCGTGGTACGTTCGAGCTGCGACGAACAAGATTTGCCCCGCCCTAAGCCCAACATGACGAGGAATAGCAATTCAGTCAACTGAATGTTATAGAACAAATGAGACCTTATATGAATTATAACTGTGATTGGTAAAGATTTTGTTGCGATTTTAGTGGTGCGAAGTGCATCAAAGCAGCGCCGATAGTTGATTATTCAGGTTGCTGCTCATCTGCGACCCCTTTTCTGCGTCGGTGTGCGCTAGGTGAGGTTGCTCATAACATTGCCAAGCGTCATTGATCTCGCTCCGCCACATACACCACCCGCGGCGCATCGTCCGCTGCCGGCGTCCAGTCGGGGTTGAGGCGTGCTGCCAACCGCAAGCCGCCGCTCGCTAGCGCCGCGGCAATCTCATCATCGCGCCATGGCCGTTCGCAGTGGGTCTCTTCGCCGCGCCACCATCGCTCGCCGCGGCGCTGGAACCAGACAAAGCGGCCATACGCGCGCTGTTGCTCGTGGTCAAAGTGGAGCCGGTTGACGACCAGCAGATCAGGCCCGTCGAAGAGCACCTGATCGTATTCGTGCCACGTGCGGAAACCGGCGAGGGTGTTGAGGTCGAAGATGAATTGCCCGCCGGGACGCAGTAATCGGCCTACTGCCCGGCAGACCTTGGCGAGATCATCATCAGCGGTGAGATGGTTGAGGCTGTCAAAGAGGCAGGTGCAGAGGTCGAAGCTGCCCGGCGGCAACCGTGGGTCGTCCGGCAATGCGCGGATGTCAGCCTCGATCCATTCGATCGCTAACCGGCGCTGGCGCGCCTGCTCGCGAGCAATGGCCAGCATCGCCGGCGAGCCGTCAACTCCCACAACCGTCGCGCCGGCAGCCGCCAGTACCAATGCCGCTGCGCCGGTGCCACAGGCGAGATCAAGCGCGCGCCGCGGCGGCGCCGGCAGGTGGGCAAGGATGATCTGCGCCAGTGCCGTGCCAAAAGCGGCTTGCCCGGCGGCATGGTAGATCGGGGCGTAGTCGTGGTAGATCATAGACATCTCTGAGCGGTTCGCCGTTTCCGCTCACGCCGCCAGTTGCTCCCACTGGGCGTATTTTTCCGCCAGCAACCGCTCGAGTTCGGCGTACTGCGCTCCCAGCGCCGTCAGCCGGGATACGTCCCGCGCTTGGCTGGCCGCGTCGAGTTCGCTGCTTAGGCGGGCAAGGTCTTGTTCCAGCGCGGTCACTTCAGCTTCCAAGGCGGCCAACCGGCGCTGCTTGGCCCGCTCGGCGTCGTCGGGCCGGGCTGGTTTGGCCGGCGCCGCTTTCGGTTCGGCGGCTTTGGGTGCTGGCGCCGGCGGCGCGGCGCTCTGCGCAGCCATATACTCGCTGTAGTTGCCGGCAAACTGCTTGATCCGGCCTTGCTCGACGATCCACAACTTGTCGGCCAGTGTGTCGATAAAGTAGCGGTCGTGCGAGACAAACAGGATCGAGCCGGTGTACTCTTTCAACACTGCTTCCAGCGCCTCGCGCGCGTCAATGTCGAGGTGGTTGGTCGGCTCGTCGAGCAAGAGCAGATTGCCCGGCAGCAGCGTCAGTTGGGCCAGCGCCACGCGCGATCGTTCGCCGCCGCTGAGGTCAGCGATCCGCTTGAACACATCGTCGCCGGTAAAGAGAAACCGGGCGAGCAGGTTGCGGGCCGGCCCCTCGCCGAGGCTCGGCGCGACCCGCAGCACCTCTTCCAGCACGGTATTGTTCCATTCCAGCACGTCATGGCCTTGGGCGTAGTACCCTACCCGCACTTCGTGACCAAAGCGGGCTGCGCCTTGCAGTGGCGGCAATTGCCCGATCAGCGTGCGGAGCAGCGTGGTCTTGCCGCAGCCGTTTGGCCCCAGCAACCCGACCCGCTCGCCGCGCCGGATGGTTAAGTCATCAGCTCGCAGTAACGTCTTGCCCTCGCCGTGCGATCCGTGATAGCCAACCACCAACCCATCGAGCCGCAAGACCAACTCACCCGACCGCAATTGGTTGTCGAGCGCAACGCGCAGTTTGGCCGCCTCTTTCGGGCGGTCGAGCAACTGTTCGCGTTTGAGCCGCTCTAACCGTTTTTCGCGCCCTTTGGCCTCGCGCGCACGCTGGCCGGCCTTGTAGCGCCGGATGAACTCTTCGGTGCGGGCGATGAACGCTTGCTGGGCTTGGTACTCTTTCAGCCGCCGTTCCATACGCTCGGCCTTCAGCGCCAAGTATTTTTCATAACTGCCGGGGTAATCTTCCAGCCGGTGGAAGCTGATCTCCAGCGTGCGCTTTGTCACCCGCTCAAGGAAGTAGCGGTCGTGCGAGACCACGATCAGGGTGCCGTCCCAACTGCGCAAGAACTGTTCGAGCCATTCGAGCGCTTGCATATCCAGATGGTTGGTCGGCTCGTCGAGCAGCAACAAATCGGGGTCGCTGAGCAGGGCGGCGGCCAGCGCGGCCCGCGTCTTTTGCCCACCCGAAAACTGGCCCATACGCTGGTGGAACTGTTCAGGCCGGAAGCCGAGACCGTGCAGGGTGCGCTCGATGCGATGCTCGATCTCGTAGCCGCCGGCATGCTCAAAGCGAGCGCTCAGTTCGCCGTAGCGTTCCATCACCGCTTCCCAATCGGGGGCGGACGTGTCGGCCAGCCGGGCCTCAAGGGCAGCCAGCTCGGCGCGCCAGTCGCGGATCTCGGCCAGCGCCGCTTCCATCTCTTGCCAGAGGGTCAGATCACCGCTGAAGCGCGTCTCTTGGGCCAGATAGGCGACGCGGGCGCCGCGGGCAAGACTGAGACTGCCGCTATCCGGCGTCTCATAGCCGGCGATCATGCGTAACAAGGTGCTCTTGCCGGCGCCGTTCATGCCGACAATCGCCACCTTTTCACCGCGCGCGATTTGGAAGCTGACATCGTGGAAGATCAGCTCAGCCCCGTAGTATTTGCTGAGATTGGTTGCGTTGAGCAGGGTCATAGGTTTGGTTCTTACAATAGAAAAGACCAGCGCTCCGGCGCCGGTCTTGATTGGAGCGGGAGACGGGATTCGAACCCGCGACCTACACCTTGGCAAGGTGTCGCTCTACCAACTGAGCCACTCCCGCATCGCGTTTAGAGTATAGCACGATCTGCCGATTCGTGCAAGTGTGGTAGGATTCGGTGAGAGGAAGCCTTGCTCATCGTTCATTTTGGAATGCTATGACATCACCATCCCTGCGCCAACGCCTCGGTCGCCGTCTCGGCCCCACCCCGTACTATCAAGTCATCGTTGCCGAAGCTGATCGGCTGCATTTACGGTCGTATCCGCGCGCGAATCGGGCCGCAGCGCTTCCGCTCTTCGTGGGTGGCGGGGTGTTGATGGCCATTGCCGTGGTCGCGTTACTCGCTGGCGTGTTAGCATCGTTGCAAGGGTTGGGTTTTGCCACGGCTGGTCTGAGCGCCGCTGCCGGCGGCTTGTTTGGCGGCTTGGCCATCCAACGGTTGATTGGCGGCTACGCGATCGCCACCACCGCCAATGAAATTACGCTCGACGCCGAGACCTTCACCATCCGCCAAACCAGCCGGGTCGGGCGACCACGGGAGCAGCAGATCGATCGCACCGCGATCACGGGGTTGCGCTTGCGCCCCTACCGGATCGTCGCCGGCGGTCTGGTGCGCCGTCTGCAGCCGGTGCTCGCACTTGAGCTGCTGGTCGGTGATGAAGTCTGGATTATCGACAGCGCAGCGGTGCCGGCAGCGCTGCAACCACTGGTCAATGCAATGGCGTTAGCGTTGGGGATGTCAGTCGAGCGGGTCAATGAGATGCGCTAGCCCCAGACCACATACGCTCTCGTGTAGGCTGCTGCCTCTACCTTCCTAAAAAAATCTCGCATCCACCAGACAGTGGATGCGAGACGGGAGGAAGGTGGAAGACAGTCCAAGCTTAGGGCAAAGGTGTTGGCCCTTGCGGATAGGCAATGCCGGCCTCAACACCCCACTGGAACCAGTTATTGACGAAATCGGGCATCGAGAAGAAGACGCCAAGTGCGCCGGTGATGCCGCACAACCACGCGAACCAGAAGGCCCACAGGTGGATCGAGTAGGCGTTAGCGTTGAAGCCCATGCACCAGCGCCAGAAGAGTTGCGCCCGCTCGGTGCCAGTGCCGGGGGCCTGAATCTCATTCCATTCCTCGTGGGCGGCATACTTCTCAAGCGCCCAAATCGTGCCGGCGTGCATCGCCAGCAACACGGTCGAGCCGAGCAGGAAGAAGATCGAGAGCATGTGGAACGGGTTGTAATAGAAGTTACCGTAGCGCACGCTCACGTTATTCGTCCAGTCGAGCAGAGCCTTGATCCCGTGGGCCGGCGCTTCCGACCAATCACCCATCCACATCGGGCGGATGATGTAGATCACCAGATAGAGCGCGATCGCGCCGGTGAAGCCGTAGGCCAGATAGGGCTTAATGCCGAGTGCCTTGGCGCGGGTATAGATATGCATATACCACGCGAAGATCGACACCGTGAGGAAGAAGGTGGCAATCAACCACCAACCGCCCTCGTTCAGCGGCGGGAAGCTCAGGCCATAGCGCGACGATGGCGGGTCGATCTGCAACACCACAAAATACTTGATAAACGCGACCGGGTTATAATTCACCTGCGCCAGCATCACCACCAGCCAGATGAAGGTGAAGATACCGCCGGTAATGTAGGCCACTGCATTCCAGAAACCAAGGTAGAACGGGCCAAGCTGGCTATCGAACCCAAAGTTCTCAAGCAGCGGAATCTCGATCGGCTTGCCGATGCGACCACGATCACGGCCTAATTCCAGATCGCCCGGCGTCATGTTGATTGTCGCCATATCAGTTTGCTCCTCTCTAGACGCCGCTCCAGAAGGGGAGGTTGTTCCAGAAGTTCCAGAAGCTCACCCAGTCTTGCACCGGCCAACCCGACAGCAGGATGCACAGATCAGCCGACAAAATGCCGCCGATGGCGAAGATGAAACCAAGGCGATGCACCCCAGCCTCGCCAACCGAGTAATACTGCACATCGCGGAAGAAGACGTTCTCAATGTCGCCGCCTTCAGGGCCGCGGTACTGCGCTGCACTGAGGATCAGCGAACCATGGCAGGCCAGCAGCCATGTAGAGGCGAACAGGCCGGTAATGCCAATTGCGTGGAAGGGGTTGTAAAAGAAGTTGTTGTAGCGGTAGCCGAAGTTCGACACCCAGTCGAGGTGCGGCATGATGCCGAGCACAAAGCCTTCGTGCCACATCCCCAGCGCAATCGGGCGGATGATTTGCAAGACCAGCCACGCTGAAACAGCGACGCCAAAGGCGATTGGTACATGATAGCCCATATCGAGCTTCATGCTGATGTCAACCTGTCGCATCATCCAGCCGATGAAAGCGATAGTGGCGAAGAGCACCGTCATTTGCCACTCAAACCCTTGTTGGCCCGGCATCGCAAAGCCCAGCCCGATTTCAGGGGGCGGCGGATCGATGCGCCCGGCGAAGAAGTTCTGCGGAATGGAGTAGGGGCCGTTCAAGATGGTTGCATTGACATAAAAATACGTCCCAAAAATGATGCCAATGACTGACACGAACCCCCAGAAACCGACATAGAACGGGCCTACCCAGAAATCGAAGGGATCGTAGCGGAAGAGTGCGCTAAAGGTAGTGCGCCCTTTGATCTTGTACTCCGGCTCGATTTCTTCGATCGTGCGCCCTCCCGGCACCCGTGTCGATCGCGCACCCTCAACGACGGTGAACGAAAAATCGGGAAAGCGGGGGTCTTTCGCTTTTGCTCTGCTCATAGCGACTCCCTCTGCTGACGGCTGGCGCGGCGACCGCCTTCTTCATCGCGCCTTTCCACTGCCCTGACAGCGACAGCGTGTAATGATAAGCAAAATATCGCGCCCTTTTCGGCCAGTATAATACGCTTGACAGGCATTGTCAAGCTACAGGTGTTGATATTTAATTTTGCATTATAAAGCCTCAAAACGTGTTGCTTGCACCTTGAACATCTCTTGTTCACTTCTTGCATATAAAACAAGAAGGACTTATGGTATACTGAGGGTGCGTCAGCAAGCCAAAACTGACCGAACGGGCGTGCGATGACCAGTCTTGCCGTTGTCATTCTCAACTATAACCGGGCCGATCTGCTCGCTGATTGTTTGGCCTCGATCGCCGCTGCTCCCACCCGTTGTACGTCGTCGGTATGGGTGGTTGATAATGCTTCGACCGATGGCAGTGCAGCGTTGGTGCGCGAGCGGTTTCCATGGGTGCATTTGATTGAAAGTCCGGTCAACGGCGGCTTTTCCGCCGGTAATAATCTGGCCTTGCGCCAGATTCTGGCGTTGCCCGATCCGCCAGCCTATATCCTGTTGCTGAATAACGATACGATCGTGCCGCCGGGTGCGCTTGACGGCTTGGTTGATTATCTTGAGCGCCATCCGGCGGTAGGGGCGGTGGGGCCAAAGTTGCTCTTGCCCGATGGCTCGCTCGATCTAGCCTGCCGGCGCAGCTTTCCCACCCCGGCCATCGCTTTCTACCGCCTGTTCGGTCTGTCCCGCCTCTTCCCGCGCAGTCGCCGTTTCGCCGCCTACAACATGACCTACCTCGATCCTGATGTTGAAACTGAAGTTGATTCGGTAGTGGGGGCATGCATGATGGTGCGCACAGCGGTGGTGCGCGAAGTTGGCCTGCTCGACGAGACGTTTTTTATGTATGGCGAAGATCTCGATTGGGCCTACCGGATCAAGCAGTATGGCTGGAAGATTGTCTATTATCCTGCGGTGACGGTCTACCATTACAAGCGGGCCGCTTCCAGCCGCCGCCCGATCCCGTCGATCCGCGCCTTTTACGATGCGATGCGGCTGTTTCATCGCAAACATTACGCCGCAACCACGCCGGCGCCGCTCAATGGCCTGATCGAGCTGGGTATTACGATAAAGGAGCTGTGGGCGCTTGGCCGCAATCTCCTCCTCCCATCCAACGCGCGTCGCGCCAGTTAAAGCGCGGTCGTTGCTGCGCCCGCGCTCATGGCGCGCGTTGCTGCGCTTGCTGCTTGTTGTCCTTGATATGGCGGCGCTGAATCTGGCGGCGCAGCTTGCCTATGCCTTCGGCGCCGATTCGCTCGCCGCCGCCGGGTTTCGCATGCCTGCCGATCCGCTGACTCCCCTCCGCCTGAGTGTGCTTGGCAGTGTGACCGCTCTGATCGTGTTTGCTAGCCATGGCCTCTACGAGATGAAACGCGGCGCCTCACGCCTCGATGAAGCGGTGAAGGTGGTGACGGCGGTCTCGTTTACGATGGTCTTGGTCATTTTCATCAATGCCCTCATCGGCGAGTTCGGCGGCGAAGAGATGCCATGGACGCGCGATATTCTCTTTCAGGGTTGGGGCTTGGCAGTGGCGGCTTGCCTGTTTGGCCGCTTCTCCCATCGCGCGCTGGTCTATGTGTTGCGCCGCTATTTCGACATTGATACCCGCCGGGTGTTAATCGTTGGCGCGCGTGAACCCGGTCGCTTGGTGTGGAATACCATCCGCCGCCGGCCCGAATTGGGCTATCGCGTGCAGGGCTTTCTCTCCGATACCGTCCCGATTGGCGAGATGGTTGATGGCTTGCCGGTGCTCGGTCGCACCGAACATATTTGCCGCGTGATCCGGGCAACGCGCGCCGATGAAGTAATTATCGCCCTCTCTGGCCGTTCCTCGCAGGATCTGGTGGAAGTGATTGCGCTGGCCGAAGATGAGTCGGTCGAGATTAAGGTCTACCCTGATACGTTCCAACTGATCACCAACAACGAGGTTTCGATCGGCGATCTGCGCGATTTGCCGCTGGTCAGCGTCAAAAATGCCGCGCTCGATAATCCGTGGAATCGGGCGCTGAAGCGCGGCCTCGATCTAGTGGTGGCGTCGTTGGTGTTGTTGTTTGCGGCGCCGGTGATGCTGTTGATTGCCCTCGCTATCCGGCTTGAGTCGCGTGGCCCGGTCTTCTTTTTGCAAGAGCGCGTGGGCCTCGATGGCAAGCCATTCTGGATGATTAAGTTTCGCACCATGCGCCCCGATGCTGAACAGTTTGGTACGTGGACGGTGCAAAACGATCCGCGGGTGACGCGCGTCGGGCGTTGGTTGCGCCGCACCAGCCTCGACGAGTTGCCGCAGTTGATCAATGTCTTAATCGGCGAGATGTCGATCGTCGGCCCCCGTCCCGAACAGGCGCGCTGGGTTGAGCAATTCCGCCAGCAGATTCCGCGCTATATGCGCCGCCATAAAGAGAAGGCCGGTCTGACCGGCTGGGCGCAGGTGAATGGCTTGCGCGGCGATACTAGCATCGAAGAACGCACCCGCTACGATCTCTACTACGTGGAAAATTGGTCGCTGCTCTTCGATATTAAGATCATTTTGCGCACAATTATTAACTTCATTACTGGCCGGCAAGAGAATGCGTATTGAGGGGCGCTATGCCACGCCCCGCCTGTCATTGCGCGCCGCCACCGGCGGCGAAGCAATCTCCCGCTTCAGCGGAAGCGCTACCTGCACGCCATGGGTCTGCGCTGAAAGGGGAGATTGCTTCGGGCGCTGCGCGCCCTCGCCATGACAGACGGGCGCTGCGCCCCCGCGCCATGACAGCAGTCATCATCTCAAGCGAACTTGCATAAATCTGTGTGAAGTGTGATATACTAATAGACACAGATCTCCCCCATCAGCGTAATGCCCCGTCGCTCGCGCGCGAGGCCAGTGTCCTCAATGGAGGAGGATAACGATGGATGTAGTTGCTCGTGAAGCCGCCGCCCATGCTCGCCGGCTTGGCTATCAGGTTATCACTGCCGAACAGTTGCGCGCGACGCGCTGTTTGTTGGTCTTGGCCGAACCATCTGGTCAGCCGTTTGCGGTGCTGGTTCAGCGCCGCGCGCTCATTACCGCCGCTGATGTGCAAGATTTTGCCGAAATGCTCTTCCTCCGTCGTTTGACCCGCGGGTTGCTGATTGCAGTTGATGGCGTCTTTAGCAATGAAGCCCGCCGCACTGCCCAAGAGTTGCGCCACGCGACGATGACGCTTGCCACTGATCTCCCCCCGGCCAGCACAAGTGCGGCCACCGGTCTTAATCCGGCAGTTGATCTTGGATGATAGCGAGTACGGGCGGGTTGCAAACCCGCCCGTATTGCTGCTCTGCTCCACGTTCTCCCCTATGGTACAATAGTGCCATGACCGAACCATTGTTACCGGCGGCGCAAACGCCGCACGATCTCGATTTTATCAGCCATAGCCCGGCGCAAACCGAACGGATCGGCGCTCGCCTAGGCCATTTGTTGCGCGCCGGCGATGTGGTGCTGTTGTCGGGGCCGCTTGGCGCCGGCAAGACACATCTGATTAAGGGGATTGCACGCGGGTTGGGGTATGACGGCCCGGTGACCAGCCCCACCTTTGTGCTGATCAATGAGTATCGCGCCGATGCCGCGCATGGCCGGTTGCCGATCTATCACGTTGATCTCTACCGCGTCAGCGGTGTGACCGAATTGGCTACGATTGGCCTTGATGAACTTTGGCTGGCCGATGGCGTGTGCCTGATCGAATGGCCGGAACGAGCGGCAGCGGCGTTGCCGCCCGACCACGTGCATATTACGCTGAGTTATGTCAGCGAGACCAAGCGGCGGATGCGGTTGGCGCCGCACGGCGCTCGCTACCGTGAGCTGCTGGCACTGTTTAAGGAGGCGACGTTCGGCTAATGTTGCTCGCGATCGATACCGCTACCGCCCTCACCGGTCTGGCGCTCTATGGCCCCCATGGCCCGCTCGCCGAAAGCGTGTGGGAGTCAGGGCGGAACCATACTGCCCAACTGTTGCCGCAGATCGATGTGTTGTTGCGCTATGCCGGCGCGGCGCCGGCTGATATTACCGTGCTCGCTGTCGGGCTAGGGCCGGGAAGCTGGAGCGGCTTGCGGGTCGGGTTGAGTCTGGCGAAGGGGATGGCTTTGGCCGCAGATCTCCCGTTGATCGGCATCCCGACGCTTGATGCGTTGGCGTATCAATATATGCCCACGACGTTGCCTGTCTATCCCTTGATCCGGTTAGGCCGGGAACGGTACGCGACCGCGCCTTTTGCTGCGCGCGAGCGCCTCGAACGCCTTGCTCCTGACCGTAATCTGACCCTCAGCGAGCTGTGCGCCGAGGTGAGCGGGCCGGCGTTGTTTTGCGGCGATCTTGATTCCGCTACGATCGCTGGCTTGCAACGCGGTTTAGGTGATCGGGTGGTGTTGCCGCTGCCCGCCGCTCGTCTGCGCCGGCCCGCCTTTCTGGCCGAGTTAGCATGGCAACGCCACCTCGAACAGCGTTACGACGATCTAACCACTCTGGAACCAATCTACCTTGGCGAACCGGTGCGCGCACCTGCCGCCGGGGCGCGACCAAGCTGATGTTCTGCGGGGGGAAGCTATGTCTGCCCTACGTCGCTTTGAACAGTTTATGGAGCAGATGGTCGAAGGATCGGTGGCGCGGATGTTCCGCAGCCCGATCCAGCCCGTCGAAATTGCCCGCCGGCTTGAAAGGGCCATGGAGAGCAATCAGAAGATTAGCATCAAGCGGGTGATTGTGCCGAGTTTCTACCGCGCCTACCTGCATCCGCAAGATTTTGCCGCCTTCCAACCGGTGCGCCAGCAGCTCGAACAAGAGATGGCGACCTATCTGAGCGAGCTGGCTGCTGAACGCAACTTTACCCTGCTTGACCAGCCGCGGGTTGTGCTGGCTGAAGATCCCTCGGTGCCGCGCCGTTCGATACAGGTGGTGGCCGAAATGAGCGATAACCAAGCCGACCAGCCAAATATGACCATGATTATGCAGGCAGATCGGGGCGTTGGCCGCTCATCAGGGGCGTTTTTGCTCTTGCATACCGGTCACGAACCACAGGCGCTGCCGATCGAGACTACCATGGTGACGATTGGCCGCGGCCTCGACAACGATATTATTCTGGAAGATACGCGAGTGTCGCGCAAGCATGCCCAGTTGCGCTACCGCCAACGCCAGTTTTGGCTGTCTGATCTCGGCAGCACCAACGGGACGTTTGTGAATGGCGAACGGATCGCTGAACGCGCATTACGCGATGGTGATGTCGTCTCTCTAGGCGGGCTTGAGTTGATCTTTCGCGAGGGCTAGCCGATGTTTTTCGATATCGCCAGCATCTCGATCGGCATTATCTTGCTCTTGCTGCGCGTCGCGGTCGTCTTTCTGCTGTACTTCTTTCTCTGGCAGGTCGTACAGGTGATCCGGCGCGATCTGGCTCGTCCCGCCATAGCGCCAACTGCTGCGAGTCCTTATGGTCAGTTGGTGGTGACGATTTCGGGCCAGAGCGGGGTGGCGGTTGGCAAGACCTTTCCCCTTAATCCCGACACCTTGATCGGGCGCAGCCCGCACTGTGATATTGTGCTGAATGATAC
This sequence comes from Chloroflexota bacterium, assembly GCA_030550625.1. Lineage (GTDB taxonomy): Bacteria > Chloroflexota > Chloroflexia > Chloroflexales > Chloroflexaceae > Chloroflexus. The sequence continues at coordinate 14,606 of JAUQOZ010000126.1, read as the reverse complement.
CTTTCTCTCGAGCGAGCATGCGCGTCTCAAGCGCCGCGGCAACGTCTGGATCCTCGAAGACCTCAATAGCACCAACGGCACCTTCCTCAATGGCTTTGAAGTGACCGAGCCGACCGAAGTCCATCCCGGCGATGCGATTCGGGTTGGCCGGGTCGAACTACGCTTCGAGCCGTCAGCCGGCACATAGTTGTCATTTCGCTACCAACTATGATTAATACTCATTAAAATTCTGGCCGGAAGGTTGCGCCGGCTGGTACGCATTTGTGATATACTTCTCATCGCCTTTTTGTTTCACCCGCCCAACGGAGGATAGGCAATGCTTGCCGACTATGCTCTGATAGGCATTTTTCTGCTTGCTGCAATCAGCTTCCCGCTGATCCCGCTCGTGCTCGCCTTCTTCCTACGCCCGAAACGCCCGACGCCGCTGAAAACCAGCACCTACGAGTGCGGGTTGGAAGCGATTGGCGATGTCCACGTCCAATTCAAGGTGCAGTATTACCTCTATGCGCTCGCCTTCGTGATTTTCGATATTGAGGTCATCTTCTTGTATCCGTGGGCAGTAGCATTTAATGCAGTGGGTCTCTATGGCCTGATTGCGGCGACGATTTTCCTCCTCATGCTGTTTGCCGGCTTGCTCTACGAATGGCGCAAAGGCGCTCTAGAGTGGGTGTGATTATGGCTGATGTCGATCCGGCCCAGCTCGAACTTGAGCGGCAGGGTGTGTTGTTGACGACCGTCAATCGGTTTTACAACTGGGGCCGCCGTTCGTCGATCTGGCCAATGGCGTTTGGGTTGGCCTGTTGCGCAATCGAGATGATGGCGTTTGGTCTCAGCCGCTACGATGTGGCTCGCTTTGGCGCTGAGCTGTTTCGCGCGTCGCCGCGCCAAGCCGATTTGATGATCGTGGCCGGCACTGTGACCAAGAAGATGGCTCCGCAGGTGGTGCGGCTCTATAACCAGATGGCCGAGCCGCGCTATGTGATTTCAATGGGGGCTTGCGCTACTTCTGGCGGCCCGTTTCGCGATGGCTACAACGTGTTGCGTGGAATCGATTTGCTGATCCCGGTTGATGTCTATGTTCCCGGTTGCCCGCCGCGCCCCGAAGCCCTCCTTCATGCGTTGATGACGCTGCAAGAGCAGATCGATCAGCAGAAACTAGGCCGGGTGCGCTGGTACGGTAGTGGCGATAAGCCGCAAACCAGCGATTTTCCGGTGCCTACGTTCGGCGCCAAGGGGCTTGAGATTGACGGCAAGCTGGTTGATCCGGTCGGCGGCTTGCCGCTGCTCAGCTCGTATACCTCGCCGAGCCACGGCGAACGGCGGTCGGGCCAGATCGAGCATCCTGAAGTGGTGCGCCAGTTCCCGATTATGGATCCGGAAGTTGAATTGGAGCATGCCTTGAAGGCGCGCGGGATCTCGCCTGAGATCGCCGCCGATGATTTGAAGCGGAGCGGGGTGAGCGATGCCTGAGATGACTCCTGCCGAGCTGCGCGCCCGCCTTGCCGAGGCATTGCCGGCTGCGTTGGTCGAGGCGGAACCGCTGGCGATCACGCCGCCTCCCGCCCATGGCCCCCAACCCGGCCTGTTTAACCCGCCCGATCCGGTGGTGCGGCCCGATCAGTTGGTCGCCGCGGCGCTCTTTGTGCGCGACACGCTCGGCTATGCCTATCTGTCCGATATTGCTGTGGTCGATTACCTTCACGCCGGTTGCTTCGAGCTGGTCTATCGCTTCTACCATCCATCCGGCGGCCCCGGTATTGTATTGCGCGTGCGCGTGCCGCGTGATGAGCCGGTCGTGCCGTCGTTGACGCCGCACTGGCCAGCCGCCAACTTCCACGAGCGCGAGGCGTTCGATCTGTTTGGAATTGAGTTTGCCGGCCACCCTTACCTGCGCCGCATCTATATGTGGGATGAGTTTGAAGGTTTCCCTATGCGCAAAGATTTTCCCCGGCAGGGTGATAAGTATTTGGGTGGCGAGAGCGAGGGTTAATAGAGCAGTGATGCCGATGTATGTGTTGGCTTCTTTACTAGTGAACAACATCGTGTATGCACGAGGCGCGCCGAATGTAAGCTGATATGTATGGAGTGCGGCAGTTTCACTACCGCACTTGCGAACAGATTTTCGGTACTCGTCAATAGGTTTGATGCTCCATCAATCAACGTAGCCTGATCTCGCCAGAGGCGAATGGGCTATCAGCATAGAAAAACCGGTGCTGCTATGCTCCAGACTCAAGAGCTGCAAGTCAATATCGGCCCGCAACACCCGTCAACCCACGGCGTGTTTCGCATGCTGGTGACGGTTGACGGCGAGACAGTGGTTGATCTGAAGCCGGTGTTTGGTTATCTGCATCGCAACCACGAGCAGATCGCCGAGGCTAATTCGTATTTGCAGAATATGCCTTACACCGATCGGCTCGATTATTTCAATTCGATGGCCAACAATCACGCTTACGCGATGGCGGTCGAGCGGTTGGCCGGAATTGAGGTGCCCGAACGGGCGGAGTATATCCGGGTGTTGATGGTCGAGCTGACCCGGATTCTAAACCACGCCAGCGCAGTTGGCTTCATGATCAACGATATGGGGGCATGGCAGACGCCGCTGGCGTTTGGAATGCGCGAACGCGAGAAGATTCTCGATCTGTTTGAGATGGCGAGCGGCGCGCGTTTAATGTGCAATTATTTCCGGTTCGGCGGTGTGGTGCGCGATCTACCCCCGGAATTTATTCCCAATTTGCGCGAATTGCTGCGCGCGCTGCCGGCGTATATTGATGAGCTAGAGCGGTTGCTGCGCGATAACGAGATCTTGTTGCAACGGGCGATCGGGATCGGTATCCTACCGCCGGAAGTGGCCCTGTCGTATGGCGTCAGCGGCCCGGTGCTGCGCGGTTCCGGCATCCCCTACGATGTGCGCAAAGCCGAGCCGTACAGTGTCTATGACCGGTTTGATTTTGATGTACCGGTCGGCAAGGTGGGCGATGTGTATGACCGCTTTCTGGTGCGGATCGAGGAGATGCGCCAGAGCAAGCGGATTATCGAGCAGGTGCTTGAGCAGTTGCCCGATGCCAAGGGCGGTCACATCAATCCCAAAGCTCGCCAGAACGTGCGCCCGCCGGTGGGTGATGCTTACGCCCGTATCGAGTCGCCGAAAGGCGAACTGGGTTTCTATCTGGTGAGCGATGGCAGCACTCGCCCGTACCGCTACAAAGTGCGCGCGCCGTCGTTCATCAATCTCACCCCGCTGGCCGATATGTGCCGCGGTTACAAGGTGGCCGATATTGTGGTCATTCTTGGCAGTATTGATATCGTGATGGGGGAGGTGGATCGATGACAGCCTCACCGTTTGAGATAGAGATTCCGCGCGGGCGGGTGATCGAGGTGCAGCGCGACGATACCCGCGTGCGGCGGGGCGGCGGTCTGCTGCGCGGGATGGCGGTGGTCTGGAAGCATTGGAAAGAGTCGTTTAAGCTCAACCGCAGCTACAGCCAGATCCACGGCACATTTACGATCGAGTACCCCGAAGAGCGTCCACGCATCCCGGAAGCCTACCGCAACATGCCGATCCTGCTCTACGATGACGAGACGGGTCACGAGCTTTGCACCTCGTGCTTCCAATGCGAACGGATCTGCCCGCCGCAGGTGATCCACATGACGCAGGCCAAAGATCCGGCTACCGGGAAGCCGGTGCCGGCAGTGGCCGAGTTTATCATCGAGTACGATGCCTGCATGAGCTGTGGTTTTTGCGCCGAGGTTTGCCCGTTCGACGCGATCAAGATGGATCACGAGTTTGAGCTGTCCACCGACGATCACACTCAGTTGACGGTGCATAAAGAGCAGTTGCTCCGGCCAATCAGCTACTACGCCAAGATTGCGCCGACGATGTGGGCTGAAGTACGCGAGAGTGCGTTAAAGAAGTTGCAGGGTAACATTCGCCGCCGGCCTGACGTGATCGGCTTGGCGCCGCAGTTGACCGAGAAGATCGCGGCGCGGCGGGCTGAGTTGGCAGCGCAGGCAGCGCAAGCCGCGGCGGCTGCTCCGGTAGCTCCAGCGGCTGCTCCGGCGCCAGCGGAAGGACGCAAATTGACGCCAGAAGAGAAGGCGGCGAAGCTGGCGGCCATCCGCGCGGCCAAGGCAGCGCAGGCTGGCGAGAGCGCAACGCCGGCAGAGGCTGCTCCGGCGACACCATCACCGACCCCGGCTGGCGAAGCCGCGCCGCCGGCTGACAAAGCGGCGAAGCTGGCGGCCATCCGCGCCGCCAATGCGGCCAAGAAAGCCGCTGCTGGCGAAGCGCCGGCCACGCCACCCGCCGCACCCGATGCAAGCGCGGCAGAGACGACACCATCCGCCGCCCCGCCGAGCGACAAAGCCGCCCGGCTGGCAGCCATCCGCGCCGCCAACGCGGCCAAAAAAGCCGCTGCTGGTGAAGCGCCGGCCACGCCGCCTGCCACACCCGCTGGCGGCACGGCAGCAGACGCGCCAGCGGATGCGCCACCTGCCGCCCCGCCGAGCGACAAAGCCGCGCGGTTGGCGGCCATCCGCGCCGCCAACGCGGCCAAGAAACAACAATCCGGTGACGGTTCGTAGCGCCGCATAGACGTGCGGCCGGCGAGAGCGAGCCGGCGATGATGGCGGTGAGAGCGCCGGCGACGGCTCGTAGCGCCGCACGGCCGTGCGGCTCCTAAAGATATGGCCAATGCCGCATAGTACAGCCGCACCGCTATGCGGCTCCTATGGAGAGAGGGATGTACAGCCGCACGGCAGTGCGGCTCTCAGCAAAAACCGCACGGCAGTGCGGTTCCATGATGGAGACATCCATGTACGACATGCTCGCTGCCTTGATCAATGGCGCTTTGGGTTGGGGATGGCCGGAATGGGCGCTGAACCTACTCAGCTACATACTGATCGTCACGATTGTGTTGGTCGTGGCGCCGCTCCAGATGCTCTTCTTTACCTACTACGAGCGCCGGGTGATCGCGCGCATGCAAGACCGTGTCGGCCCGAATCGGGTCGGCCCCGAAGGCATTTGGCAACCGATTGCCGATGGCGTCAAGATGTTCACAAAGGAAGACATCGTGCCGCAGGCTGCCGACCGGATTGTGCATTTCCTCGCTCCATGCGTGGTTGTGGCGCCGACGGTGTTGATGTTTGCGGTGGTGCCGTGGGGGCCGGGGATGGTGCCGGTTGATCTGCCGACCGGCCTACTCTTCTTTTTTGCGATCTCGTCGATCAGTGCAGTCGGTTTGATGATGGCCGGTTGGGCGAGCAACAACAAATTCTCGCTGCTAGGGGCGATGCGGGCTGTGGCTCAGATGGTGTCATACGAAATTCCGGCTGTGTTGTCGCTGATCGCGATAGTAATGATTGTTGGCTCGCTCTCGATCAATGAGATAATTGCCTATCAGACCGGCTTGATCATCAGCAACCGCGATCTGCCCGGCATTCCCGATCTGGGGTTAGGTTGGTTTGTGTTTACACCGGTTGGGTTTGTCGCCTTCATCGCCTTCTTTATTGCTGCGCTGGCTGAAGGCGAACGCACCCCGTTTGATATTCCCGAAGCCGACTCAGAGATCGTCGCCGGCTATATGACCGAGTATAGCGGCATGAAGTTTGGTCTCTTCTACCTTGCCCAATATGTGTTGAATTTCCTGCTCTGCGCGATCACGGCGATCATCTTTTTTGGCGGCTGGCAAGGGCCGGGGGTTGGCTGGCTCTACGCGCAAGGCATTACGCCGGACAACCCCAATGGTAACGGGTTGTTCAATGTGCTGGCCGGTGTTTTGGGCGTGTTCTACTTCTTGCTCAAGACCTACATCTTCTTCTTTGTGATGGTCTGGCTGCGCGGCGCCTTCCCCCGGTTGCGCATCGATCAGTTGATGGATTTCGGCTGGAAGTTTCTCATTCCGTTGACGCTGGCCAACCTGTTTAGCGCCGCGTTGTGGGTGGCTTTCACCCGCTGGGGCCCCGCCGAAGGGATGCTGATTACGGTTGGTTGGTCGCCGGTATTGCGCTGGCTCGCGGCGTTTGTGGTGACGTTGGCGATCAATCTGGGGGTCTATCTGTGGCTGACGCGCGTCTATGCGGCGTCACAGGCCGAACGGCGCCGGGCCGAGCTGGAAGAGTTGAGCGCGGCGGCGTAGTTGTACAATCGCTGCGCGGCGCGCCTTTGCGTTACGCCATTCAGACAGCAGGAACGTGTGATGGAAGTCGTTGTTCAAGTTGTCTTTGGGCTGATCGCCCTCTTTATTCTGGTCGCGGCGGCGATGGTGGTCTCGGTGCGCAATGTGATCCACTCGGCGCTGTGGCTGATCGCCTGTTTCTTCGGCGTGGGTGCGCTCTATCTGCTGCTCCAAGCCGAGTTTCTGGCGGTGGTGCAGGTGCTGGTCTACGTCGGCGCGGTCTCGGTACTGATCCTATTTGCAATTATGCTCACTCGCCAGATCAGCGGCGAAGGGGTGCGCCAACTGACCTCGCGCTGGCCGGTGGTGCTCGTCGTCACCGTGTTGCTCTTTGCGACGGTGATGGCGCCGACTTTGATCAACCAGCAGTGGAATGTGCCGCCAGCCCCGCCGTTGGGTACGCCGGAACCGATTGCCGGCCCTGCTGAGTTGGGCCGTGGGTTTGTGAATGAGTTCCTGATCCAGTTTCAAGTGGTTGGCGTGCTGTTGACCGTGGCCCTGATCGGCGCGATCGTGATTGCGTTTGAAGAGCGAGCGCGGCGGCGCAGAGTGTTGACGTTGGCGGAAGAGTTGGAGTTGAAGCGCCTGCGCGAACGCGCAACCCAGACCGAAACGCCTGAACCGGTAGAGGCCGAGCCGGTGGCGCGCGAGACGCGCCCCGCCAGTGAGGGGTGACAGATGCTGAATGCAGTGCCATTGCCGGCGGTGCTGACGCTGGCCGCCGCCCTCTTTTGCATTGGGCTTTTTGGCGCCCTGTCGCGCCGTAATCTGATTGGGGTGTTGATGGGTGTTGAGTTGATGCTCAATGCCGTCAATATCAATCTGGTCGCGTTCTGGCGTTATTTCGAGCCACGTTATATCACCGGCCAGACCTTTGCCATCTTTATTATTGCGGTGGCCGCTGCCGAGGCGGCGGTCGGTTTGGCGATGGTGATTGCGGTCTATCGCCATTATGTGACCGTCAATGCCGATGAAGTGGATCAATTGCGTGGGTAACGGTACGTGCGAACGAGTGTGGTGGTGTTGATCTAACCCGGAGCGCGTATGGCGTTTTTCTTGCAGAATGCTTGGCTGATTCCGCTGTTGCCGTTGCTGGCCAGTGCGATCATCACGCTGACGCCGATCCGGCGGCAGGCGATGGCGAGCGCGTGGCTGGCCACTGGTCTGATGATGGTCGCGACGGTGCTGGCGCTCGGCTTGTTGGCGGCAGTGGCCGGCGGGTGGGCATTGCACCACGGTGAGCTGGTGCAACTCGCGGCCCATCACGGCGAGCACGGCGCGTTTGCCTTCCCCGAACCGAATGTGGTGCAGCGACTGGTGTGGGCGCCGACCGGCGATACCGCCTTGCAGATGGGGATCTACATTGATGGCGCGGCGGCGGCAATGCTGGCCATGGTGACGATTACCTCAACCTGCATTCACCTCTTCTCGATCGGGTATATGGCTGCGCACCCGCGCCAGAGCCGCTTCTTCAGCTTTATCGCGCTCTTTACAGCGGCGATGTTGCTGATGAGCATGGCTGATAACCTGCTCCTCTTCTTTATGGCGTGGGAGATTATGGGCCTCTGCTCGTACCTGTTGATCGGCTTCCTCTACGAGCGGCCTAGCGCGGCCCGCGCTGCCGTGAAGGCGTTTATCACCACCCGCATCGGCGATGTCTTGCTGCTGTTGGGGATTGTCTACCTCTATGCGCAGGCCGGCGGGATTTCCTTTGGCAATGAGGAGGGCGGCATCTTCTATCCACCGCTGCTTGAGCGGCTGGCGAGCGAAACTGGTGCGCTCGGTCTGAGCCACGCCGCTGGGATTGCGCTGCTGATCTTTGGCGGCACAGTCGGCAAATCGGCCCAGTTCCCGCTCCACGTCTGGTTGCCTGACGCGATGGAAGGCCCGACGCCGGTGTCGGCCCTCATTCACGCCGCGACGATGGTCGCTGCTGGTGTCTTTCTGGTGGCGCGCACCTTCCCCATCTTCGCCGCCGACCCGACCTCGTTGGGAGTGGTGGCCTTTATCGGCGCGTTTACCGCCCTCTTTGCGGCGACGATTGCTTTGGCCCAGTTCGATATCAAGCGCATTCTGGCCTATAGCACGCTCTCGCAGCTCGGCTTTATGGTGGCGGCGCTCGGCGTGGGCGGTTGGGTGGCGGCGATGTTCCACCTGATTACCCATGCCTTCTTCAAGGCCCTGCTCTTCCTTGGGTCGGGATCGATTATTCACGCGATGGAGCAGCAGCCCTCGATCCAGCGCCTCCATCACCACGATGAATACGCTGCCCAGCAGACGGCGCAAGACATTCGCAATATGGGCGGGTTGCGCACCCGCTTGCCGTGGACGTTCTGGACGTATACCGCCGGTTATCTAGCGCTGGCCGGCATTGTACCGTTTGCCGGCTTCTGGAGCAAAGATGAGATTTTGCTCGACGCCTTTAAGCATAATCTGGCCGTCTATGTAACTCTGAGCGCAGCGGCGTTCTTGACCGCAGTCTATATGACCCGCCAGTGGTGGTTGGTCTTCTTTGGCGAGTATCGCGGCGCGCATCCGGTGGTGTTCCAGAATCCCGACGCTCCCGCCGGCCATGCTGGGCACGGGCACGATGATCATCACCATGATGACCATCACCACGATCACGGCGAGCATTGGCACGAAGACCCGCGGATGATCGCGGCGCTGGTGGTGTTGGCTAGCTTTGCCGTTACTGCCGGCGCATTCAATCTGCCGTTCGATGGCCCCGGCGGGCATTGGCTGGCGAGCTTGTGGGGGCAAGAGGCGGCCAAGCTCGATCCGCTGGTGGCCGGCTTGTCGTTGCTGATTGCGTTGGCCGGGATTGCGCTGGGTTGGTACGGCTACCGTAACGCATTCGCGACAGCGACGGATACCGACCCGTTGGCGGCGCGCGCGCCGGGGTTGTTTGCCGTGCTCAACGCTAAATACCGGATCGATGAGCTGTACGCGGCAACGATTGGCCGGCTAACGGCGAGCCTCGCGACGGCGTGGTCGCTGCTCGACCGCTCGGTGATTGACCGGCTGGTTGATGGGATGGGCCGCTTTACCTTCGGTTTGGGCAAGGTCAACTTCATCATTGACGACACCTTGCTCAACGACGGGCCGGATGGCTTGGCCAGCGGCACCCAAGGCACTGGCCGCCAAGCGCGCCGGTTGCAGACCGGCAAAGCCCAAGATTACTTGATCTATGTCTTTAGCGGTCTACTGGCGCTGGCTGTGTTCTGGCTGTATGTGATTGGGCGATAGCGTATGAATCTGCCAGAGTATCTTCTTCCTGCCGCCGATGGCGTGCCGTGGCTGACGTTGCTGGTGCTGTCGCCGCTGGTTGGCATTGCCTTGATCGGACTGTCGTGGCTGCTTAAGCTCGATGAGCGGACGATTAAGACCGGCGTGCTGGCGTGGACGGGGGTGCCGCTGTTGTTGGCCGGCCTGATTTGGGCGCGGTTTGACCCGAATGCGGTGGCGAGCGGGCAAGGTGTGGTGCAGTTGGTCGAGCGGGTACCTTGGATTCAGGCCATCCGGGTTGACTATTTTCTCGGTGTTGACGGTCTGAGCCTGCCGCTGGTGTTGCTGACCGCGGTGATGACGCCAGTGGCAGTGATCGCTAGTTGGGGCGTCAGCGAGCGGGTGCGGGCTCATCTGGCGTTGCTGCTCTTGCTCGAAGCGGCCATGCTCGGCTACTTTGTCGCGCTCGATTTCTTCTTCTTCTTCATCTTCTGGGAATTCAGTCTAGTGCCGGCCTTCTTCCTGATTCAAAATTGGGGCCGCGAACAGCGCCGCTACGCCGCCTTTAAGTTCTTTGTCTACACAATGGCCGGCTCGCTCGGTATGCTGCTGCTCTTCCAACTGATCTACCTGTCGGTGCGGCAGGCCGGCTATCCGACTTTCGATCTGATCGCGCTGGGCCGGTTGGGGCAAGGCTTGCCGGTGGCCGGGGTCGAAGGCAATCTGCGCGACATTCTCTTTGCCTACCTTGAGCAGCTCGGCGTGACCAATGCGCTGGGCCGCTATCCGCTGCTCTACAGCAGCATCGCGATGTGGGCGATTTTCATTGCCTTTGCGATCAAGCTGGCGGTCTGGCCGTTCCACACGTGGTTGCCCGACGCCTACGCCGAAGGGCCGACCGCGGCCAGCATCTTGCTCTCGGCGGTGATGAGCAAGATGGGGGCGTATGGCATGCTGCGGCTGTTGCTGCCGTTCACCCCTGACGCGGCGCAGTATTTTGCGCCGGCGTTGGCGGCGCTGGCGGTGGTTGGCGTGGTGGCCGGGGCCTTCGGCGCGTTGAACCAAGTTAACGGCGACATCAAACGCCTGATCGGCTACACCTCGATCAACCACATGGGCTATGTGATGCTGGCGATTGCTGGCGCAGCGGCGGCAGGCGAGGCAGGTGTCGCGGCGCGGGCCAGCGCGATCAACGGCGCCTTGGTGCAGATGGTGGCCCACGGCCTCAGCACCGGTGCGCTGTTCTATCTAGCGGGGGCGTTGTATGAGCGCACCGGACGCTGGGAGCTGAGCGGTTTGGGTGGCTTGCGGGCGAGTGCGCCAACGTTTGCCGGCGTGATGGGGATTGCCCTCTTTGCTAACCTCGGCTTACCGGGATTGGCCGGCTTCGTCGGCGAATTCTTCATCTTCCGCGGCGCGTGGGCGACGCTGCCCTTCTTCACTGCGCTGGCGGTGATCGGGTTGGTGGTAACGGCGCTGGCCTTGTTGCTGATGTTCCAGCGCATCTTTCTTGGCCCGGCCACCGGCAACCCGCGCGCAATCGCCGATCTGCGTCCGCAAGAGTTCTGGACAATGGCGCCGATCTTGCTGTTGTCGTTGTTGATTGGCGTCTATCCAGCCCCGTTGATGAACTTGGGCAACGCTGCCGCCGGGCAATTGGTCGCTATCTTTACGCGCGTGTTGGGGTAGGTCTGAAACCGGCGCTGTGGTTGGGAAGAAACGCTCTCGACCACTGCCGGATTGCGCAAAGGTGATTGCATGGGGTTGATAACACTTCCCGCCGATGTGCCGTGGCTGAGCCTGATTTGGCTGAGCATGCTGGTACCGGCGATCATCATCGCCGTCATTCCCGATCGCTACCCCGACTTGATGCGGTGGGTGGGAACGGGATTTGCGCTGCTGTCGCTCATCTTGTCGCTGTTGGTCTTTTTGGCCTACGATCCGGTGAAGGGCGGCTTCCAATTTATCGAACAGCTCGACTGGATCCCGCAGCTCGGCATCAGCTACTTGCTCGGCGTTGACGGGATCAACCTGCCGATGCTGCTGCTCAACGGGATCGTGATCTTTACCGGTGCGCTGATGAGCTGGAACATCGAAGAGCGCACCAAGGAGTATTGGGTCTGGCTGCTGCTGCTCACCACCGGCGTGTACGGTGTCTTCAGCGCGCTCGATCTGTTCCTTTTCTTTGTCTTCTACGAGCTAGCGGTCTTGCCGATGTACTTGCTAATCGGCATTTGGGGCAGCACGCGCAAAGAGTACGGCGCCATGAAGCTGACCCTGTTTTTGATGGCCGGCAGCGCGTTGGTGATCATCGGCATGATCGGACTCTACTTTGGCAGCGGGCTGCGCACCTTCAATATGCTGGTGCTAGCCGAGCAAGGCTTCATCTCAGGCAACCTGCAATGGCTGCTCTTCCCGGCGTTGTTTGTCGGATTTGGCGTACTGGCCGGCATGTTCCCCTTCCACACGTGGAGTCCGACCGGCCACGTGGCGGCGCCGACGGCAGTGAGTATGTTGCATGCCGGCGTGCTGATGAAGCTGGGTGCGTATGGCTGTCTGCGGGCGGCGATGTGGCTGATGCCGGTGGGGGCGCGTGATTGGCTGCCGATTATTGTCGTGCTCACCATCTTTAACGTCGTTTATGGCGCTAGTATCGCGATGGTGCAACGCGACGCCAAGTTCATCATCGGCTATTCGTCGGTGAGCCACATGGGCTTGGTGGTGATGGCGCTGGCCGCCGGCACGCAGATTGCGCTGATGGGGGCGGTGTTGCAAATGTTTGCTCACGGCATTATGACGGCCCTCTTCTTCGCTGTCGTGGGACGGATGATCTACGACCGCACCCACACCCGCCAATTGCCTGAATTGGGCGGGTTGGGCCGGGTGATGCCGTTTGCAGCGGCGATGTTCATTCTCGGCGGTCTCTCCTCGATGGGGATGCCGGGGTTAGCCGGCTTCTGGGCCGAATTCAATATCTTCATCGGCGTCTGGGAACGCTACCCGTTGGTGGCGGTGATTGCCGCGTTGAGCATCCCGATCACTGGCGCGTACATTCTGCGCGCAGTGTGGTCGGTGTTTTACGATGAGGTGAAGAACCCCGAATTTCTGCACCTCCCCAAATTGACGTGGCAAGAGTACACCGGCGCGTTGATACTGGCGGTGGTGCTGGTTGGGCTGGGGTTGTATCCGGCGTGGATGACTGAGCTGATCGATACCGCGGTGCGCCCGCTGGCGGCGCGGTTGAGTGAGGTGGCGGTGGCGCTGCGGTAATCAACGCCAAGACGCAGAGGGGGCAAAGACGCAGTAGAGCCGGACGGCTGTCCGGCTCCGCAGAGGGACACAACGCAAAAACAATGGTAGAGACGGACGGCCGTCCGTCTCCTACCCGTCACAGCAGGAACATATCTGTAGCGACGGACGGACGTCCGTCTCCTGCCCCATTAAAACGCATGTTGGATTGAATGGTTCAGCATCAACACGGCTGGGTGTGAGCGCATCACAACGAGGGACGTATGTTTCAACTAACCGACATCCCGCGCCTCTTGCCAGAGATTTTGCTGCTGGTGCTGGCGCTGTTGGTGCTAGGGTCGGATATTCTCGAAAAATGGGGGCGCACGCCGCAAGCCCAGCTTGAACGGGTCAAGTCATCGGCGTCGCTCACCTCAATTGGGTTGGGGATGGTGCTGGCAGTGGCACTCTTGCAGAGCGGCTACATCTATCAGTTGCCAGAGACAGCGCCGGTCAATTTCTTTACCAACATCATCCGCAACTTGCAGAGCGGCGGGCCGGGGGGCGATCCGGTGGCCGGTGTGTTTGTAGTCGATCATCTGACCATGATCGCGCGGCTGCTGATCATCGGCGCAGCCCTGCTCACGAGCTTACTCTGTCTCGATGTACGGCCCAATGCCCACCCCGGCGAGTTCTACGCACTGATTGTTTTTGCCACCCTTGGCATGTGCTTGATGGTAGGGGCCAATGAACTGTTGCTGGCTTATTTGGCGATCGAGCTCACCTCGATCCCGCTCTACTTGCTGGCCGGATATTTCCATAATCAAGCGCGCTCGGCGGAAGCGGGGTTGAAATATTTCCTGTTTGGTGCTATCTCGTCGGCGATTTTGCTCTATGGGATGAGCATGGCCTTTGGTGCGGCACTGAATGGGGTGAGCGGAGCCGCCAACATGAACGACCTCACCCGCTTCAACCGTATTGGCGCCTTTACGCCGTCGAGCGGCGGCCTGATCACGTTGGCGATGTTGTTTATTATCGCCGGGATGGGGTACAAACTGGCGGTCGTGCCGTTCCACGCTTGGTCGCCGGATGTGTACGAAGGCGCGCCGACACCGATCACGGCCTTTATCTCGACTGCCTCGAAGGCGGCGGGTTTCATTCTGCTCTTCCGTCTGCTCACTGAGACCTTTCCGGCGATGGTTGGCGCGCCAGTGCTGGGTGAGGCAGCGGGCGGTTGGACAGGGGTGCTGGCGGTGCTGGCCTTGCTGACGGTGGTGTTCGGCAATCTAGCGGCGTTGCCGCAGAATAATGCCAAGCGTCTGCTCGCCTATTCGAGCATTGCCCACGCCGGATTTGTGGTGTTGGGTTTGCTGGCGTGGGCGGCGGCGCAGCAATTCGACCGCGAGCAAGGCTTGGTCGCGCTGCTCTATTACCTGATCATTTATAGCCTGACAAACATCGGCGCGTTCGGTGCGCTGGCGCTGATCAGTCAGCAAGTCGGCGGCGATGATTTCGAGCATCTGCGCGGTTTGGCGCGGCGTAACTTGCCCTTGGCGCTGCTCTTCACCGTCTGCATCCTCTCGCTAGCTGGCATTCCGCCGCTCGGCGGCTTCTTCGCCAAGTTCTACATCTTTATGGCCGGCTGGCAAAGCGGCGCAACGTGGCTGGTGATCATTGCGGTGGTGATGACGATTGTCAGTCTCTACTACTATCTGCGCTTGCTGAAGGTGATGTTCATCGAGCCGGCGGTTGACACGACGCCGGTGCCGATGTCGCGCGGGGTGGCAGCAGCGTTGATGATTGCGGCGGTAGGGGTGCTGGCGTTGGGCATCTTCCCGAATGTGATTTTGAGTGTGTTGGAACGGGCGTAACAGCGAGCCAAGGCGCAGCGATTTGAACGCAAAGGCGCAAAGGGTGCAGAGGGCGCAGAGGGGTTTGGTGGGAAATAGCCACGAAAAGACACAAGAGGGTAACATCATC
>JAUQOZ010000192.1 GCA_030550625.1 Chloroflexota bacterium | reverse complement strand
GCTCCCACGTTAGGGGGAGAGGGGTTGGGGGTGCGGGCCTCCCCACCCCCAGCGGGGAAGGGGCTAGGGGTGGGGGCAGGCTTTTTTACCGCAGAGGGCGCCGAGGACGCAGAGGGAGGCGATACCACAACGCCTTTGCGCTCTTCTTGTCCTCTGCGTCTTTGCGTTTACGTCCTCTGTGCCTTTGCCCCCTTTGCGTCTTTGCGTTATCCATTCTTTACGCCGTTCGCCTGCTCCTCACCCTACTGGCAAATCAGCGTGGGCAAGCGACGGGTACGCAACAACGCTTCGGTGGTTGAACCAATCACCAGATCACGGAGCGGGTCACGGTGGCCGTAGCCGCCCATGACCAGCAGATCAGAACGAGTCTGCTCGGCGGCGTGGATGATGGCCGGCGCCGGTTCACCGCGTTCAAGGATATAACCGGCGGCGATGTTGTAGCGTTCGAGGTAGCGGAAGGCGCGCATACGCACCGCTTCGGCGCTGGCTTTGCCATCGAGCACGGTGACAACGTTGAGCGCCAGTTGCCAGCGTGCGGCCAGATAGGCAGCGAGATAGAGCGCCTCTTCGGCTTTGCGGCTACCGTCATAGGCCAGCAAGATCCGTTCAATTCGTTCAACCGCATGCGGCACGGTCAAGACAGGCCGTACCGAACAGCGCAAAATCGTGCGCAAGCCGGAGGCAAGCCGGGCCAGCGGCGACGTTCCGGGAGGGTGATTGATCTGGATTGCGACCAGATCGACGAGACGGGTGCGTTCGCGAATAGCGCGGTCGATCGCGCCCACCTCAATAGCGCACTCGCCGGTGACACCCGCTGCGGCGCAACGCTCGCCAAATTCGCGCACGACTGCCTGCGCCGCCGCCGAGTCGCGCTGGCGGGTGCTGCGCACAACATGTAGGCCAAGCGGACGCACCGTTTCTCGTTTAGCCCATGCCAGCACCTGATCAAGCACCTGCCAGCCATCAGCCCTGCCATTTACCGGCACTAGCACTTCACGAAACAGCCAGTGCGCCGGATCGAGGGTACGGTTGCGCCGCCACACGCCAGCCGGCATAGCTGGTTCGAGATTGTCGGGAATGACCCGTTCGATCAACTGCTCAGCCCGGCTTGGCGTTTCGGCGAGATCATCGATCGCTTGGGCAAGACTGATGTCCCAGCCGAGATGCTTGCTCAGCTCATCGCGATGGTTGCACAACCAGAGGTAGAGATCGGTTTCGGTGCGGTTGGGGAAATCGCGCAGTAATCCGCGCTCGCGGATCAGGTCGGCGATCGGGCGATAGATGTGGTCATACCACAGCGCAGCCGCTTCCGGCAACGGTGGCGTCTGATCAGCAGTAGCCAGCCGTTGCTGCATGTGCTCGATCTGGTGGCGCAATTGTTCATACTGGCCGGCTACCGTGACCCGCAAATCGCAGCCGGGCCGTAATTCGTCGAGGCGGGTGGCTTCGAGAAAAGCGGCGTATTCCCCGGCAATCACAATCTCTTCGAGCGTCATCGATGGATCGATCGGCGCGCGCGAGACGAGCGGTGTGACATACGCCTGAATGTGATCCATCCCAAGTTGGCGCGCAACCGATACCCGGTGGTTGCCATCAATGACAAAGTAGGCTTCACCAATTTGATACACCTCAATCGGCGGCCAGCCATGCATACTATCAACGGCGGCCATCACCCGTGACCAGCGTTGCCAGTCTTCATCGCGCCGGGGTAAAAAGCTGCGGTTAAAGTCGTGGTAACGGCCAACACTGCCCACAATCGCCGCTAGCGGGATGTCACGCAACTGGCGCTCGCCAGCCATGCGCGCATTGACCCGTTGCCGCACCTCTTCAAACGGCAACAAATCATCAGACTGGCCGCGTAAACGGGCCAGCAGATGTTCCAGATCGGCGCGCCAACGCAGCCGTTGAAAGTCATGCAACGCCGCCACCATGCGGCCATCAGTTGGTTCGTCCATCATGGGGATACTATATCATAAGCGAAGGGGCGACAGTTACTGCGCCCCTTCGATGATCGGCGGTATTTCGATTAGGAAGCAATCCCTAACTTACCGCCATCCGTTCAACTGTGCCGCCGCCTGCACCGCCGGCGTGAGCGCATCGACCAAACCTTGCACCGAGCCAGTAGTGCCACTCAGCAGCAGATTGGGGAACAGACCCAGCGCAATCATCACCGCCGCCAGCGCACCGAGCGCCAACAGTTCGCGCCGCTTCAGATCGGGCAAATCGAGGTTCGCCGTATTCCGCACTTCACCCATAAAGCCCAAGTGGAACAGGCGCAACGCATACACCGCGGCCAGAATGATCCCGATGACCGCGCCCAAGGCGAATGGCCAACCCAGCAACGGCGAGGTGAAGATGCCTTGCAACATCGTAAACTCGCCGACGAAACCGCTCAGGCCGGGCAACCCCGCCAGCGCCAGCAAGGTCAGCAGTGTCAGACCGGCGTACACCGGCGTCACGCTCCACAACCCGCCGAACGAGCCAAGCTCGCGGCTCTCGCGCCGCTCTTCGATGACAGCCACGATGAGCAGCAACGCCGCCATAATCACGCCGTGGCCCACCATCTGCAACAACGCGCCATTGATGCCCATCGTATTGAGGGTCATCACCCCGAGCGCAATAAAGTTCATGTGGCTGATCGAAGCATACGCGATCATGCGCTGCATATCACGCTGGGTAAAGGCGATCAACCCACCGTAGATGATGCCGATCACGGCCAGCACGGCAATGGCCGGCGCTGCCCACGAGGCCACTTCGGGGAAGAGGGTCAGGTTGAAGCGGATCAGGCCATACACGCCGAATTTGGCCATCAACCCGGCCAACACAATCGCGACCGGCGTGGGGGCGACACTGTAGGCATCAGGCAACCATGTGTGGAATGGCCAGAGCGCCAATTTGATCGCGAAGGCGGCGAAGAAAGCGCCGAACAGCAGACGGGCCACGAGCGGATCGAGCGTAAAGATGCCAGACCGCATATCGGCAACAATTTGATTGAGCGCAAAGGTGCCGGCAAAGCCCGGCTCGATGGCGGCAACAGCATTGCGGTGCAGAATATGCAGCCCGATGATGGCGAACAGCATCAACAGCGAACCGCCAAACGTATAGAGGAAGAGTTTCAAGGCTGCTGATGCGCGCCCATGGCTGCCCCACATCCCGACGAGGAAGACCATCGGCAGCAACGCCAACTCGTAGAAGACGTAGAAGAGCAGCATGTCTTGGGCTAGAAACACGCCGAGGAACGCCGTCTCGGCCAACAGCAACAACGCCAATAAGAGGCGCGGACTGCGCGTCTGCCGCTGCCATGTCGCTGCAATGGCAAACGGGGCGAGAAATGCCGTCAAACCCACCAGCCACAAATTGATGCCATCAACGCCAATCAGGTAGCTAGCGCCGACAGCAGGCAACCACGCTACTGAGTCGACAAATTGCAGCGGCGGGCCAATCACCAGTCCAGAGGTAGGGCCGTAGGGGCCTGTGTAGAACAGACCGATGACTGTTCCAGCGATGATCAACGTCGCCATCGTCACACCCATCGCCGTCCAGCGATACAGCATGGGGCGACCACGCGGCTGCAACAGAATGACGAGCGAGCCGAGCGCCGGCAGCCAGAGCAACAATGACAGAATGGGCAAGCCGAGCAGGTTCATTGCGCTAGACCTTCTTTCATTTGCGGTAAAGACGACAACAGCCACCAGCGTGACACATCGTGTCACCAGTCTTTAGCGAACTTGGCCTCGTTACCTCTTTGACGACGTTGTCAGGACAGATACTGGTATGGCCGGCGGCAAGGTGATACGTTTTGTTTATTGGCCTATTCTGCGGGCTTGTTCTTGCCGGGCCATCGCAGCGTTCGGTAAGCGCTCACCTTTGTGATAAAACTCACGTTTACCTCACCCATAATGTTATAGCTCGATTCCGTTTTCTTGTCAACTGCTAAACCTTCAGTTTTTTACGGATGTCTAATTTGTGAAAAAAGTTGCAAAACATCGCGTAGGGTTCTCAACGGCTCAATAATTTGTGAGATGTGTCACGAGATATGTTGCGCTGTCATGCATGGTGGTCAAAGCGGGTGCTCTGCTCTGCGGTTCGGGCGAGTATCCGCGTTGCGCCGGCATACCGTGTGTGCCGTCGTTTATTCTGTCAGCGCGGCTGATCTGGGTTGTGATGCTGGCGCAGAGCGGGAAGATCACTTGTAAGTGGCGCTCTGGTTTAGAATAATTGATTGTCATCTTATGATCGGCGTGGGTATAATACGCCTGACTCGATGAGGGCATCTGTGCTACAATGGGGTGGAATGCCTATGAATACTCCTGTTCGCCTAATTGACACTCATCTCCACCTCGCCTCGGTGCAATTCGATGGCGATCGCAGTGAAGTTGTTGCGCGCGCGTTTGATGCGGGGGTCGCAGCGTTGATTGAAATTGGCTACGATTTGGCTTCCAGCCACGCTGCGGTCGCGTTAGCGAATGCCCATCCGGCCATCTTTGCGGTGGTTGGCATTCAGCCAAATCATTTGCACGATTTACCAGCCGATTGGATCGAACAGGTTCGTACCTTAGCTGCCCATCCGAAGGTGGTGGCGATCGGCGAGATTGGGCTTGATTACTACTGGATGAAGTCACCGCCGAGCGAACAAGAAGCGGCGTTCCGTACCCAACTAGCGTTGGCTGGCGAGCTTGGCTTGCCGGTCGTCATCCATTCCCGCGATGCGATGGCCGAGACGATTGCCGTGCTCCGTGATGCAGCGCGCGGGCCGGGAGTGATGCACTCGTTTTCCGGCGATTGGGCGGCAGCGCAGGCATGTCTTGAATTAGGATTTTACCTCTCGTTTTCAGGGCCGCTCACCTTTCCGAAATCTACTGCCTTACACGAGGTTGCTCGCCAAGCGCCGTCTGATCGCATTCTGATCGAGACCGACAGCCCGTATCTCAGCCCGCATCCACACCGTGGCCAACGCAATGAACCGAGCCGTCTGATCTATATCGGGCAGAAGCTGGCCGAGCTGCGCGAGCAGCCGTTGGCTGAGCTGGCCCCTCAGCTTTGGCAGAATGCGCTCAAGGCCTTCCCGCGTTTAGCCGCGGCGCTAGGAGAAGGGAAGTAAGCGTCTCATCGGGTAGGCGAGCTCTGTGGCTGGCGCGGGGCGGGTTCGGTGCGATGCTCAAGAGAGGTAAGTATCTGACCGGGCAGAGCATCGCTCTGGCCGTACACGGGATAAAGGCTTTTTCATGGCCAAGTCTTCATTTGTAGAGTCGTCGTCTCGTTTCCCGAATCTCTGGTGGTTAGCGCCGGGGGTCATACTGGTCTTCCTGATGACCGGCGCCGTAGTGCGCAGCTTGGCCGAGTCGGGCTGGGCGAGCGGCTTGTCGATCTTGCCGGCAGTGTCTGGCATGGCGGTGGCGGTTGGCGTGGCGCTAGCTGCTTGGCCGCGTTTGAACCGTTGGGCGGCCCATGGGTTGTCGTTAGCGCTGGCGTGGGTATGGATCGTGCAGCAGATTGGGCCATTGCTAGACAACCGGCTGCTGAGCTGGCGCGATTGGGCGGTCGAGTTGACGATCCGTGCGCTCATGTGGGTGCGGGTGCTGGCGAGCGGCGGGCGTGGTGAAGATATTGTGTTGTTTGTGTTGGCGTTGGCAGCCCTGTGCTGGTGGCTCGCCTATGCGACGGTATGGGCGGTGGTTCGCCAGCGCCAGCCATGGCTGATGATCATTGCCAATGGTGCGGTCTTGCTGGTCAATTACACCTACGTCTTTCCCAAGCCTGATCTCGAAGCGATGGTGTTTATTGCTAGCGCCTTGCTGTTGTTAGTCTATCACCACGTGATGCAACGCCGGGTGGCGTGGGAAACGCAGCAAATCAGTTACCCTGATCTCTTGCCGTTGCGCGCAATGTGGGCCGCCACTATAGTAGGGGTAGCGCTGATCGCGATGACAGCCTTCTTGCCTGCACAGATAACCGCCGAGCGCGCCTTGCAGACATGGGAAGCGTTGCGAGCGCCGTTTCGGGCGGCGCGGGCAGCGTGGGAAGATGCCTTTAGTACGATTAATGCCCCTCCCGGCGCCGGCAGTATCTCGTTTACAGCGCGGGTGGCGCCCTTGGGCGGTTCGCGTTCCC
>JAUQOZ010000112.1 GCA_030550625.1 Chloroflexota bacterium | reverse complement strand
GATTATAAATTATATATTTGTGTGAATATTTGTTCAAAAACTCATGAACGGATTAATGTTTATTGCTTTTCTATTCGGAATTGTTCGTTTTTTGCCTAATATTGTGCGGAAGTGTCTAATACCAAGTGAAACTATTATTTTGGTCATGTGCTGGCCCGCTATTTAGCTTCTTCGCTGCTTTATGCTAGGATAGTAATTAGAGATGAAATCGCTGTTTGTGGTAAACTTATCCGACTAAGCAATTCATCAGCGTGGTGAGTTGTCTGCAAGGAGCACTGCGTTCAGACATGACTAGACAATATTGTTAGAACGTGGTATGGCGCTCATCTTTGCAAACCTCCTAATCTAGAGTTTAGGGCACAATTTAGATGGTGAGATAAGTAACTGATTACTAATCACTATTCAGCAACACGCAGCTTCCTATGTATACTCTTTGACGCTGGCAGTCAAAAGACAAAGACAGCATCTCAAAGGTTATTATAGGTGATAAAATGGAATAGGAGATTTATCACCAACAATAATATATTGATATACACCGCTTCATACGTTACCCAATCCTCATTACGACACCGTTACCCGACCGAGCATGCTCCTCTGAGCATGCTTTGCTCGGCAGTTCCGCTTTTTCCCTGATTTTCTACGCTCAATCAAGAGCGTGTCACGCTCCGTAGCTTGTCACCACGCTCGCAAATACTGCGGCGGCGGCGCGAGGTCGTGGCCCAGCGCCCGCGCTGCGCGCAACGGCCAGTGCGGGTCACGCAGCAGTTCGCGACCGAGTAGCACCAGATCCGCTTCACCGTTGCGGACGATGGCATCGGCGTGTTCGGGCCGGGTGATCAGGCCGACGGCGGCGGTGGCGATGTGTACTTCGCGGCGAATGTGGGAGGCAAACGGAACTTGATACCCTTCACCGGTGGGGATGGTGATGCCGGGGGCGATCCCGCCGGAGCTGCAATCGATCAGGTCAACCCCCCGTTCGCGGAGCATACGCGCTACTTCAGCCGTATCGGCGATCGTTAACCCTTCCGGCGTCCAATCGCTGCACGAGAGGCGCACGGCCAAGGGCAATTCAGCCGGCCATGCTGCGCGCACCGCTTCCGTCACTTCGAGCAGCAGCCGTGCCCGCCCGCGCAAATCGCCGCCGTATTCGTCGCTGCGGTCGTTGCCCAACGGTGAGAGGAAGTTGTGCAGGAGGTAGCCGTGGGCGGCATGGATTTCGACCCAGCGGAAGCCAGCGGCGAGCGCCCGCCGGGTGGCGGCGGCGAAATCGCTGACAACTTTGGCGATCCCAGCTTTGTCAAGCGGGGTTGGTGTCGGGTAGCCGGGAGCGAATGGTTCAGCGGTAGGGCCGACCACCGGCCAGCCGCCGGCAGCGGGTGGCACCGGCTTGCCGCCTTCCCACGGGCGGCCTACGCTGGCTTTGCGTCCGGCATGGGCTAATTGGATGCCGGCCACTGCGCCGAGACGCTCGATCAGCTTGACCAACCGGGCGAGCGCGTCAATGTGATCATCGCTCCAGATGCCTAAATCAAACGGCGAAATCCGGCCTTCGGGCGAAACGGCAGTGGCTTCGAGGATGACTAATCCTACTCCGCCGGCTGCGCGCGCGCCAAGGTGCATCAGATGCCAATCGGTAGGGAAACCATCGACGGCGCTGTATTGGCACATCGGCGACATACCGATCCGGTTGCGTAGGGTGACGCTGCCGATGGTTAGCGGGGTAAACAGATGTGGTTGCATAGCGTGTCTCTCAATCGTTGAATGACGGCAATCTGTTGCCAGTATACCTGTAATTCGCGCGGGTAAGCAAATAACTGTGCTGTAGCGCCGCACGGCTGGGCGGCGCCATTAAGGTGTATGCTGGCCGCGCCATACAAAGATGATAGCATTGACAATTACCGCAACCGTGTAACACAGCGCCGCAATGAGCAAGATCGGCGTGAAGCCAGCGGCGCTTTGCAGCTCGGCGCTGATGGTGGGGCCGGCAATGTACCCTACCGACGCGGCGGCCCGGATGAGACCGATCACGGTGGGGTGGTGTTCGGGCGGCGTTTGCGCCAAGGCATGCGCTTCAAACAGCGGTGTGGCCATATTCATCAGCGCGCCGCGCAGCATCGCGATCAGGGCCGCTACCGGCAACGTTGGCGCGAAGGCCAGCGCAATCAGGCAGGGAATAGCGAGCGCCTGCGTCAGCACGACGCCTTGCATACGGCCAATTCGCGCCGCTAGTCGCGGCCCGGCCAGTGTCGCGAGACCGGTGGTCAGGCTGATGAGCGCGAACAATAACCCGATGGCGGCATCGGTGGCGGTGAAGCGTTGGCGGAAGAAGAGACCGAGGTAGGGAATGAACAGCGCTGCGCCGAGCGAAATGAGCAATGGCCCCGGCGCGAAGATGATCGCTTTGGCGAGGGCGTGCCAGAGGTCGCTGATCTCACGGCGAATCGTCGTCGCTGGCGCCGGTGGTCGTGGCGCGGCGAGGCGCAGCCCTAGCAACGGCAACCCGGCGAGGGCGACGACCACTGCGCTCAGCGTAGCATTGAGCCGGTAGGGCGCGATTGCATCGCTTTCGACTAGCGCCACCCGCCACGCCGTCGCCAAACTGCCGGCGAGCAGATTGGCGATGCCGCCGATGATCAAGCTCAAGGCTGCGCTGCGGGCAAAGAGCCGGTCAGGGCCATTGGCGACGCTGAGTTGCATCATCAGCGGTGGCCCGGCTAGATTAAAGAGTACGCTGGCCGGCCCGCTCAGCGAGACGCCGAGTAACAGCATCCATGCTGTTGCCGGGGTGATGGCGCTGCTGAGCGGGGCCAGCGCCAGCGCGAACAATGCCGCGCTATGCAACCAACAACCGAGCAGTAACGCCGGACGCGCGCCCCACCGCCGCACCGCTTGCCACGCCAATGGCCCGCTGATTCCGCCAGCCAAGACCGGCCCGCTGTTGAGCAGCCCGATCAGTGTCAGATCGCCGAACAATGGCACCCCGATCCGGTAGCTGCCGTACCCTAGTTCGGCGTAAGCGATGGTGGCAAACAACCAACCCACCGTCAGGCCGGTCGTCAACAGGCCAATGGCCAACAAATAACGCTGATCGTGGCGCATGATGGCGCACCGGCGCTTCACAACCCATTGCGCGCGATAATGTCGCGGTACACGTGCGCGCTGCGCTTCCACACCCGGCGTTGGGTGGCGTAATCGGTATAAATAATCCCAAACCGCTTGCTCAGCCCTTTCGCCCACTCAAAATTATCCATCAGCGTCCAGACAAAATAGCCGCGCAGATCAAAGCCGGCAGTGAGCGCACGATGGCATGCCTCGATATGGGAACGGAGGTACGCGACGCGGTCAGGGTCTTCAACCACCTGATCAGTGGGCCCGGGTGGCGGGTCATCGAACGCCGCCCCATTCTCGGTGATGTACAGCGGGATGGAGGTATATTCACGCGCCTTTTGCAAGGCCTCGACAATACAATCGGGATAGATCTCCCACCCCATCGCCGTCTTGGGTAACGGTCCCGGCACCTGCTGAGCCATCAAAAATGGTTCGCGCCAGTTAAAGGCGTGGAACAGGCGGGTGTAGGTATTAATGCCGAGAAAATCGATCGGCTGGCCGATAATATCCATATCACCGGGTTTGATCGGCGTAAAGATGAGCCGGCGGGCGAAGTGGGCCATCAGATCGGCGGGGTAGCGCCGGCGGAAGAGTGGTTCGAGAAAGAGCCGGTTCATCACCCCGTCGATGCGCTGAGCAGCGTTGCGGTCAGCAGGATGATCGCTGGCCGGGTAATGTGACCAAATCATTAGGACGATGCCGATCTGAGGCGGCGGCAGATCGGGTCGGGCCGGTTGCGGTCGCGCAGCGCGAAAGGCGCTCACCGCCAACCCATGCGAGAGCAAGAGGTGATGCACCACCTTGAGCACATGCCACGGCATGCGCTTGCCCGGCGCGTTTTCACCGTTACCGTAGCCGTAGAACGCTTGAATAAACGGTTCGTTGTGCGTGGCCCACAGCGCGACCTCGCCACCGATCTGGCGAAAGAGATAATCGGCGTATTCAGCGAAACGCAACGCCGTATCGCGGTTCGTCCAGCCGCCGCGATCCTCCAGCGCCTGCGGCAAATCCCAATGGTAGAGGGTAGCAACCGGCACAATATTGCGTTGGTGCAACCCATCAATCAAGCGCCGGTAGAAATCAAGCCCGCGCTGATTGGGTTGGCCGGCGCCGGTGGGAAAGATACGCGGCCATGCGATGCTGAAGCGGTACGCCTTCAGCCCCAACGCCGCCATGTGGTCGAGATCCTCTTCGTAGCGGTGATAGTGGTCACAAGCCACATCGCCGGTGCTGCCATCAACAATGACACCGGGCCGCCGCACAAAGCGATCCCAGATGCTCTCGCCTTTACCGTCTTCGTTCCACGCCCCTTCGATCTGGTAGGCAGCGGTCGTTGCGCCCCACAAAAAATTGGCCGGAAAGCGGATGTCGTTATTCATGCGAATGTATTTCAATGCAATAGGACACGGACTCACACGGGTAAAACGGATTGGCACGGTTGGCTTCGTCCGTGAACATCCGTCTCAATCCGTGTTCATCCGTGTCCCGCTACGCTAGGATAGCCGATGAATCACCACCGCTCATTACGCGGCCACAGCGCCCACAGAATCGCTGCCGCCGCCGCCCACCATGCCCGGCTCGCTTCACGTTCGAGACCACGGGTACGCAGTTGCACCCCGCCGAGGAACAGGCCGGTCGCCAGCATGCCGCCCATCAACCGGTCGGTAGCCCGTTCAACCCGTTTCATACTGCGTTCGAGCCGGCTCAGATCCGAGCGGGTTTGCAATTCGCCGCGATTGGCCGCCCGGTAGTAAGCATCCATTTGGCGAGGCAGCGCGATCAAAATCTGGCCGAGTTCAGCCAACTCTTGCTGCAATTTTTCCATCCAATTGCCATTACGCTGCTCTTGGGCGAGCATTGCCCGCGCAAACGGGCGCAACTCTTGGAAGAGATTGATATCGGGGTAGATTTCGGTCGCCAACCCCGCCACCATACTCAACGCCCGCCCTAGATAGAGCAAATCTTGTGGGATTTGGAACGGCAGATCGTAAATCAGATCCTTTGTCTCGGCCATGATGGCCTCGACATCGAGATTGGTCAACTCGCGCACCGTGCGGTTGAACGAATAGCGCAGCATCGTCTCCAGTGCCGCTTTGATCGGTCGCCGGTCAGCGCCGGGCAAGATTACGTTCAGTTGTTCCAGACAATTCAACAACCGGTCGGCGTCATTCGTTGCTAATCCCAGCACGCCTTGACGCATAATCTCCATCGTCTCTGGCGGCAACCGGCCCACCATGCCAAAATCAACGAAAATGAGCGTGAAGGGGGTGCCGGTCGGTGTTTCATCAGGCGCATAATCGATCGGCAACTGCGCTTCAAGCGTCTCAATCGTAGCGTGCCCATTGACGCTAGCCGGCATTGGCGGCGGCGCTGGTTTGGTCGCAGCAAGGCCGGTTTCCACCCGCACGAACAGATTGCCGGGATGGGGATCGGCGTGGAAGAAGCCATCGATAAAGAACTGTTTGAGGTAACAGTTATTGAGCCGGGCAGCCAGTTCGAGCCGGCTGACACCTAGTTGATCGAGCGTATGCAAATCGGTAATCTTAATCCCGCTGATCCGCTCCATCACCAACACGCGGCGAGTGGTCAGCTCGAAGATCGGTTCAGGGATGTAGATGCCGGGATGGTTGGCGAAGTTCTGGCGGAAGATGGCCGCTGAGCGCGCCTCTTGCACGTAATCCAATTCTTGCACCAACACACGGGCGAACTCGGCCAACAACGCCTCAAGATCGGCTCGCCGGCGGATCGGCGGATAGTTCTTGATCAGGCGCACCACCCACGTCACCGCACTCAGATCGACCTCAATAATCTTATCGATCCATGGCCGTTGCACCTTCACCGCCACCTCGCGCCCATCGTGGAGCACTGCGTAATGCACTTGCCCCAACGAAGCCGCTGCGACGCATTCGGTCTCGAAGCTGCGGAAGATCTCGCTCGGCGGCGCGCCTAACTCTTCCAGAATCACTTCGAGTACGTGGCCGGCGGGGGCCGGCGGCACCTCATCTTGCAAGCCGGTCAACTCGCGTCGCACCACGTCGGGAATGATGTCGGCGCGCGACGACAGAAACTGGCCGAGCTTAATCTGCATCCCGCCCAGTTCAACCGCCATCATACGAAAGCGGCGGGCAATAGTCACCCAGCGCCGCAGCATTGTGCGCTGGACATACCAGCGAAAGATGGCAAAGCGGGCGAGAAAGATATCCCAGATATAAATATGGATCACAACGCCGAGAAAGAACGACGACACCCGCAAAAAACGCTCGCGCGGGCGAAAACGGGGCGGCTCGGTTGGGCGAGGGACAGCGCCGGTGTTGGCGGTTTCGGTTGCTTGGATAGAGATTGGTTCACGCATAGCTTCCTACCAGTATTGCTATTTCGATTATACCAGAGGCGAAACTCAATCTCGCGACCGATCCGCATTGAATTGATCACCAACTACCATACGAAGGGTGCATTGCGCACGTGGAACGAGCTCGCTAGTTATGGTACCACCGGCATTATGACCATTGACAGTGTGCGTTTGCTGGCCGACAGCGCCGCAAATCTCTGGCAGCGGCTCAGCCAATTTGGCGCGCCTGACCTGCTTGGCCGGCGCGCCCCGTTTGAAGAGTGGCTCGCCGCCGCTCGCCCTAACCTCTCTTCAGCCGACGAACAGGCCATCCGGCGCGATTATCGCCGGCTCAACCTCCTCCTCACCGAACTCGAACTGTTGACCCGTTCTCGCGAACGGGCACTAGCATTGATTATGGAGACAATCCGCCAAGACGGCGCTCCTACGGCGTCACCGTCACCCGAATCGGGCCAAAGGTCGGGGTTGGGGTAGGCGGGGGAGGGGTCTCGCACGTATATTCGGCCACTACCGTCTCCCGTTCACGCTGGCGCACCACGATGTCGTGGACGCCGGGCCGTTCGTCGCCAATCCGGAGCACAATGCGGAACGAACCGCTGCGATCGCTCGCACCGCCGCCCACCGGACGATCATCAAACAGGACTAACAGCGCAGTTTGCGGGTTTGTCTCTCCAGTTAATTCAAGCAGATCACCGGGAGCGCAACGGAGTGCCACCGCTGCCGTTGCGGTTGGTTCCATAAATGTTGTTGGGGAGGGGGTAGGCGATGGTGTATTCGTTGGCGGTTGGGTGTTTACGAGAGGTTGCGTTACTGTTGTTGGTTGTGTGGTAATGGTTACGCTCGGCGTTGGGGTGGCGGTCGCAGGAGTTGATGTAGTTGGCGACCCATTGATAGTAGCCGTTGCCGTTGGGGTGGCAGTGAATTGTTGCGCTTGTTGGCCGCCGGCCAGCGCGGTTTGCGTAAATGCCTGTGCTGCGGCGGCAGTGCGGGTCGTAATGACGGCTGTCTTCGTTACATCGCAGACATTTGCTGGATACGAGCCACAGTTGACCGGTATTTCAATGCACCCCGGATAAGCCGGTTTCTCATCGCAACTTGGCTGGGCCCATGATGCGTTCGGCGAGGTTGATAACGACACCCAAAAGACAAAAGTCAAACTGACAAAAATCACGCTTAAGGGCAAGATGGGACGGGAACGAGCCATCATGTTTTTCCTCAACCAATGCCTCACCGCCGCGCCGCGCGCTCGATCACCTGCGCGAATGCCTCAAACCGCTGTGATCCTACCATTGTCTCATTACCGATCCGAAACACTGGCCGGGCATACACCCCTTCTGCCATGGCTGCTGCATAATCAGCTTGCACTTGCGCCCGATAGGTGTGGGCATCAAGGCAGGCGGTAAACGCATCTTTTGGTATGCCCAAACCAGCGGCAAGATCAATCACCGTCTCGCGGGTGTTGAAGTACAGTTGATTGTACCGCGCATACAGCTCGTGGCGCAACTCCCAGAATTTGCCGTGATCGGCAGCGCATTCGCTCGCTTCGGCCAGTAGTTGTGAACGTTCGCCTAACTGCAATAGATGGCGATAAACCAGTTTGGCTTGGCCGGGAACGACAAACTCCTCGATCAGGCGCGGTTCGATATCGAGCGTATGAATAGCGCACGAGGTGCAGAGAAAGTCGGAATAGACTATGATCGTTACCGGCGCATCAGGATTGCCGAGATATTGGTACCCTTCGGCGGTGCGGCCACGCGGCAGCTCAGGGAAGTAGCTCGTCGTCGTTGGCTCACTTTGCGCTGTGGTCGGGGTTGACGTGGGGGCGCGGGTCGGGGGTGGGGTGGCCGTCGCCGTAGGTTCCGGCGCAACCGGCGCCGCACAGGCGGCGAGCACGAAGATTGAGAGCAGAAAGAAGCGACGCATAGGTTCGATGAGGTCGAATAGAGCATCGAGTGGGATCGCTCGGCAAGATACGGCAATCCACAGGCAGTTTACGTACAAACGATTTGACTAATCCCGCAGTCACTCTACCACAGGTTGCCATGGCGCGGCAAGGGTGCAGTCCGGTCTTGAGTACAAAAAACAATAAATCGAGTATCATTCCTCCAATCAACTAGATCAATACCCGGAGCCACCACTATGCTCACCGATCGTTTGCTCGCCTACACGGTTGCTGTCGCTATCCTGACCCTCATCCCCGGTGCTGATACGATGCTGGTGCTGCGCAATGCGTTGGCCCGCGGTCGCCTTGCCGGCGTGGCTACCGCGTTTGGGATTGGGAGCGGTCTGTTTGTGCAGGCAACGTTGTCTGGGCTGGGGTTGGCCGCGATTGTGGTGAAGTCGGCTGAGTTGTACCACATGGTCAAGTTGGCCGGTGCGCTCTATTTGGTTGGGTTGGGAGGGTGGACGATCATCACGACGTGGCGGCAGCGAACTGGGCCTGAATTCCACTTGCCCTCCGGCCAAGAACGCCACGCCTTCGTTGAGGGGGTGTTGAGCAATGTGCTGAACCCGAAGGTGGCGGTGTTTTATTTGGCGTTTTTGCCCCAGTTTATCGATCCGCACGATCCGGTGCTGCTGACTGCGCTGGCGCTGACGACGATCCATTTTGCGCTGAGTGTGGTCTGGTTTTCGACCCTGACGTTTGTGGTGGCGGGTGTGAGCATGTGGCTGCGACAGGCGGCGGTGCGCCGGCGGCTGAATTATGCTACCGGCGCAGTGTTGGCGGCGCTAGGGATGCGGATGGCGGTTGAGAGTTAGCGGTGGCGGGTGATTTCGTACATCAGGACTCCCGCTGCAACTGCGAGATTGAGCGAGTCGCTGCGTCCGCGCATCGGGATGCGCACTACTAGATCGCATGCGGCGAGTTGATCTGCGCTGAGTCCCTGCCGTTCGCTGCCGAGCATGAGCACGAGCGGCTGCGGGTATGGTGCGGTGCGGTAGTCGTGTGCGCCCCGATCAGAGCTGCCGACCAGTGCGATCTGGCGGGCTTGGCTCCACTCAACGAGCTCGGCCCAGCTCGCGCGCGCAATCGGTTGGCTAAAGAGCGCGCCCATACTGGCGCGCACTGCTTCTGGATCGAAGGGATCGGTGGTTGCTCCCACTAAGATCACGCCGCTGAAGCCGGCTCCGTCGGCGGTGCGCAAGACTGTGCCGAGGTTGCCGGGATCGGCGACTTCGACCAGCGCAACCCAGCCGGTTTCGGTTGCCGGTAGTTCTGCCAGCGGGGTGTACTGGATGCGCCCGACGGCAGCGAGGCCCTGCGGGTGTTCTTTGCCGGCGAGGCTGGCAAAGACTTCGGCGCTGACGGTGAGCACCTTCCCGCCGCCGGCAGCGTAGTCTGCCGCGATCTCGCGGGCGAAGGCGCTGGTGAGCAGGTCGGGCGCGATGATGAGCAGCTCAAGCGGTGCGTGGCATTGGATGGCTTCGGCCACCAGCCGGATGCCTTCGATCAGGTAGCGGCCCTGTTCGTCGCGGGCTTTGCGCTGGCGCAGCGCGCGCAGCGCTTTGATGGTTGGGTTGGCGAGACTGGTGATGAGCATGCGATCTATGTTCTCTCGGTGCTATCGTGATAGTTGTTGGTAGTTTGTACCATATTTTGCTGGTTTTCGCTGAAGAGGTTGTTATGGGGTCACTTCCCCTCCCAGTCCGACTCCCTCCGCCAGCGGGGGAGGGTTGGGGTGGGGGCCGCAGCGCAACACTCTCCCGCGCGCACGGGAGCAACCTGCTCAGGCGTCCTGCCCGCCCCCTTGTCATTGCGAGCCGAGCGGAGCGAGGCGAAGCAATCCCCCGCGAGCACGGGAAGCATCTGCTCAGGCACTCATTCCGCTGAAGGTGGAGATTGCTTCGGGGGCTGCGCCCCCTCGCAATGACAATCGAACACGCCCCTTCGCACTGCCAGCGGTCACGATGGCAATACCTTGCCCGGATTGAGCCGCCCTTCCGGGTCGAAGCGGGCTTTGATGGCGCGTTGGATGGCGATCTGGGCGTCACCCAACGCTTGCCGCATAAAAGCTCGTTTGAGCGTGCCGATGCCGTGTTCGCCCGATAGGGTGCCTCCCATTTCGAGCGCGATGGCGAAGATGGCTTCGGCGCACGGCCAGAGCCGGGCCATGTCGGTGGGGTTGCGCGCGTCGAACAGGATGTTCGGGTGCAGGTTGCCGTCGCCGGCGTGGCCGAAGACGACGATGGGCAGGTCGTAGGCGGCGCTGATCTGTTTGATCCGGTTGACGCATTCGGCGATGCGCGTGACCGGGACGCTGATGTCTTCACCCAGCCGGTTGGGCCGGATGCGGGCCAGCGCCGGGGCGATCACTCGTCGCGCTTGCCAGAGGTTGGCTTCGTCGCTGGCGGTGCGCGCGACCGCAACTCGTTGCGCGCCGCCGGCCCGCGCGAGTTCGGCCAGCGCCGTCGCTTCGCGTTCGACCGCTTCCGGTTCGCCATCAGCCAGCATCAGCAGCATGGCCCCGGCGTCGTGCGGCAACCCGATCCGCAAATACGCTTCGACCGCCGCGATGGTCGTGTCGTCCATCAGTTCGAGGCTGGCCGGGATGATCCCCGATGCCATGATCTGTTCGACGGTGGCGCAGGCGGCGTGTAGGTCGGCAAAGATGGCCATGGTGGTGCGGCGAGCGCGTGGCAAGGGGATTAGGCGCAGGGTCGCTTCGGTGATCACGGCCAGCGTACCTTCGGAACCGACCAACAATTGCGCCAACCCGTCGCTCGCGCCTTGGCCGGCCAAGCCGTCGCCGTAACGCACGATGCTGCCATCGGCCAGCACCGCGGTCAGGCCCAGCACATAATCGGCGGTGACGCCGTACTTGAGGCAGCGCGGCCCGCCAGCGTTACAGGCAATATTGCCGCCGATGGTCGAAGCGGTTTGGCTGCTGGGGTCGGGCGGGTAGAAGAGACCGAGCCGCTCGGCGGCGCGTTGCAGGTCGGCAGTGACGACGCCGGCGCCAACGTGGGCAATCTGCTGGTCGCGGTCGATCGTGATCTGCTCCATCCGGTTGAGGCCAATCACCAGACTGCCGGCAGTGGGTACAGCGCCGCCGGCTAAGCCGCTGCCGGCGCCGCGTGTCACCACAGGTAGACCATGCGCGGCGGCGATCCGCATCAATGCCGCCGCTTCAGCAGTGGTCGCCGGCAAGGCCACCGCCAGCGGCAAGCCATCGGGTTGCGCGATCGAAGCATCTTGGCCATAAACAGCCAGTTGGTCGGGGTGGTGGATGAGGTAGCGGTTCCCAACCACCGCTTGCAGTTCGGCAATGGCATCGCCTGCCGTCACGCGGCTGGGTTGGGCAAGAGCAGGGAAGGCCGGGGTTGGCGGCGGGCCGAACTCAAAACAAGGCTGCCCGCCCAACGCGGCGGCCTGCGCCTTCAACGATGCCACTAGTGTCTGGTCGGGCAGCGGTCCGACGTGCAAGCTGCCCACGCCGGCATCACCCCAGATGGGGGCCGTGGTCGCGGCGCGGCAGGCGGCGACAAACGCCGGCAATGCCCGGCGCGGCAGGGTCAGATCGAGCCGTTGGCTAGGGGGAAGGGCGGCGTGCTGATGGGCCAGCGCCTCCCAATGCTGCCACGCGGTGAGCGGGTTGGCCGTGATTGAGAGGTGATAACGCGCCGCCGCAGTTGCCACCGCTTGCGCCTGCCGGTCGAGCACAGCCGGCAATCCGGCCAGTTCCACCAACAGCATCCCGGCGGCATCAAAGGCCAAAGCGCGCAGCGCCAACCCGGCGGCAACCAGCTCGGCGGCCAGCGCCAGCAACTGCTCTGCCGGCCCGTGCAGCAATTGGAGCGAGGTGGCTGCGGGTAGGGGGCGCAGATTGAAGGTTAGATCGCGCACTGTGCCTAGCGGCGCTCCATTGCCGGCCAGCGCCCGGTTGAGGTTGTAGCCGGTAGCGCGCTTGAGGGTTGGCCCGCCGATAGTTAGAACTTCTAAATGCTCTTCCACCGTCGCCGCGCGCACATAGCGCCCGATTGGGCCGCTGTGCAGCCGGTAACGTCCGCCGCTGTTGCAAGCCACTAGCTCGGCTAGCGTCACCTCGGCGCGCAACGGTACAATCGGCAGGCAAAGGTGGTAGGGCGCCAGCGCGTCGTTGAGCGCAGTAGCGGTGGCTGTCGCCGGTGCGCTCGCCAGCAGAGCGCCGGGGTTGATAATAAAGGGTTGTGATGTGGTGGTCATGATAGTATGTCTGTGTTGTATCCGGGGCAAGGTGGGGCGGGTTTGACCTCCGCTCTACGGCATTGCCGGATTATAATCTACCACCAGCGCAATCGCCGCCGCAATCTCATCCATCTTCAGCGCCGGCACCCGCCCGACCTGCTTGCGCAGCCGGCTGACCTCGATACTGCGCAATTGCAGCAGGTCAGCAGCATACGGTTTGCCTAACTGGGCCGGCCAGCTCCCATCAATCTGTTGGATCCAGATCAGGTTCTCGAATCGTTCTTCCCATGGGCGTAAGGGTACCACAAGCCGCAGCGGCAGGCTGCCGAGCGCGTTGGTACTGATGATGATCACCGGCGTCAAGCTGCCATCGCCGAGATCGGCTTGCCAAATCTCGCTGCGCCGGGGGGCATTAGGCATGCTCACTCGTGACGACCTCGCTGGCTATCGTGGCGGGAACGTTGTAGAGATCGGCAGCAGCAGCAGCTTGCTCGGCCAGCGCCGCATGGCGCGCCTCCAGCGGTTGCCGGAGCAGATATCGGCAACGCCCTTCGCTCACGGCACGCTCTGTTGGCTCTGGCGCTGCTTCGCCGAGCAAGCGGCTTGCTTCGGCGGGATCGATCAACTCTTCGGCCAGCGCGCGCAATGTCGCTCGCCGCAACCACAACGGCTCTTCCAACGGCAACGGTTCTGGTTCGGCAGTGCGCCACCCGCGTTCGCTCAGCTCGATCATTAACGAGCGATAGAGGCGCTGGTTGATAATCCCCAGCGTCTGCATACGGTAAAGCAGGGCTTGGATGCTCATGCCGAAATGGCGCTTGAGTAACAGCAACTCGTCGAGGTGGAGGTGGTTGCGATATTCGCCGATATGGTGGCGCAGATCATTCGCCGGGGCCAGCAAAGCCGCCGCAAAACGGAACGCAACCTGTTCTTCGTTGAGATCATCTTGTGGCTGTACCACCAGATGGGCCAGTTCGTGAGCCAGATTCATGCGCCAGCGCGCGCCATCGTGGCTACGCTTCCCGATCACTGCTGCGGCAAGGGGTGCGCCGTCTTCAGCGCGGGCGATGGCAGCGACGCCATCGAACCCATCGACCGCCGCGAGCGCGATGACGTGCAGGCCGTGATCCTCCAGTGTATCGGTGAGATCGGCGATCGGCGCGCTGCCTAGCTCCCAGCGCGTGCGCAGATCGGCAGCGGCCTGCTCGGCGTCGTCGAGGCTAGTAATAGCATACTCGAACAGTGGCACATCGAGGCGGGCCGGCTCGCCAATCAGCTCTTGCAGATACAAGCGATCGCGCAGCGCCTCGTGGGCTAAGGCTGCCATCTGCTCTTGCTGCCGTTTGCTCAGCGACGCGCGCTTGCGGTAGGCAATGAGTTCGATCGGTACGTCGCGGCTATCGAGCAGCGCGGAGGTGCGCACACCGAGCGCCTGCGCTAACCGCTGCAACACTGCCGGCGACGGCTGCGCCTGCCCGTGTTCGTATTTGGAAATGGCTTGGCGGGTGACGATCCGGCCCGTCGCTTCCGCCAGATCATCGAGAGTCATACCGCGCGCCAGCCGCAATTGGCGCAACCGCTGGTGGATCATGGCCATACACCTCCTGTTGGTTGACAATTATCGGTGATGGATGGCGGGTTGTCAACCGGTACCGTCGGCGGCGTTGGCCAATTTCGGCAACAATTGCGCCGTGATCAGGGTGGTCAGCGCCGAGGCGTCGCCGCCGTCGCTCTGCACCACAATCGGGCGCGGCGCATGTTTCATCAGCGTTTCGGCCACTTGCAAGCGACGACGGGCCAGTTCGTATTGCAAGACGGCGCGGTTGTCTTGGTAGGCTTGACCAAGGTATTCCAACCCGCGCGCTTCGTTTTCGGCCTGCCGCAACGTCGCCCTCCCGCGCGCCTCGATCTCCCAGCGCACCCGCTGCGCTTCGGTCTCTTTTTCTTGCAGCATGCGGGCCACGTCTTCGCGGGCTTTGTTGATCGCGGCCCGCACCTCGACCAGCTTGGCGTCACGCACCTTCTTGGCCCGCTCGATCTCTAGCCGCAGGTTATCGATCCGCTGCTTCTTGATTAATTCCCACTCGCGTTCGTAAGCTTGCAGCTCCTTCGCCACTCGCTCGCGGGTCGCGAGATGCTGCTGGTATTGGTCAGGCAACTGCACGTCGGGAATATTGGCGCCGGTGATGCGCACGCCGTAACGGGCCAGTTGCCGGTTGAGCAGCTCTTGCATATCGCCGACGTCGCTGCCGCGCAGATCGTAGGCACGCTCGGTCTCGACCCGGCGCGCGCGCTGGCGGATGGCGTCTTGCACCGCGCTGCTCAACACCAGATCGAAGTTGCTTGCGCCGAGCCGGCGGACGAATGCGATCGGGTCTTCGATCCGGAATTTGAGAAAGAACTCAATTGATTTGAGCGGCACATTCTCGCGCGTCGGCGCGGCCATCACCGGCGCGGTGTAGGGAATCTCGGTGCTGGTGTCCACCACCGCTTCGACCTTTTCCCATGGCCACCAGAGGTAGTGCCGGCCCGGCGTGAGGATGCCGACGATCTGGCCCCAGCGCGAGAGGATGCCGGTAGTGCCTTGCTCGATTTCGACGATTGCGCCGAGGATGAACGAGGCGACGGCAGCGATGAGGAAGAGGAAGGCGAGGACAATCGCGAGCAAGCCGAAGAAGCCGCCGCTGAACACGGCCACTCCCAGCAGGTAGAGGCTGATCGCCAGCGGCAGCAGCCAGCGCGCTCGCCGGCGGTCTTTCGGGATGACCACCGGCACCAGTTGGCCCTCTTCGCCTGAGCGGAGCAGTTGCCGGATGCGGCTCCACGTCGCGACTGCTTCGCGGATGCGCGAAAATTCGCGGCGAGTGTCGGTCATTGGCCCTCTCCTTTCTCGACTGATTGGGCGGCTTCGCTTTCAGCGGCCACCACCCGCTTGATCTGCTCGGCGCGAGCCTGAATCCGTTGCCGGATCTCGTGCATGCGGCTGCGAATGGCGGCGACATCATCTGGTGAATAGAGGTCGGTATCGACAATGCCCAGCATGCGTTGCGCAATCGCCAGATAATCGATCGCGGCTTCAGCCCCGCCTCCTACCTGCACAATCTGCGGCAGATGGCCGGCCACCGCTTCTAGCCGGTCGAGAATGTCTTGCTGGTAGCGATACTGCAAGATTTCGGGGTACATCGCCGCGCCGACGGCGCGAATGTCGAGCGCCTGCGCTTCGAGCAGGGCGGCGTTGGCCCGCGCCGCGCTCTCGGCTTCGCTCAGCAACTGGCTGGCATAAGCGCTGGCCCGGTAGGTCTCCTTCTCGCGGGCAGTGTCAATTTGGGCCTGAAAAGTGGCAATCTCGGCCCGGATAGCCGACAACTGCTCGCGCAGACTGGTCAGCTCGCGGTTGAGATCACCCTCATCTTGCTCTTTGCGCAGGGCCAGCTCGTATTCGTAGGTGTAGGCCTCTTTCGCCACCCGGATCATCTCCGGCTTAGCGAGGTCGATGCGGTACTCTTGGCTCGATGGTTCGGCGTGGGTAATGTTGGCGTTCACAAAGCGCACCGCCGGCAAAAACTGCTGGTTCAGCGTGTCGAGCAGGTTTTGGGTGCTCTCGCCGACCAGATCGTAGATCGCTTCGGCCCGCTGCTCGTAAATCAGGGCGCGGGTCACTTCGCTGACCGCGTTCTGCAACTTCTCTTGAAACCCCTTCGCGCCGCCGAGGGTAAAGATGAACGCCGCCGGGTCTTCGATCTTAAACTGCAAAAAGAGATCGACCGAAGCATTGACCCGCGAGGCAGTCGGCGCTTCCCGGATCGGCGCGTTGTAGGGGTATTCGCGAGTGACGTTGACGATATAGCTGACCCGCTTCCACGGATCGAGCAGCACTTTGCGGCCTGCTGGCGCGATCTCTTCCAGCTTGCCGAAACGGGTGATCAGGGCTTGGCAGCCGTCGGGCACCATAATGAAGGTGTTGCGCCAGAGACTATAGACGACATAGCCAGCCACCAGCAGCCAGTAGTGCGGGCCAAAAAAGACCAGCGTCAGGTTGGTGAAGCCGAACGAGACGAAATCGACCGCAGCGGTGATCAGCCAGCCAAACAGCCCCACCACCACTAAAATGACCGTCACCGCCACCCACACCGCTGAGCGCGGGTCGCGCGGGATGACCACTGGCGAGATGACATTGGCCACTTGGCCACTCTGGTCACGCTGCTGCAAATTGCGGTTGAGCAGCTCCGCCGCTTCTTCGAGCATCACGCTCATCTGCTCGATCCGGGTGGCGCCGCTCTCGCTGCCCGACCGTTGCGAGATGAAGTCACTCGCTTTAATCTGCAACTGCTCCAGTTCTCCGCTTTCCAATAACTGCTGCGCGGCGCTCAAACCGCGCTGGAGCCGGTTCATACCGTTCTCCTTTCTCTCACGTTGGCCACAGGAGTGCAGATCGCGTCTGCAAATGGAATGTACGGATGTAGTGTAGCAAACGTTGCGGGGAAATGGCGGCAGCAGGCTCTCTTACCTGAGAAGGTCTGCGAGCTTCATAACTCTTGCCCAAGCCAACGAGAAAGCGCTTGTTTCACCCGGATGAGCCGCTCTGGGGCAATTTCACCAATCGCGCCAAGGAGCATATTACCAGATACGACTGCTAAACGCCCTACACGAATCACACTTGGAACTTTCAGGCCGCTTTGAACGAAATCCTCATCACTGTCCCGAACCAGTTCATCGAATCCAGCGATATAGTGCCGAAGTTGTGAGAGATCATACAAATCAGCCAATCATCATATTCGCCGGGAAGTTTTGCCAACAAGAGTGCAGGACGCAATTTCCCTTCAGTAAGATCGGTGTGTGGAAATTGAAATATGATGATCTGTCCTGCTTTCTTCATGAGAAACTCACTTTAATATCATCCAGACGATACAATTCTGGTTCATCATCCATATCTTGCATCGCCGCTGCTAATGAGAAAGCACTCCAAAGCTGCCGCTCACGCTGCTCAGCCTTCAGCGCCAAATACTCAGCAAAATCGAGCAGCTCAGCGCGCAGCTCCGGGGGGAGTTGCTGCGCATAGCGGTAGATCTGTTCTTCAATCGTCATCAGTCGTCCTCCACCGGTATCGGTTCATAGCTTGTGTGTAACAATTTGTCACCGCATTGTCAATCCTAGCAGAAGCTAAACCTACCGCTCCCGCTGCAACAACTCTTCGACCAGCCGCCAGCGCAGCAGTTTGCCGATGAAACTGCGCGGCAGCGCCTCGCGGAATTCGATCGTTTCCGGCATCACCGGCAGATTGAGCCGTTCGCGCAGGAAGGCAAAGACCTCGGCTTCGCTGACCCGTTCGCCGGGCCGGGTGACGACGAAGGCGCGGATTTCGGTGCGGCCATCGGCGAGCGGCACGCCGACCACTGCGGCGTCGATCACCGTCGGGTGTTCGTAGAGCGCCTCTTCCAGATCACGCGGGTAGATGTTGTAGTCGCCGGCGATGATCATCTCTTTCTTGCGCTCGATAATCTGAAAATAGCCGTCGGGCAGCATGCGAGCCACATCGCCGGTGCGCAGCCAGCCATCGGCGGTGATGGTTTCGGCAGTCGCCTGCGGGTTGCGCCAATAGCCGGCCATCAGTTGCGGGCCGCGCACCAACAGTTCGCCGATCGCTCCCGGCGGCAGGTCGGCCCCGCTCTGCATATCAACAATTCGCGCTTCGGTGTTGGGCAGTGGCAGGCCGATCGTGCCGGCCCGCCGTGCGCCGCGCAACGGGTTGGCATGCGTCACCGGCCCGGCTTCAGTCAAGCCATACCCCTCGACCAACCGGCTGCGGGTGATGCGCTCGAACCCCTCTTGCACCTCAATCGGCAACGGGGCCGCGCCGCTCAGACAGCTCTTCAACGACGAGAGGCCATATTTGCGCACGTCGCGCACTTCGTTCAACGCTGCGTACATGGGCGGTACGCCGGGAAAAAAGGTGGGCCGTTCGCGCCGGATGGTATGCAAGACATTTTGGGTCTCGAAGGTTGGCAGCAAGATGAGCGTTGCACCGAGCGCGATGCCGACGTTCATGCAGGCGGTCATCCCGTAGGCGTGCGAGAAGGGGATCGCGCAGAGCACCCGTTCGTTGCCTTCGTCGGCATCGGCGTACCATGCCCGTGTTTGGCACGTGTTGGCGTAGAGGCTAGCGTGGCGGTGCAAGACGCCTTTGGCAGCGCCGGTGGTGCCGCTGGTATAGAGGATGACCGCCGGATCATCGGCGCGCAACGCCGGCAGATCGCCGTCCACGCCAGCCGCCAAGACGTGCTGAAACCAGTGGGCTTGGGCGGCTTGTTCGGCGGGCACGCGGTGGCCTTCGCGCTCTTGGCGCAGCAGGGTGAAGAGGATGCGCTGGCTGGAAGGAAGATACTCTTTCAGGTTGGTATAGATCAGGCGGGGGAAAGGCAACTCGGCCCGCACCTGCTCGACCAAGCGGTAAAACATGCTCAGCGCGATGACGGTGGTCGCTTCCGAGTCGCGCACTTCATGGGCAAAGCCTTCGGCGTCGAAGATTGGGTTAGCCAGCACCACGATCCCGCCGGCGAGCAACACGCCATAGTAAGCGATCACTGCCTGCGGGATATTGGGCAGCAAGATCACTGCCCGCTCGCCGGGTTGGAACCCGATCGCCAGCAAGCCGCGGGCAAAGCGGTTGGCCTCCTCCCACAGACGGGCATAGCTGATGGTGCGGCCATAAAACGCGATCGCAGTCGTCTCGGCGAACCGATCGGCGGCGCGGCGCAAGAGTTCGGGCAGTGGCGCTGGCGTGATGGCGAGGGTGGGCGGCACTCCCGGATCGTAATGGCGCAGCCACGGGCGAGTGGCAAAGAGATCGGCGCTCATGCAGATGTTCCTTTGGTGAGCGGGTGTGATTATCACTTACGATTGTAGCAAAAATTAAGGAGTGCGGCAGTCAAACTGCCGCATTCCATAAGGTCGCTGCGTCTTGGAGTTTGCCCTCACCCCCGGCCCCCTCTCCCACCGCGCGGTGGGAGAGGGGGAGCCGCGAGGTTTACCAGCAAGGCATCGTCGGGAGAGAAGTAGCAGCGTCCCTTTCCCGCACCAGCGAGCGAGGGAACGGGGGTGAGGTGAACCGGCGCATTCCTAGGCTATCAACTGTGTGCTGTCCGTCCTTGAACCATGCTCGTGGGGGATTGCTGCGCTGCGCTCGCAATGACAGCGGGGAGCGCGGGAAGGGCGGCTGAGGGGGATCGTGCCGTGCTCGGGGGAGATTGCTTCGCTCCGCTCGCAATGACAGGCCCTTATGTCATTGCGAGGGAGAGGCGGCACCCAGCCGCGCTGGGTGCCGCCCGACCGAAGCAATCCCCCGCTTCAGCGGGAATGGACGCTGAGCGGGATCGTGCCGTGCTCGGGGGAGATTGCTTCGCTCCGCTGCGCTGCGCTCGCAATGACAGCGGGGAGCGCGGCTTGTAATAATATTGGCATGTGCATTCGTTGGCATCAGGAGCATCGCTATGCCGATTTATCTCGCCGATCTCATCGCTGCTGGCGGCACGCTGGCCAGCCCGGCGCACACCGATACCTTCACCGATTGGAGTTACGACTCGCGTTTGACCAGCGCCGGCGAGTGTTTTATCGCTCTCCGCACGGCGCGGGCTGATGGTCACGACTACATTCCGGCGGCGATCGCTGCCGGCGCACGAGGTGTATTGTGCAGCCGCCCGCCCCACGATGCCGGCAACGCGACGGTGATCGTCTGCCCCGACCCGCAGGCGTTGTTGCTGCGCTGGGCCAGCACCCGCTTGCACGTGCTTCAGCCCACTGTCATCGCTGTGACCGGCGGGATCGGCAAGACGCTGGCCCGGCGTGCGATTGCTGCTGTGCTGAGCCGGCAGGCCGCTACCTTCCAAAGCCGGCGCAATTTCAATTCGCTGTTGGGGTTGCCGATTGCGCTCGCCCGCCTGCGCGACGGTGATCGCTATGCGGTGCTCGAATTTGCCGGCGAGCATCTGGCCCCGCTTGTGGCCGCTTTTCCGCCCCACCTTGCCGTGATCACGCCCGCCGCCGATCCAGCAATGGCGGCATGTTTGGCTGATCAAGGCGCACAACTGCTCATTGCCGCTGAACCGTTCCGCTACACCGGCGCGAACGGGATTGACGTGCGAGCGACAGCGATTGATTACCGGCGTGATGGCGTCTCGTTCATTGCCCAGAGCAGCGAAGGCGAACTCGCGATCGCCACTCCGCTGCTTGGCCCTCCCGGCGTGGCGGCGGCGCTGGCGGCAGTGGTGGCGGGTCGGGTGTGCGGGGTGGCGCCGGAGGCAATTCAGCAGGCGTTGGCCCAGCTCGAAGCGCCGGCAGGACGCCTGCGGCCTTTAGTGGGGGCGCAGGGAGAGACGATCCTCGACGATAGCTTCAATGCCACGCCGCTGGCGATGCGGGCCGCATTGCAAACACTGGCCGCTTTGCCGGCGCGGCGACGGCTTGCGGTGTTGGGTACGCCTACCGAACTGCCGGCCATTGACCCGACCCCGATCTTGACCGAACTCGGCGCGCAGGCG
This sequence comes from Chloroflexota bacterium, assembly GCA_030550625.1. Taxonomy (GTDB): domain Bacteria; phylum Chloroflexota; class Chloroflexia; order Chloroflexales; family Chloroflexaceae; genus Chloroflexus. The sequence continues at coordinate 8,951 of JAUQOZ010000112.1, read as the reverse complement.
GCGCAGAGCGCTGACTACCTCGTGCTCAAGGGGATCGGTGCGGCGACGATGGCCCACGCTGCGCGCCTCGCCAATCCGGCGGCAAGCATTCACGTTGTTGATACCAACGACGCGGCGCGGGCGGCGCTGCCCGCCGATCGAGGTAATGACGATCTGGTGCTGGTATCGGGTGGCGCCAGCGAACGGCTCGAACAAGTGATCGCGCCGCTGCTCGCCGCCGATCATCCGCCCGAACGCGCGCTGGTGCGGCAAGAACCGGCATGGCGCAGTGTGCGGATCGGCGATCCGGGCCGCCCGACGTGGGTGCATCTCGACTTATCCGCCATTGCCGATAACGTCCGCGCCCTCCGTACCCACGCCGGCGTGCCGCTGATGGTTGTGCTCAAGGGTGATGGGTATGGTCACGGCGCTGCGCGGGTCGCGCGGGCGGCGTTAGCTGCCGGAGCGGAGTCATTGGCCGTCGCGACGCTCGGCGAAGGGCGCGCGTTACGTGCCCAAGGCATCAACGCGCCGATTCTGGTCTTGGGCTATACCCCGCCGTGGCAGGCCGCCGACGCGATCCGGCTTGATCTGATGATCACACTCTTTGATGACGACACCGCACAGGCGCTCAGCGCCGCGGCGGCGGAACTAGGCCGGCCTGCGCGGGTTCACATCAAAGCTGACACCGGCATGGCCCGGCTAGGGCTGCCGCCCGCCGAAGTAGGCCCGTTTCTCCACCGGCTCCGCGATCGCCCCGGCATCGAGCCAGTTGGTCTCTACACCCACTTTGCTCGCGCCGACGAAGCCGATCCTGCGCCAACCGCCCAACAACTGGCCCGCTTTCAGGCCATCCTCACCGAAATCACCAGCGCCGGCTTGCGCCCGCCAATCGTTCATGCGGCTAACAGCGCCGCCACATTACGCTTCCCAGCCGCGCGCTTTGATATGGTGCGACCCGGTCTCGCCTGCTACGGCCTCGCCCCCAGCCCGGATGCGCCACTCTTGCCCGGCATGCGCCCGGCCCTCAGCTTCTACAGCGAAGTCGCCCAAGTGCGCGCGCATCCTGCTGGCACGCCAATCTCGTACGGCGGCGTCTACGTCACCCCGCGCCCAGCGCGCATCGCCACCATCCCGGTTGGCTACGCCGACGGTCTCCGCCGGTCGCCGCCGTGGCGTGAGGTGTTGATTCGCGGGCGCCGCGCCCCCATCGTCGGGCGCATCTGCATGGACTACATCATGGTTGATGTCACCGGCATTCCGGGAGTGCAGCGCGGCGATACGGTGACGATCATTGGGCGGCAGGGTGATGATGCGATATGGGTGGATGAAATCGCCGGCTGGCTGGGCACAATCAGCTATGAAGTGTTGACCGGCATCTTGCCGCGTGTGCCGCGTGAGATTTAATCTGGAGTGCGGCAGTCAAACTGCTGCACTCCATGCGGGACAGAAAGAGCCACAAAGAAACGCAAAAAACACAAAAATGTATATTTTTTATTTGTGTATTTTGTGTCTTTTTGTAGCTATTCCTACAGCCGGTCATAGCCTGCGGAGGGAGGCTGGTGTCCTCTACGCCCTCTGCGGTACACAAAACCACAAGACTTGTCATGCCTGATACAATGACCTTACCTTTGACCGGTTCCGTAGTGTAGATACCATTGTCCCCAGCGTGCAACCGGCGTGGCGTGCAGAAGGCGGCGGGCCTGTGCGCCGTGTTGTATCGCGGTCATGCGCGACATGATCCTTCTGATCTAGGATCATTATCTGGAGCCGGCATCGTCGATGACGTGCCTAGGTTGATCCCTTACGCCTGACCCAATCACCGCATGCACTTTCCCTTGCTCAGCGATATTCATGACATTGAAACTATTGCGAGCAACACCGGCATTCGCGAACGCGAGCGGTTGCGGAAGCGCTATAGCGCCGTACGCTGGCGTCAACGCAAGGGGATTGCCACGATTGCGTTAGCCGGCGGTTCGGTGCATCGCGCTGCATTGCACTGATATGAAGCAACGGGGATTGGGCGCAAGGAGATCAACATCAAGCGCTTGCTGGATTGAGGAGATGCATGTGATGATGAACCAACCGGTCACGTTTGCGATCTGCATCGAGAATACCGATTATCCAGCCGCATTTGAGCGCCGTAAGTTGTACCAAGCGCTGCCTGATCCGGTTGCTGAGGCGCATCAGTTGCGGCGGGTGATTGACAAGTCAGGAGAGGAGTATCTCTATCCGGCCAGCTCTTTTGTGTTGGTCTACTTGCGCCGCATGTGGAAGCGGTGGTGTTGCAGGCTGGATGACATACCGATTACTAGTGTGTACGGTTCTACTGTAAAGGGTTGTTCGATCGCTAACATTGTTCAGGCCAGTGGTGGACGCTAGTAAACCTAAACGGCTCTCGTCCTCAGCCGGTTCTTGAGCGCGAATACTATCGTACTCGGAGTGCAACCAGTGTGATGGGCAGTTAGCCACGCACGACTCACCACAAAGGACGTCACGGATGCGGAGGAGTGAGTTTCCCCTGCATTCTCTGCGTCCTCGGCGATAAAAACACGATGGCATGGGCATAGCCGCTGGGCGACCAACCGCGGCGAATCCATCGCCCTCGCCCACGGCGACAGCATAGGCGATGCAGAGGGATGGGTCAGGAAAGCCAAGCTGGTAGTGCTTCAGACCAACCGCCTTCTGATACACTGCTCTCCCTTGAGGACTGTGCTCGCCGGCAGGCAGCTGATGCAGCATAGCGAAGAATGCTATCCGTAGCAAATCGGAGACGTTCAATAAAGTTCAGGCAGATGTTGATGTCTGAACTCGTGGTTAGCCGGTTACTGGCGGCAATTTGAGAACGACTGAACTCCCCGATGGTGTGACCATTTCTGCCGGTTCAGTAGATCATTAGATATGGATGGCAAACCAACTCTTTACATCTCAGTGAAAGCATAGGCGGTATCACTAGAGCCTCAAGCGTTGCGGATATGCATAATGGGATTACCCGTTTAGCGATTGCTCAATCGTATGTCTGTAGCGTCGGGTTCGTGCTATCATACACGAAGGCAACGATGTGTAGAAGAGATACGTGCCCTGCTGACCCTACACATGCCAATGTGGGATAGTGCGTGATCGGATCGGTACAACGCGAGGCTGGCATGGAACGAACATTACCCATTACCCTGCCGAAAGACGTACTAGCCGCTTTTTGCCAACGCCACCATATTCGCCGGCTGGCTATTTTTGGGTCGGCGTTGCGGAGTGATTTTCGACCCGATAGTGATCTCGATGTATTAGTGGAATTTGAGCCGGATCATGCGCCCAGTTTATTCGGCCTCGTGCGGATGGCCCGTGAGCTGTCGCAGATGGTCGGTCGTCCGGTTGATTTGCGCACGCCAGAAGACTTGAGCCGTTATTTTCGCGCGCAGGTGCTGGAAGAAGCGGTGGTGCAATATGCGCAATGATGACCGCATCCGTGTGCGCCACATGGTGGATGCAGCGCGGGAAGCGCGCGATTTTGCTAGGGGGCGCACGCGCACCGATCTTGATCGTGACCGGATGTTAGTGCTGGCGTTGGTGAAAGCGCTAGAGATCATTGGGGAGGCAGCGTATCGAATCACACCCGCCACCCGTCAAGTCTATCCCCATCTGCCATGGGATGATATGATTGGGATGCGGCACCGCTTAGTGCATGCCTATTTTGACATCAATCTCGACATTCTCTGGCAAACGATTCACCACGATCTGCCACCCCTCATTGTGGAACTTGAAGCGATTCTTGCCGAGTAAACCTCCATACACTACAGCGCGAATACCATTGTCCCCGGCGCGCAGGCGTTGACTCTGTGGCCCAGCGACCCCACTGCACAATCAGCGTGGCGCACGGAGGGCGGTTAGCCAGCACACGACTCACCGCGAAGGATGGGGTACTTTCCCCTCTGCGTCCTCTGCGCCCTCAGCGGTAAAACATTCCCCGTGGCCGGTTCCGCAACACGGATACTATCGGCTCCGGCGGCGCAACCGGTGTGGCGGGCGGTTGCCATCATCTGCTGCGGAGATGCTCTCGTGTGCGCGACATAAGTTGGCAAAACGTAACGATCTATGTTATAATGACGGCGCTTATATCAGGAACGCCGGGCTGCGCCGGCCCGCGCGCGATTACACGAGGAGGAACTGCTCGTGGCGCTTGAAAAAGAAGAAAAGTCGCAAATTATCAACGGCTATCAGATCCACGAGACTGATACCGGTTCGCCCGAAGTTCAGGTCGCGCTCTTGACCGAGCGGATCAACCAGTTGATCGAGCATTTGCGCGTTCATATCCACGACCATCACTCGCGGCGCGGTCTGCTCAAGCTGGTCGGGCGGCGGCGGCGGCTGCTCAACTATCTGCAGTCCAAGGATCGCGAACGCTACCGCAATGTTATCAATCGCCTCGGTCTGCGCCGCTAGTATGATAGGGGCAACCGTCAGTGTAAGCTAAGGTCAACGAGGGCGCCAGCGGCATTCGCCGCCCGGCGCTCTTTGCTTGCAGTCGTCTGGCGCGGTGGTTCGGGATTGGCGCATGCGCGTGAGTCGCTCGCGCGTATCCGCCAGTGCCGAACTCCGCGCCCCGGCCGCGGTCGTGCGGCCGCCATGGTTTCAGTGGGGCGCACCGGCGCCCCAGTTAAGCAGGAGTTGTAAGGAAGTATGACAGAACGGAAAATTTACACCGTGAGCGCGGAGATTGCCGGCCGTACTTTGACCCTTGAAGCCGGTCGCTTCGCCGAACAGGCCGATGGCGCGGTGGTGGCGCGGTATGGTGATACGATGCTGCTGGCCACCGTGGTGTGCGCCAAAGAGGCGCGGGAAGGCGTTGATTTCTTCCCCCTCACCGTTGATTACGAAGAGAAGATGTACGCCGTGGGCAAGATTCCCGGCAATTTCTTCAAACGCGAAGGTCGCCCCACCACCACTGCGATTCTCATCTCGCGGTTGACCGACCGCCCGCTGCGCCCCCTCTTCCCCAAGGGGTTTTATAACGAAGTGCAGGTGATTATCACCACCTTCTCGATCGATATGGAGAACGACCCCGGCCCGCTGGCGATTATCGCCGCCTCGGCAGCGTTGTCGATCAGCGATATTCCTTTCGCTGGCCCGGTCGGCGCGGTGCAGATGGGCCATCTCAACGGCCAGTTGGTCGTTAACCCCAAGATGGGCGAGATGGAGCAGAGCCGGCTTGATCTGGTCGTCGCCGGCACCAAAGATGCGGTGCTGATGGTCGAGGCTGGCGCGCATGAGTTGACCGAAGATGAGATGTTGCAGGCGGTGATTGATGGCCACGCCGTTTGCAAGCAGATCTGCGATCTGCAAGAGCAGTTGGTGCAGCTTTGCGGCAAGCCTAAGCGCCCCTTCACCCCGCCGGTCGTTGACACCTCGCTCGAAGAGGCGATCAGCGCGTGGATGGGTGATCGCTTGCGCCAAGCGGTGCGCAGCCCGATTAAGCAGGAGCGCGAGGCGCAGACCGAGGCGCTGAAGGCTGAGGTGATCGCCCACTTTACCGCTGATGAGCCGGAGGAAGAGATTCCCAACCGCACCAAAGAGGTCAGCAAGGCGTTCGAGAAGCTGCTTAAGGATGAGGTGCGCAACGCGATCCTCGATGAGGGGATCCGCGTTGATGGCCGCGCCCTCGATGAGATTCGCCCGATCAGCATCGAGGTCGGTGTGGTGCCGCGCGTCCACGGTTCAGCCGTCTTTACCCGCGGCCAGACGCAGGTGCTCACGATTACCACGCTCGGTTCGCCCGGCGATGAGCAGAAGGTGGATGATCTCGGCATCGAGACGACCAAACGCTACATTCACCACTATAACTTCCCGCCGTTCAGCACCGGCGAGGTGCGCCGGCTCGGCACGCCGCGCCGCCGCGACATCGGCCACGGCGCGCTTGCCGAGCGATCGCTGTACGCGGTGCTGCCAAGCGAAGAGGAGTTTCCCTACACGATCCGGCTCGTCTCTGAGGTGCTCTCGTCGAATGGTTCGTCGTCGATGGCCTCGGTCTGCGGTTCGTCGCTCAGCCTGATGGATGCTGGCGTGCCGATTAAGGCCCCAGTGGCCGGCGTGGCGATGGGTCTGATCACCAGCGAAGATGGGCGTTGGCGCGTGTTGACCGATATTCAGGGTCTCGAAGACGCGCTCGGTGATATGGACTTTAAAGTGGCCGGTACCGCGAAAGGTGTCACCGGGTTGCAGATGGATATCAAGACCACCGGGATTACCTACGAAATTATGCGGCAGGCGTTTGCGCAGGCCCGCGCCGGTCGGCTCTTTATTCTCGATAAGATGAATGCGGTGATTAGCGCGCCGCGGCCTGAGTTATCGATCTATGCGCCGCGGATTATGACCATCCAGATTCCGGTCGAGAAGATCGGCGCGCTGATCGGCCCCGGTGGTAAGACGATCCGCAATATCTGCGATACCACCGGCGCCCAAATTGATATCGAAGACGACGGTCGCGTTTTTATCACCACGCCCGACGGCGAGGCGGCCAAGAAGGCGATCAGTATGATCGAGGGCCTGACCCGCGAGGCCAAGGTGGGCGATATTTTCCTTGGTAAGGTGGTGAGTATCAAACCGTTTGGCGCGTTTGTCAATATCTTGCCCGGCAAAGACGGCATGGTGCATGTGTCAGAGCTTGACGACAAGCGGGTCGAGAACGTCGAAGATGTGGTCTCGCTCGGTGACGAGATCAACGTGATGGTGATCGACATTGACCGCACCACCGGCAAGATCAGTCTCAGCCGGCGGGCGGTGCTCACCGGCGAGACGCCGGAAGAACGGAAGGCAGCCGGCGCTGCGCCCCGCCCCCGTCCCCGCGAGGAGTCGCGTGGCGGTCGGGAGGAGCCGCGCAGTTTGCGCGAAGAATTGCGCGGGCCGCGCCGCGATGCCGATCGCCCGCGCCCGCGGCGGCGTGATGACTAAGCGACACTGAGCCTACCGCGCTGACCTGCATTGCCAACATCGATGATCGCGCTTAACGCTGCTGCCACTCATCGCGAGCTCGGGGGTCACGGCCCCCGTCTCATCCATATCGCGCCAGCCAATGGCTTTCCGCCAGAGGCGTATGTCCCCCTCGCCGCCGGTCTAGCGCCGTTGGGGCGCATCCTCGGCTACCGGCCACGTCCGCTGCGTGTCGATGGCGATGCGCAGCCGGGGGGGACATGGCGCGATTTGGCGGCGGATCTGATCGCCGACTTGCAAGCAGTTGCGCACGAACCAGTGATCGGGATCGGCCATTCGCTCGGCGGGATTTTAACCCTCTACGCTGCGGTTGAGCGGCCTGAGCTGTTTCGCGCGGTGGCGCTGATTGATCCGGTCTTCTTTCGCCGCCGCCTGCAGGTGCTGATCTGGCTGATGCGTCAAAGCGGGCAAGGTTATCGCTTTCCGCTGGCGCAAGGAGCCATGCGCCGCCGCGACCACTTTGCCAGCATTGACGAGGCCCGCCAACGCTGGCAAGGGCGCGGCGTGTTTGCCGATTTTACCCCGGCTGCGCTCGAAGGCTATCTCAGCGGTGGTCTAAAGCCGCACGGCAATGGCTATACGCTGGCATGGCCGAAAGTGTGGGAGGCGCACATCTTCGCCTCATCGCCGCTCAATGCTTGGCGCGATTTGCGCCGCTTGCGCCGGCCTCTCCTGATTATTCGCGGCACGCGCTCCGAGTTGATCACCGATTCGGTCTGGCGCCGTTTCCGCCGGGTCGCGCCCCATGCTACCTTGGCCGAGGTTGAGGCAGGTCACATGCTGCCGATGGAAAAGCCGGATGAGGTAGCCGCGATCATCGCGCGCTGGATGCAGGGGATCGGATGATTGCGATTATCCCGTCGCCTCTTCTGGCTGCACCCCACGGATCGCTAACCACAGACACCCCGCTGCAATGATCACCGCTATCGCGACGTAGACGAGCCACGGCGATGGCACCGTTAAATTGCCGGCTGATGAGGGCACTTCCCACAACCACGGGCCGCTGCCCGTTTCAAGTGCGCCGGCGGTGATGCCAAGCGCAATGAACGGGTGCAGGCAGAGAAAAGCGCCCATAGTGTAGACGTAGAGCGGGGTCGGTTGGCCGTTAAAGGCATCAATCAGCAACGAAATCACGAAAAACAGAAACGGCACCAGCAACAGAATCGCGATCACCGTTCCCTGCGCCATGACCGTCGCGCCCAACGTTGAGCGCATGACGGTTGACCAAAACAACCCGATTGCCGCGTAACTCACCGCTGTCACCAGCAGCCCCACCACCCCGATCAGTACCTCTTGGGCGGTAACGCCGCCGAAGATCAGGGCTAGCCCAGCGATCGGCAGCGAAGCCATAATTAACAGCAGGGCAAAAGCAATCGCCGACACCAGCTTGCCGGTCACAATCTGCACCGGCGACAAAAGCGACGCCAGCAAGAGATCGTAAGTCTGCCGCTCTTTCTCGCCGACAACTGCGCCAGCGGTGAGCGACGGCGAGAGAAAGCAAACTTGTACAAGGGCTGCCGTCATCACGGTAAAGAAGATCGCTTTGCCGATCGAACGCGCGGTATTTGGGTCATTCATGCTGGCCGAATTGGCAAAAACGGCGTAGATCAGCAGCGTGATCGCGCCGATGATGGTGAGATAGCCGGTCAAGATCAGCCACGCATTGCGCCCGCGAATCCGGCCAAACAGTTCGCGAGTTAGCACCGGGTTGGCAAGCAGTTCACGCATCGGCACTCCTTTGCGATACGGAATGGAAACAGTTATGCATGCTTATATTATCCGATATCAAGGATGGCTCGCGCTGGGCGCTCTCGCGAGACCGGGTGCGGCAGTGAAACTGCCGCACTCCATATCGTAGCATAGCCATCACTGGCCGCAGTTTATCCGATCGAGCAGTGCGGTGATAGCGTACATCAACCGGCTAGGAGCGCCATGGCTCCTTTGCAGGGATGGCTCGCGCTGGAGCAGGAGATTGCTTCGGGCGTGGTGCG
>JAUQOZ010000208.1 GCA_030550625.1 Chloroflexota bacterium | reverse complement strand
GGTCTTGCGCCACACCGCCGGTGCGAGCATTACCTTCAATAGCGCCAGCTTGTACGGCATGCTCGACATGGTGACCTTCTTTCGCACCGCGCGGTAGGGGCGGAGCCGCGCTCCGCCCCTATCGCGCCGCTCCGCCCCTACCGCGATTGACACAAGATGCTATACTACAATTGTTGGGAAAATGTTCTACCACAAGGAGCTGCCAAGATGAGTTCGGGCAAGACGCTGGTCGATCTGATTCGGGAAAAGACGGGGGTGAGCGTCGAGCAGGCGCAGCAGGCGGTTGATGTTGTGGTCGGCTTTTTGAAAGACAAGCTGCCCGAACCGATCGCCGCCCAGATTGATCAGGTGCTGAAGGGCGATGTTGGCGCGCTCGCTGAGCAAATCGATGCCGCGAAGACCTTGCTCGGCGGGTTGTTGGGCGGCAAGAAAGACAGCTAAGGTTGTACGGGCAGAGTAGCGCTCTGCCCAAATCTTTTTTTCCTTGGGATCATCATCAATCGCAGCACGCATTCCCCTAAGGAGGAACCATGGTTATCGGCGGCGTCTTGTTGCTGGTGCTGGCCGTCATTTTTTTCTTTGTCGCCCGCGCCAATGCTACTAAACTTCAGACCCTCAACGCGGTAGAGACCTATGATACTGCGACGTTGGCGGCCATTCACCAGCGCATTACCGCCGCATTGGGTGCGAGCGGCTTTGCCCAACCCTGCGAAGTCGAAGGCGTGATCGAGTGCGCGACGCCGCTAACCGGCCCGATCTCAGGGAAGCCACTGGTCGCGTATACCTACACCGTTAACCGCGAGTACGAAGAGCGGGTGACAACAACAACTAATGGCAAGCCAGAGACCCGCGTTGAGCGGCGCAGCGAGCAGATCGAGCGGAACGAACGGCGGGCGCCGTTTCTGGTGCGCGATGAGCGTGGTCACGTGCAGGTGTTGCCCGATGGGGCGAGGCTAGAGGTGATCGAAACCGGCAACCGGTTTGTCGAAACGCCCCAGCCGTGGACGGGTGCAACCCGCACGTTGGGCCGGCGCGAATGCGAGCGCGGGTTGGAAGTGGGCGCGCGCGTGTTTGTGCTCGGCACGGCGATCGATCAGGGTGGCCGGCTTGCGATTGCTCGCCATCCTGCCAATAGCAAACAAACCTTTATGATTAGCCGTAAGAGCGAGCAAGAACTGGCCGCCTCGGCGGCGACGTGGGCGCGCAATATGCAGTATGCGGCCATTGCCAGTGGTCTGATCGGGTTCGTCTTGGTGGTATGGGGGATGCTGGCGGGGTAGGAATAGGATGGTTTAGCGGTGAGCGCAACACTTTGCGATCAGTCGATCGTTGCGTCATCGCCGCCTTGGTATTGAGGATCGTCCGCACTCTGCCGTGGATGCAGTGAAGACTGTGTCTCTTCCGTAAAAGTGCGATCAGCGCACGTCCAAATATCACTAAAAGCGAGGTACTGCATTTAAAGTGCAGTACCTCGCTTTTTTAATATCTTTTTAGTAACGAATAAACATATTCTAAATGGTTTTATGGGTAATACTACGGTTACACGAATATGCTAGTATCGATGAAAAAATATTCATCTCTGCTGTTCATGGGTGATTCAAGTAGGGTTGTCTGATTGGCTCTTCTTCATCTATAGGGAGGTGCGTGATGCGAGTCACTCGACATCTGTTCATCATCACCGCATGGGCTATTGCGCTGGCGAATGTGTTACCGGTAGTATCGTTGCCAGCCGCTGCAGTCAATTCCGATGTGTTTCATGATGTCGGTGGGGCGCGACGTGAAATCAATCTTACCTCGCATTCCAGTTCGTGGCAGGCGTCGCCGGCATTGCCGGGCATTTGGAGCAATTTGGGGGCGAGGCCGGATGAAGCCATCAAAGGGGCTAATGTAATGAGCGTAGCCGTAGATGCAAACGGTCGGGTATATGTGGGGGGAAGGTTTAACGATGTTGCCGGAATCAGCGCCGCTGACCATATTGCTATGTGGGATCCGGTTACGAACCAATGGAGCGCCCTCGGTGATAGTGCAGCGCTTAACGATGCTGTTACCAGTATCGCGATTGCGCCGGATGGTCTGGTATATGTAGGCGGAGACTTTACCGATGCAGCAGGTATTCCCGCTGCTGATTATGTAGCGGTGTGGGATCCGGTCGCGCGGACGTGGGGTTCCTTGGGTAGCAATAGCAGTGGTGATGGCGTTATTGCATCGTGGCTTGTTCAGATCAATGCGTTGGCCATTGACTCGAGCGGGAAGGTGTATGTAGGCGGTTTCTTCTTCGATGTCGCCGGGATCGCTGCTGCTGACTCCGTGGCAGTGTGGGATCCTTCCACTCAAACATGGGCCGCATTGGGCAGTAATAGCAGTGGTAATGGCGCCATTACCGCTACAGTTAACGCACTGGCTGTTGATAGCAATGGTAAAGTCTATGCCGGCGGGAACTTTACCAATGTTGCCGGGATCGCTGCCGCGGACTTCGTGGCCATGTGGGATCCTGCCACCCAACTGTGGAGCGCCCTAGGGAGTAATGGGAGCGGTAATGGCGCAATCGGAGCCGATAGTAATGTTTACGCGCTAACTATCGATGGTAATGGCAACCTCTATGTAGGCGGAATCTTCAATGATGTCGCCGGTCTTCCTGCTGCCGATACCGTAGCAATGTGGAACCCGGCTGCCCAAACGTGGAGTGCCTTGGGCAGCAATGGGAGCGGCAATGGCGCAATTAGCGGCTTTGTCGGATCGTTCGCTGTTGATAGCAATGGCCGTATTTATGTGGGCGGCTCGTTCTCGAATGCCGCCGATCTTCCTGCCGCTGATTTTATCGCTGTGTGGAATCCAAACACTCAGGCTTGGAGTGCCTTGGGTAGCAATGGAGATGGGGATGGCGCGATTCCGGCGGGTTTCCTGACAGTAGTGAAAGCGATTGCTGTTGATGGATCGAATCAGGTGTACGCTGGTGGTATCTTTTTCGATGTCGCCGGTCTCACAGCGGCAGACTATATAGCTAAGTGGGATGGTACGACTTGGACGAATCTCAGTCTGCCGACCTTAAATGCGCTAGATAACCAAGTGAACGCGATGGCTGTCGACGCCAACGGGCGCTGGTATGTTGGCGGTTATTTCCTCAACGCGGGCGGAATTGATGCGGCTGACTATATTGCGCTATGGGATCCTGCGACTGAGCAGTGGAGCTCCCTTGGTCGCAGTGCCGCGCTCAACGGTATCGTCACCAGTATTGCAATTGCGCCGAATGGTCTAGTGTATGTAGGGGGAGACTTTACTGATGCAGCAGGCATTCCCGCTGCCGATTACGTAGCGGTGTGGAATCCAGCAACTCAAACATGGGGCGCCTTGGGGAGTAACGGCAGCGGTGATGGAGCCATCGCGGGAATGGGAGTGTATGTTAGCGCGTTGGCTGTGGATTCGAGCGGTAAGGTGTATGTGGGAGGTTGGTTCAATAACGTTGCTGGGATCGCTGCTGCTGACTCCGTGGCGATGTGGAATCCGGCGACTGGACAGTGGAGTGCGCTAGGGAATAATGGTTTCGGTAATGGTGTGATTGTTGGGTTTGTGAATGCCCTCGCTGTTGATGGCAGTGGCCGAGTGTATGTGGGCGGAGTCTTCGGTGATGTTGCTGGGATCGCTGCTGCTGACTCCGTGGCGATGTGGAATCCGGCGACCGGACAGTGGAGCGCACTGGGCAGCAATGGCAATGGCGATGGCGCCTTGACAGCAATTGCCGGCACGATTTCTGTGAATGTCCTTACGTTTGATAGTAACGGTAAGTTGTACGTTGGCGGCATCTTCGCTATGGCCGGCAGTCCCGAAGCCGGCGGCGTGGCGATGTGGGATCCGGTTGCTAGCCAATGGCATGCGCTTGGCAATGTTAATGTTTCAGAGGTATATGGCCTGACGGTAGCTGGAAATTACCTTTATGTAGGTGGTATATTCAACGACGCCGCCGGCATTCCGGCTGCCGATTATCTCGCTGTGTGGAATCTGTCGACGCAGACGTGGATGGCTCCGAGTGCAACAAGCGATTTGAATGACGTGGTGCTGGCTTTGCAAGCAGTGGCGCCGTATGCCAACGATATTATGGTTGGTGGTAATTTTACCGACGTGGCCGGCAATTCGCAGGCCGATTTCATTGTGCGCTACGGCATCCCGCCGCGAGCGACGATTGCCCGTGCCGGCGCGACCCCTACCAACGTGGCAACGGTCGCGTTTACGGTGACATTTGATGAACCGGTGACCAATGTTGATCCTAGCGACTTTACACTGACTGCCAATGGGATGACCGGCGCGAGTATTGCCAGTGTGACCGGCAGCGGGATGTCGTACACCGTCATCGTCAACACCGGCAGCGGCGATGGCACCCTTGGCCTGAATCTGGCTGGCGGGACGAATATTGCTGATGCAGCAGGCAATGCGCCGGCAGCAGTGACTGGGCCGGTCTACACGATTGACAAGACAGCGCCAACTGCGACGATTGCGCTCGCCGCGCCATCACCCACCAATGCAGCTAGCGTGGCCTTCACCGTTACCTTCAGTGAACCGGTGAGCGGGGTTGATACCGGTGACTTTGGGTTGAATATCAGTGGCGGCATTACCGGCGCCAGCATAACGAGCGTATCTAGTATTGGCAGCGCAACCTATGCTGTCACCGTCAATACTGGCTCCGGTAATGGTACTCTTGGTCTGAATCTGCTGGCGGGCGCAACAATTGCTGACGCAGCGGGCAATGCGCCGGCGGCAGTGACCGGGCCAGTCTACACCATCAACAAGACGGTCTTGGCCGCGCTGATCGGTTTGGCCGGCTCTAATCCAACTAAGGCGACAAGTGTTGCGTTTACGGTGCTGTTCGGCGAACCGGTGAATGGTGTTGATCCCAGCGACTTTGCGTTGATCAGCAGTGGTCTCACAGGTGCGAGCATTGTGAACGTGACTGGCAGTGGTTCGCTCTACACCGTGACGGTCAACACCGGCAGCGGCAGCGGTACGCTCGGCTTGCAGATTCCAGCGAGCGCAACGATTACTACTCTATCCGGCACTGGTCTATCGGCGGCAGTGGTTGGGCCGGCCTACACGATTGACCGGATCAAGCCGGCAGCGACGATTGCGCTGGCCGGTTCATCTCCTACGAATGCGGCAACGGTTGCGTTTACGGTTGCGTTTAGCGAGCCGGTGAGCAATGTCTCGGCGGATGACTTCGCCGTCAATCCGGGCGCCGGCATTACCGGCGCGAGCGTTGCGAGCGTTGCCGGCAGCGGCACTATTTACACGGTCACTGTCAACACCGGCAGCGGCGATGGTCTGCTAGGCCTCAATCTCAAGCCGGGCACAGATATTGCTGACACGGCAGGCAATGCGTCACCCGTCGCGGTCAGCGGGCCAAGCTACACCATCGACAAGACAGCGCCAACCGCTGCGATTGCGCTGGCTGGCGCAGCGACCACCAATACAGCGACGGTAGCCTTCACCGTCACCTTCAACGAACTGGCGACCAATGTGACCCCTGATGACTTTGCGCTGAACGCGAGCGGTCTCAGTGGGGCGAACATTGCCGGGGTATCGCCGGCTAACGGTTTCAGCCGGACGTATACGGTGACGGTCAATACTGGCAGTGGCATCAACGGTACGCTGGCGCTCAATCTCAAACCGGCTACCGACATTGCCGACGCAGCCGGCAATATGCCGCCAGCTCCGGTGAGTGGGCCAAGCTACGTTATCGATCGGGCGCCGCTGACCGTGACCATCCAACGCGCTACACCGGCAGCGTTGACCTGCGCTGCCAACGTCGCGTTCATCGTCACCTTCAACAAAGCTGTGACCGGCGTTGACAGCAACGACTTTGCCGTGACGGGCGGCGCCAGCATCGCTAGCGTCACCGGCAGCGGTAATAGCTATACGATAACAGTCAACCTCAACGCGAGCAGCGGCGTCATCCGGCTCGACATCCCGTCCGGCGCAACCATCAGCGACGTAGCCGGCAACCCGCTCAGCGGGCTGCCATACACGAGCGGCCAGACCTACCAACGGGCGATGTGCGTCTATGTACCGGCGATCAACCGGTGAAGCGCTTATGGAATGCGGCAGTGCCACTGCCGCGTGCAAGGTAGCCTTAGGCGCGTA
>JAUQOZ010000335.1 GCA_030550625.1 Chloroflexota bacterium | reverse complement strand
CTTCGCGCCTTTGCGTTTGCCTCCTCTGCGCCGTTGCTTGCTTTGCGGCTTGACGCTCAACCCCTCCCCCAGCGGGGGCGGGGCACGGGGTGGGGGCAAATCCCCCCGCTGGGGGAGGGCACGGGGTGGGGCAACCTTAACTCACCGCTAGCCAGCGCCTGTCCGCCAACCGCGCTAGCCACGGTTGCAAGGCCGGTTCCCATACCGGTTGGGCGGCGATCAACCGGCGCAGCTCTGCGGTTTCATTTGACATAATATCTTGAAGGGCAGCGATCAACGCTTCGACCTGCTCGAACTGGCCGGCAGTCTCGAACAGAGTGCGCGCCATGCTAAAGCGGTCGCCAATCGGGATGGCGAAACCCAGTTGCCGCGCCAGTGCCGAGCAGTCGGCCCGGCTGAGGAAGAAGCCAGCTTTGACCGGCGTGATCAGATGGCGGATCAGCGCGTTCAGATCGGTCTCTTCATCGTGGGGGGTGGCCGGTTGCAGGGGAATATACTCTTGTACGGCGACCGGCTCGCCGGCCAGCCGCTCAAGTTCGCTGCCGATCAACTCCACCACTAAACTGGCCACCATCTGATAAAAGGGATGGGCCGGAATGCGTTGCACCGTGCGCGCCCAGATCGGCGCCCACCCGGCGAGATGTTGGCGCAGCAACGTCGCTGCCTGCCGCCGCGCCCAACCACGCAGTGCAGCGTCACCATTGGCCAGCGCAGCAGCTTCGGTCGCGATCAGGCGCGCTAGGACGGTTAGCTCCAACCCTAAATGGTCTGGCGCGCCCACATTGGGATCAGGGACAAAACCGCATGCCTCGTACAAGGCCGCCACTCGCTCGGCGGCGGCGGTGTTGAGCATCAGATCTTCGTCGCGGTAGAGCGACTCGTAGGGGTAGACGTTGCGCCCGACCAGATATTCGTAGGCGACGGCCAACGCCTCGCGCCCGTCCCCCATCATGTCAGCCAGTTCTGGCAACGTCGCCGCCTCCGCCCATAATTCGGCGGCAGGCGGCGCTAGCAGCAGGCGGCCAATCAGGCTGGCTAAGGCCTGACGGGCCGCCAATTCGGAATACGTCGTCACGACTTTTTCCTCGGCAACAAGTACGCTTCCCGCGCCGGGCGGAACGGACGCAGCAGCCAGTGTGGCCGGCGCAAGCCGTCGGGTGAGACCTTCGACGCCGGACGGGTCATCGCTAGCCATTCGCGGTAGACTTCGTGCGCCCGCTTGGTATCAACAAAAATGTCGCCGTAGCGATCGTTCGGGCCGGCTGGCTCGATCCGCACCTTCTGGTGCCAGCAGTGCATGCCGCTGATCGGGTCAGGATGCACCGAGAAGGTCAGGTTCTGATGCACGCCGGCATCCTCCCACCAAATCCGCGCCGTATCGGGGTCTTCGCTCTTGTACGGTTTGATACCATGCACTTGGCGCATCTTCCACTGGCCATCGCCCTCTTGCTTCAATTCGACCAGCGCGGTCGAGAGCTTGCCGCCACCGTCTTCTTGCAACCGCCAGCGTCCCAAGTGGTGAGAACAGGCGATTACGCCGGGGCGAATGCCTTCAGTCACCCAAACGCGGTCAACGAAGTAGCCAATTTCAGTGATGACCTTGATCAGATCACCGGTGCGCAACCCCAGCCGTTCGGCGTCGCTGGTGTGGATCCAAACCGGGTTCTTGTGGCTGATTTCGTACAACCACTTCGCGTTACCGCTGCGGGTATGGATCAGCGTCGGCAAGCGGAAGGTCGAGAGCAGCACGACTTCGTTCTTGTCCCGATCCACCTTACTGGGGTGAACGTGGCTGTGGATGTAGGTTGGAATGGCGTATTCAGGCCAACCCCAATCGCGCAGCGTCGTCGAGTAGAATTCAAGTTTGCGCGACGGGGTGAGGAAGCCGGTCGCAATTGTGCCATCTTCAAGCTGGATGCCGATCGGTCTTCCGCGTTCTGGGTCTGGCTCGAAGTAGGGCAGCGGCGTGATATTCGACGACGGCTGGGCCGGCGTCTTGGTGTAGACAATCTTGGTTTCAGGATCGATCATCGCGTTCGCTAAGTCGCTGGGGCTTGGCGGCTTGTCGAAGGTCGGCATAGCGCCTTTGCGAATCTCAAACGCGCCATAGCGCCGCATATACTCGAGCGGGGTCAAGCCCTCTTTTGCTGCTGCTTCGGGCAAACCGGGCACGTGGTTCTCGAACATCCAGCCATACAGCTCATCAACCGTAATCTTCTGGCCGGGCCGGTACGGGCTTTCAAAGGTCTTGCGGATGCCAAGACTGCCGTCGGGATCGATCCGCCACGACAGTTCGATCCAGAACTCCGTCTCTTCCCAGACCTCGCCGGGATTGGCTTCACGGGTATCTTTGACCGGCTTGCCCAAGCGCCGCATCGCTTCGCGCAACACCGGCTGGCGGAAGGCGATCCAGCAACCGGCATGGGTCTCTTGGCTCATCATATCGTGGCGCTCGGCCCCGACCCCCATCGGCAAGATATAGTCAGCGAACCAACCGGTCTCGCTCCACGTCGGCGAGAGATGGACGTGCAACCCGATTTTGCTCTCGTCGGTCAGCACTTCCAGCCAGCTCATACCGTCGGGGTTCGTCCACAACGGGTTATAGACGCGGGTGAAGTACGTGTCAACCTTGCCGCGACCCTCTTTGAGAAAGTGTGGCAAGAGAATGCTCAACTCGTAGAAGGTGAGCGGATATTCTTGCGGCCACGTCAATTCATTCCAGACCTTCGGATGCGGCGCCATGTTGGGGTGGCGCGGCACCCACTTATCCCAGACATTGGCTGAGGTGCCGCCTTCGACGCCAATCGAGCCGGTGAGCACATTGAGGAACCAGAGGCAGCGCGCGATCATCCAGCCGCCGAGGTTGGCGCTGGTGGCGCTACGCCAGCTATGGGTGGCCAGTTTGCCTTCGCAGCGGGCGACAATCTTTGCCACGCGCTCGATCTGCTCGGCGCTGACCCCGCTCTCTTGGGCGGCGAACTCGAAGGTGTACTGGGCGTACAGCTCTTGCAGCTTCATCTCGAAATGCTCGAAGCTGACCGGCGTGCCGGGATGCTCGGCGCGCAGATAGGCATCCCAATTCACCCAGCGGCGCACAAAGTCGCGATTGTACTGGCCGGTGCGGATGAGATAATTGGCGATTGCGAGCAGGATAGCAGCTTCGCTGCCCGGCCACGGCGAGAGCCACTCATCGGCCAGCGAGGCAGTATTCGAGAGGCGGGTATCGAGCACGATGAGCTTCGCGCCGGCCATCTTGCCTTCCATAATGCGCTGGGCATGCGGGTTGAAATAGTGGCCGGTTTCGAGGTGCGAGCTGATCAGGAGGATCACGCGAGCATTGGCATGATCGGGCGAAGGCCGGTCATAGCCCATCCACATCGCTTGCCCGCAGCGCGCCCCCGACGAACAGACGTTGGTGTGCGAGTTGTGGGCGTCAACCCCCCACGCCGGCAGCACCCACTCCATAATCCCGTCGTGACCGGGGCGGCCAACGTGATAGATGATTTCAGTCTGGCGCTTCTCGATAATCGCCTTGCGGATGCGACCGGCAATCTCATTAAGCGCCTCATCCCACGAGACGCGCACCCACTTGCCTTCACCGCGCTTGCCGGCCCGCTTGAGCGGGTAGAGGATGCGGTCAGGATCGTAGACTTGGTTGAGCGTGGCCGGCCCCTTGGCGCAGTTGCGGCCCCGGCTGCCGGGATGGAGCGGATTGCCCTCAAACTTCTTGATTTTCAGTGTCTCGACATCAACATACGCCAGCAAGCCGCAGGCACTCTCGCAATTAAAGCAGATCGTCGGCACCAGCGTATAGCGGCGGGCCACCTTCTGCGGCCACAACTTCGGATCGTACTCCGTCCAGTCATTCCAGCGTTCGACCGGCGGATAGTCACGCAACTCGGTGCTAGCCGGCACGGTTGCCGGCGCATCGCTGGTGACATACCGGTCGACCGGCGGGGCCAGCGGTTCGACCCGCGCTTGCGGCTTCTGGCTGAGCGTTCCTAACAAACGATTGAGCAATGACGTCGCCATGACCACACCTTTCCTAACTGTTCGGCACGTGTTGCGGCGCCATAACGAACGCATATTCAAAGGCGTACAGACCAGCAATAGCGGCCAACCCAGCCACCGCCAAGAACGGCGCAGCCAAGGCGGGTGCGAGCAAGGCTAGCGCGATCAGGGCCAACGGCGCTACGTGACCCAACCCGATCGCACCCTGCCAGAAGTGGCGGCGGTAGCGACCGTGGCTAATGTCGTGAGCGGCGCGGGCCGCAACTTCGCTGGCGTGTGGAATGCCGAATTCACCCAACAGGAGCATAAAGAGATCGAGCGCAAGGCCGCCGGCAAACAGCCAGCCGAGCAGGGTGAGAAATTCGGCTGGCATCGCCATAAATGGCGCCATGAGCAACAGTGTTCCTGCACCGACCATCAACGCCTGCACCAGTAAGTGAGCCGGCAAGAGCGGGCTCTGCCAGAGGTCGCGACCTTCGGCTTGGGCGAAGAGGAAAGCAGTGTAAATCGCAGCCATCACTGCCAGCGGGATGCCGAGCCACGCAAAGAACGGGCGCAACCCGGCGATGGCCGCTTCCGGCCACAGATTAAAGGCCGCACCGGCTTCGGCGAGGAACCACAATCCGGCCACACCGGTAAAGCCGATCAGAATAAACGCGCCGCGGGTCAACCAACTGCGCCACTGCGGGCGGGTAAGAATGGTAAAGAACATGTGCGGCTTGTCAAGATCAAAGACCAACAAGCCAGTGGTGATACCGATAAAGAGCAGACTGACAAAGAGCGCCGTCGCCAGCAGCGGCGCGGCGAGCGGCGCCAGCCCCAACCCAACCGCGGCGGCAATCGCCAAAAAGACGCCGCTCCCGATCCCCTTCGTGACCAAATAGGCCGGCACCGGCCAGTGCCACGGAATCTTGTGCTGGGCGTTATAGGCGGTTTGCACCATGTGGCCAGCCACCCGCCCGCCCATCATCAACGCGCTCTGACCAACCCCTAACCCCTGCTCGCGTGGCGGACGGATCTTCGCACCCGAAGCGGCAGTGAGCGGGATGACCTCGCGAGCGGCCTTCACCCGGCCATTGCCGTTACCGTGGTGGTGGCCCACCAACTGCTCGCTAACCACATCAGCCCACATAAAGGTCGAGCTGGTGGTTGAGGCGGTTGGCGTCAACGTGGTCTGATCGGCGTCGATATAGAACAACTTCGGCGCTGTACCCTGTTCAGGCTTGCGCACCGACACCGGCTCGCGGGCGATCAATTGGCTGATCAAGCTGTTGGGATCATCGAGATCGCCAGAGATGATCGCCTGTTCGGGGCAGACAATCTCGCAGGCCGGCTTGAGTCCCTGATCAACGCGATGGGCGCAAAAGTGGCACTTGGCAGCGTTATGCGTCTCAGGATCAATGTAGATCGCGTCGTAAGGGCACGCCTGCATACAGGCTTTGCAGCCAATGCACACCTTCGGGTCAAACTCGACGATGCCGTCGGTGCGCTGGTACATCGCGGTGACAGGACAGATGCGGACACAGGGCGGATTGGCGCAATGGTTGCAGCGGGTGACTTGGAAGTGGCGGCGGGTGTTGGGAAACGTGCCGGTTTCGACATACTTCACCCATGTGCGATAGACCCCAAGCGGCACTTCGTTTTCCGACTTGCAGGCCGTACTGCACGCATGGCAGCCGATACACTTCCGCTGATCGATGAGGAAGCCGTAGTTTGTCATGGCCAGCTCTTTCTGGCTATGAGAATACGATCACGATTGAATTATATCGTAACAAAAACCTGCTCATCGAACAAGCAGATATTTTCGATGAGAGGCATCGAGCGGATGCATACCTATAGTGTGGTAGCGAGCCGGTATAGAGTGCGGCAATTTGACTGCCGCACGCCATGATGATCTATCCTTTCATCTGCATGGTACAATGCTGCCATTCTTATTCACGCATCTTAATTGTGAGGCATGAACGTGACCCTCAACCTGCACCTGTTGCGGATCTACGTCGCCGTGCTGGATCATGGCAGCTTTACACGCGCCGCCGAGGCGCTGACGATGAGCCAATCAGCAGTATCGCGGGCTGTCCAAGAGCTGGAGCGGCAACTCAATACCGTGCTGCTTGAGCGACGGGCGCGCGGCGTAGCTCCCCCCGGAGCCGGTCTGCTCCTCG
>JAUQOZ010000175.1 GCA_030550625.1 Chloroflexota bacterium | reverse complement strand
ATAGAATTGAATGGTCGGTCGCTTCTTCAGCTCTCACAAGACGAATTACGACAACTTCGCGGTCGTTCGATTGGATTTGTAGCGCAAAATCCTTTTGCTGCCTGCAATCCGCTCGATCGAATTGCGCAGCATGTCGAAGAACCATGGCGAGCGCATAGGCAACGACCACCCCAGTATTGGGTTCTAAATGCGTTAGCGCGATTGGGGATTACCCAAGCAGAGTCGCGCATGCACCAATATCCACACCAATGGAGTGGCGGGATGCTGCAACGAGCTACAATTGCAGCGGCAGCAGCCTATCAACCAGCGCTCATTATTGCTGATGAACCTACTAGCGCTCTTGACGCCGATCATGCTGATACGACCTTGCAAGCCCTCCGCTCTACAGGCGCAACACTATTACTCATTAGCCATAATATCGATGTGGTTATCCGCCATGCTGATAGAGTCGCTGTTTGTTATGCCGGTCGCATTGTGGAAATCGGACCAATAGCCACTGTTATCTCTAATCCGAGACATCCTTATACACGTGCTTTGCTAGCCGCTACGCCACGGAAAATGCACCAGATCCCAAGACCATTACCCGGTACACCACCTCGATTAAACGAACCCATTACTGGGTGTGCATTTGCCCCGCGATGTGTGTATACCCAAGAGTCGTGCAATTACATAGATCCACCTCTCAAGAATGGCGTGGCCTGTCCTATTGTTGATACGCTGAGCCAACCGTTGGTAACCAGAAACAACTTACTGGTATCAGAACTAGATATACCACAGGCGCAACGGCGAGCTGAGCCAGTGCTTACCGCACATCAGGTATCAAAACAGTATGGTCGAGGAAAACAGAAGGTGGTAGCTGTGCATCAAGCTAGTCTAACCCTCTATCAGAGTGAAATCGTTGGCATTAGTGGAGCTTCGGGATGTGGTAAATCAACACTTTTGCGCTTACTGTCCACACTTGAATTACCCGATACTGGCGAGGTGAGATTTGGCGAATTCGTTGTAACGCGAGGCGGCACAAAACGCTTATTGCATTCAATAGCACGACAAGCCTTTGCCATGCCAATCTTTCAAGACCCAACTAGTAGTTTAGACCCACGTTGGCCAATCTGGCGTAGTGTCACCGAACCGCTTTTGGCACGACATCGTCCGAATCGTCTCAATCCAACACAACTCCGAGCTATTGCAAATGAATGGCTAGCAGCAGTTGGTCTTGATCACCTTGATCTTGATGCTCGACCCAGTGAGCTATCGATCGGACAATGCCAACGCGTGGCAATTGCGCGCGCGCTAGTCGCTCAACCATCAGTTATTATCGCAGATGAACCCACTAGCGCACTCGATGTTTCGGTGGCAGCCGCCATCATGCAAGTGCTAGTTACCATTGCGCGTCGGGGAACGGCGCTGATCATCGTCAGTCACGATCGAAGACTACTGGAAGCGGTGTGCGATCGTGTGCTATCGATGCGCGCCGGAGTTTTGTATCCGTCATAGCATTTATTGAATACATTAGCAGTGACCATCGACTTCAATACGTTATGGACAACGCACCTCCGCCAACACGCTTACCCGCGGCTCGATCCGGCGATCGACCGCGCCTTCTGGGAAGGGTATGCGCTGGAATACGACCGGCAGGCTGGCAGCGCAGCGCGATGCTTGGCAAGCGTGAGTCGCCTGCTGCACCCGGATGACACCCTGCTTGACATCGGCGCCGGTACTGGCCGGTTTGCCTTGCCGCTGGCCCGGCAGGCTCGTATGGTCACGGCATTAGATCATTCGCCGGCGATGTTAGCGATTCTTGACCAGCAAGCCAAACGGCAAGGTGTTACGAATATCCGGCTGCTACAGGCAGATTGGCCTCACGTGACGGTTGAACCGCACGATGTCACATTGGCGGCATGGTCGCTCTATCGCCAGCTCGACTTAGCAAAAGCGTTGCAACGGATGGTGCAGGCGACCCGGCGGTTGCTCATCATCATCGATAGCGTTGCCAGTGACCCACCCCATCGTCCGTTGATCGAGCGATATTGCGGTAGTTGGCACGAGACGCAATGGCCTAACCATTTGGTCATGGCTGGTGTTTTGTGGCAACAAGGCTTGCTCGCCGAGGTGCAGATCGTGGATGAAACTTGCACGGTTGCCGGCCCGTCGCCGGAAGCAGTGGCGCAGCAACTGGTTGGGATTGATACACCGCGCAGGATAGTCGCTGCTCTCGCCTACGAGTTGCGGCCTTGGCTGATGCGACAGGGTGAACATTGGGTTTATTCCTTCTCGCAACCGGTAGGCATGGTCATTTGGCAAGCGAAAACTGATTAGGGATTGACTAGTAATTGTTCTCTGGCTGTCGTTGTCTGCGCTGTCACAGTGAATTGCTGCGGAGGCGCGCGCAGCGTGATCCACTACCCTTTTGCCCTTCACAATGACCTAGTTCATCGGCGGGCTGCTAGCCTGCCCTGATACTGTGAGGAATGGTATGCCAAATCCGCCTGACATGGCCCCTTACAGCCGGCATCTCTTCATCTGCACCGGGCGTTACTGCGATCCTGAAGGGAAAGCCGCCCGACTCTACAGCTTATTGCCGCGCCTGCTCGGCCCGCTAGGCCGGTATGAAAACCCGCAGCGCGTCAAGCGGGGAACGACCCCGTGCTTAGGCGTGTGCAGCGGCGGGCCAATCGTCGTTGTCTACCCCGAAGGGATTTGGTACCACCACGTTGATGAGCACGTGTTGGAGCGGATCGTTCAGGAGCATCTGCACGGCAATCAGCCAGTTGCAGAGCATATCTTTCATCGTCTCGGTGAAGCGCAGAGGTGATGATGGACGCACCACAGCAGATGTCTTCGACTACAGCAATCACCGTATGGCCACGGCTCGGTCTGCAACCGCTAGCACTCACGCTAATGGCGCTCAGCACGGCGTTCGCCTTCGTGTTAAGCCTAAGCCTCGGCTCAGTGCGGATCCCGCTCGATCAAGTATTGGCGATCTTGGCAGGAGGCGAGGCTGAACGCGCTTCGTGGAAAACGATCATTGTTGACTTTCGCTTACCCAAAGCACTGACAGCAATGCTAGCTGGCGCCGCGCTGAGTGTGAGCGGATTGCAGATGCAGACCCTCTTTCGCAACCCGCTGGCTGATCCGTTCGTGTTGGGGGTCAGTTCTGGCGCGAGTCTTGGCGTGGCGTTAGTAGTGCTTGGCGTCGGGGCAGCCAACACCGCATTCTTAAGCGTGATCGGTCTGCTCAGCAACTTCACCCTTGCCGTAGCCGCTAGTATCGGGGCCGGCGCCGTCATGGTCATCGTGCTTGGGTTGGCGCGCCGGGTGCAAAGCAGCGTCACTCTGCTCATTATCGGCCTCATGATCGGGTATCTAACTAGCGCCGTAGTGAGTCTGCTGCTCTATTTCAGCATCGCCGAACGCATTCAATCCTATATCGCGTGGAGTTTCGGCAGCTTCGGCGGAGTGACATGGAGCCAACTCCGGGTGATGGCGCCCACCATTGGGATTGGCCTCTTGCTAGCCATTGCCCTGACCAAATCACTCAACGCGCTCTTGTTAGGCGAGATGTATGCGCGCAGCGTGGGTGTCAATCTCAAACAAGCGCGCTTCGGCATTGTCACCAGCGGGGCAGTGCTAGCCGGCACGGTTACAGCCTTCTGCGGCCCGATTGGGTTTCTTGGGTTAGCAGTGCCGCACCTCTGCCGCGCTCTCTTGCGTAGCGCCGATCACCGGCTGCTCATCCCGGCTTGTGTCTTCATCGGCGCAACCACAGCTCTGCTGGCCGATCTGGCGGCGCAAGCTCCCGGCCTCAGCGTGGTGTTGCCGCTGAACGCCATCACCGCGCTGACCGGAGCGCCGGTCGTGGTCTGGATCATTCTACGGCGAGGAGTGAGCCGGGGAACGTTTGGCGTATGACACACCCCATTTTGATCACCGAACAATTGGCGATCGGATATGCGCCGCGGCGCGGGTCGCGCCGGATCGTGGCCGCGAACTTGAATCTCAGGCTGCACCGCGGCGAAATGGTCTGTTTACTGGGGCCAAATGGCGCTGGTAAATCAACCTTGCTGCGCACCCTAACCGGCATGCAACCGCCGCTAGCCGGGCGGATCTGGCTTGATGGCCGTGATCTACATACCTTCAGCGCGCGTGAATTAGCGCGGCGGCTGAGCGTAGTGCTGACCGAACGGGTAGAGACCGGGCCATTGACCGCCTACGCGCTAGTGGCATTAGGCCGGCATCCGTATACCAGTTGGCATGGCCAATTAACCGTGCGCGATGAAGAAGTCGTGCGCTGGGCCATCACAGCAGTGCAAGCGACCCACCTAGCGGCGCGTCCGCTGCATGAACTGAGCGATGGCGAGCGCCAGCGGATCATGATCGCGCGCGCTTTGGCCCAAGAACCGATTGTGATGGCGCTCGACGAGCCAACCGCTTTTCTCGACCTGCCGCGCCGGGTTGAGGTTATGCAATTACTACGGCGACTCGCTCAAGAGACGCAGCGCGCGATCATCGTATCAACCCACGATCTCGATTTAGCGCTGCACATAGCCGATATGCTCTGGCTGTTAACCAGCAATGGCGGTTTCTACGCCGGCGCGCCGGAAGATCTCGTCATCAGCGGAGCACTGGCAACAACCTTTGCTCATGAGGGGATTGTTTTTGACCAACAGCGCGGTCAATTCCGGATTGACCGGCCAGCGCAGCGTCAGGCAACCCTCACCGGTAACGGCATCATCCGGTATTGGACGGCGCAGGCATTGGAGCGGGCCGGCTGGCGAGTGGTTGCCGGCGGCGAGACAGAGCTGCATATTGTGATTACCGGGGATGATCACCAACCGAGCTGGGATATCTACCGCGACGGCGTGAAGAAACAACAGACGCGATCGCTATACGCAACAATCCAATGGCTGCGGCAGCAATACCAAGAGGAGCACCAGCATGAGCGCCACGCTTGAACCCCGCATTGTGCATGAACCGGGCAACGGCACCCTCGAAATCTTCCCTATCGCACCGGAAGAGAAGACGCTTGTCACTCTTATGACCGAGCTATTCCGCGATCACTGGGATAAGATCATCTTTGGGCCGCTGATTCAAGGCGCCGTCTTTGAGATCAAAGCCACAGAGCCGCCACAACGCATCGGCATGCTCGATGGCTATTTAACAGTCGATTTCGGCGCGTGGCATTTTCACATCTGCATCGGCGAGCACCGCGGCAGTAAAAACAATCCAACCGATCCTGAGCTAGCCCGCATCCGGCGCACAAGCCGGGCCGAGTTCTACCGCCGGCTCAATCCAGACGGCACTGTAGGCAGTTGGGGAATCCGGCTCTTCAACGGCAATAATGAGAATCAAATCTACATCTTCCTGCCTAATCCTTTTCTCTCAGATGAGATGAAATTTCTCAAGCAACCGGACTGGTCGCGGCTCGCGCTATGGGATGATCTGAGGCAGCGGTACCTTGGGCTGCCACCCGATCCCAAAGATCGCAGTGGCAAAACAATGTTCCATGGCTGAAAGCAATTTGGCTAGGGGCGCAAACCAACGCAGAGACGGCAAGAGAGCGCGGGGCAATGCATGGTGATACCCAGCGCTCTTTTGCCATCCACACGCCATAACTGAAACGATCAAGGCCAGCAACATCCGGCGCCATCACGCCATTATTGCAATCATCACATTACTCAGCACCATCACCAGAATAATGCCGAGCGCCGCCGGCGCCGACCAGCGGCCAAGGCGAGCAAAGGGAGTGCGCGCTCCGAACAGGATATGCCCCACCACAGCGGTTGCTAACCCAAGCAACGGGTGGAGGATAAAAGGGAACGAGAGAAAATATGCAATACCGGTAAAGACGCCAACCAACCAATAGATTAACCCAAGCGTGGCTTGAATATCGATTAAGACAGGCAAGGCGCGCGCCACGGGGCTGCGCGGCGCGTAAGGCCGATAGGTAACAGCGAGATAGATGGCGGCGAGGACGATTAAAACTGACAAAATTTCACGCCCAAAAATCGCATGAATTTGGCGAACAGCAGCAAAGATCGGATCCATAGATGGAGCTCCATTGTTATTGAACAGCGATAGCCACAACGAATCGACCAACGCAGCGGCACAATCCGCGGTTGAGCGGATCGAACACCCGTGGTTCACGTTCATCGTACAAATTTTCAC
>JAUQOZ010000199.1 GCA_030550625.1 Chloroflexota bacterium | reverse complement strand
AGACGAGACCTACTAACTGCATGATTAACATGGCCGTCAGGCATCCCTTCCCCTCTGGCGCCCGTCCGGTTCTTGCTTGCACATTGCGCGCTTCGTTCCAGAAGACAATATTCGCAATCAGACCGGGAATATACAGCACAAAATAGAGGACAAGCGTTAAGATGGCCTTCGAGGTAAAACTCTCTTCTTTGACAACGTAGACTGGAGGCGGTTGGGGAGGACGGTAGGGGGAGTTGGGATCATACATCTCGCATCTCTTCGTGGTATATAGATATGGCTGCAACGAGGGCGGATACGTCATGAGTTGCGAGGAATAGAGTGTTTCATTTCACCATAAAAACACACCTCTTTGAAAATTTATAATATCTAATCTATTTCCTCTTATCAATCGTTAAGATGATGCAACAACGTTTAGCCTAACGTATAATCTTTACAGTTATGAATCCCTTGTGGGACTCATTGCTTTCTGGCGGATTTGGCGGAATGTTACGTTTCCTTCGCGATTGCAACATTGGGTGACGATGGGATGATGAGGCGCCGTTCTGCCGTATTGCTGGCTGTCTTGCTTGCGGGGGTCGTGATGATCTGCGGCATCGGCGGTCTCGCCGTGCTGTTGGCCAATCCCTTTTTCAGCCCTGACCGTCTGACCGAGACCACCCAACTCTCGCCGGAGCAAGCGGCGCAGTGCCGCTACGCGCTCGGTCTGCGGCTCGCTGCGCCGGTGACGTTTGAGTATTATGCCTACCGCGACGGCTTTCTCGACGATCAGCTCATCTGCCGGTTCCGCGCGGCGCCGGGCGAACTAGCTGAGCTGTTCGATCCGGCGTTGGTTGATGTGCAGCGCGCTGACGCGCAGCCGATCCGTCCGGGTGAGCATCTGCGCCTGCGGATCGAGCAGCTTGACGCCGATACCATTCTCGTCACCGGTGAGTGGTATACGATGTGATGATGATCATGCTCCTGCTGCGTTCGCTGCGGTGCAACCCTTCGCCCAACGCACTATTTCCGGTAAGATAGAAATAACATAACGTTGCCTATGCAGATCGAACCCTATGCCCCAACTCGACGGCATTCTTGAGCGGATTACCTTTCAGAGCGAGAGCACTGGCTATACGGTTGCGCAATTGCGTCCCGCCGGCAAACGCCATACGGTCACGATTGTCGGCCAACTGCTCGGCGTGCAACCCGGCGAACAACTCATCCTCGAAGGTGAGTGGCGTGACCATCCGACCCATGGCCGCCAATTCAGTGTGCAACGCTACCACACCCGCCTGCCCGCCACCATCGACGGTATTCGCCGCTATCTCGGCAGCGGTCTGATCAAAGGGGTTGGCCCGGCCACCGCCAAACGGATCACCGAGACCTTCGGCAAATATACGCTCGACGTGCTCGATCGCGAGCCAGAGCGGTTGCGCGAGGTGCCGGGGTTAGGGCGCAAGAAGGCTGAACTGATCGCTGAGGCGTGGCGGGAGCAGCAGCGGATCAAAGACCTGATGCTGTTGTTGCAAGACCTTGGCCTGCCAACCGGCGTCGCGGTGCGCATCTACAAACATTACGGCGACGATGCGTTGGGGGTGGTGCAGTACGAACCGTACCGGCTCGCCGATGAGGTGGATGGGGTGGGGTTTCGCACCGCCGACGCGATTGCCGCCGGTCTCGGCATTGCCCGCGACGACCCGCGCCGGATTACTGCCGGGGTGCGGTTTGCGCTCGGCCAAGCGTCGGATGACGGTCACTGTTACCTGCCGTGGCGCGAGTTGATCGAACGCGCCGCTAGCCTGCTCACGGTGGCGGCAACGAAGGTGCAAGCGGCGCTCGAGCAGATGCTCGTCGCCGGCCAGCTTTGGCGCGATCCGGTTGTCACTGCCGCGACGCCCGCCGAACAGCCGATCTACCTGCCGCCGCTGGCCTTCGCCGAAATCGGCGTCGCCAATGCGATCCGGCGCTTGCTTGCCCAACGCTCGGCGCTGGCCGCCCGCTACGCCCCCAGCCGCTGGGAACTGGTCTTTGCCCATTTGGCCGAACGGCGCGGCATCGATCTAAGCCCGCAGCAGCGTGAAGCGGTGCGCACCGCCTTGACCAGTCCGGTGATGCTGCTTACCGGCGGTCCGGGCACTGGCAAAACCACCAGCTTGCGCGCACTGGTGCTCTTGCTGCGCGCCCGTGGTTACCGGCCTCTGCTCGCCGCGCCGACCGGACGCGCCGCCCGCCGGTTGAGCGACGCCACCGGGATCGAGGCTCGCACCATCCACCGCCTGCTCGAATACAGTCCTGACGGCACGTTCCGCCGCAATGCCGACAACCCGCTCGATTGCGATCTGCTGGTGATCGACGAAGCCAGCATGCTCGACGTGGTGCTGGCAAACCAACTGCTCAAGGCGACGCCTCTCAACGCGCATGTGGTCATCGTCGGCGACGCCGACCAACTGCCGAGCGTCGGGCCGGGCCGCGTGCTCGGCGATCTGATCGACAGCGGGATCGTGCCGCGCATCCATCTCGACGCCATCTTTCGCCAAGCCGCCGGCAGCGGCATCGCCGCCAACGCGCGCCGCATCAACGACGGCCTGCTGCCGGACTGGGGAGGGCACGACGACTTCTACTTCTTTGCCGCCGAAACGCCCGAACGCTGCGCCGAACTCGTTGTCGAACTGGTGGTCGAACGTATCCCGCGCCGGTTCGGGTACGACCCGCGCCGCGACATCCAAGTGCTCAGCCCAACCCACAAAGGCAGCGCCGGCGTGGCCGCGCTCAATGCCGCCCTGCAAGCCGCGCTCAACCCGCCCCGTCCCGGCGTGGCCGAATACCGCAGCGGCGCGACTGTCTTCCGGGTTGGTGATCGGGTCATCCAGCAGCGCAACGACTACGACCGCGATGTCTACAACGGCGACACCGGCGAGATCATCGCCATTGACGCCGAAGCGCAGACCGTGGTGGTGCGGTTTGAAGATGGGCGCGCCATCCGT
Source organism: Chloroflexota bacterium (assembly GCA_030550625.1). GTDB lineage: Bacteria > Chloroflexota > Chloroflexia > Chloroflexales > Chloroflexaceae > Chloroflexus. The sequence goes on along the minus strand of JAUQOZ010000199.1, from coordinate 3,220 downwards.
TACAGCGGCCTCGATCTCGACGACCTCGCCCTCGCCTACGCGCTCAGCGTGCATAAAAGCCAAGGCAGCGAATACCCGGTGGTAGTGCTGCCGCTCTTGCTCCAACACCAACCGCTGCTGCAACGCAACCTGCTCTACACCGCCGTTACCCGCGCTCGCCAGCTTGTGGTCATCGCCGGCGACCGGCGCGCCGTCGCTGCCGCCGTTGCCGCCGCCGAGGTCGAACGGCGCTACACCGGTCTCAGCGTGCGGCTCCGAGAGTAGTGGCGCAAAGGGGGCAAAGACGCAGAGGGGAAAAACGCAAAGGCGCAGAGATCGCAGAGGTGCGCAGAGGGTTTGTTGGGTGGGAGCTAAGCATACTTGTGCCAAACCTTTTACAACCTTTGCGTGCTTTGCGGACTTCGCGTCTTGGCGTTTGAATCTTAGCGTCCTTTGCGGGCTTAGCGTCTTTGCATTTGAATCTTGGCGTGCTTTGCGCGCTTGGTGTTTTTTCAACACTTGGTTATTACGCCAAGCGAGCGTGCTATAATGCGAATCACCCAACCTGATATTTGGTGCGCAAAACAGGGTATGCCGGTTCAGACGAAAGAGCACATCCTCGACCTCTTACGGGGACACCAGCGCGAGTTGCAGCGTTTGGGTGTGCGGCGTTGCGGTCTGTTTGGCTCATTCGCGCGGAATGAAGCGCAGGCAGGAAGTGATGTCGATATGTTGGTCGAATTTGAGCCAGATCAGAAAACGTTTGATCATTTCATGCAGCTTGCATTGTTCCTTTCCTATTGTCTGCGATTGAAGCGGCGGCTCGGATTCGGAATATCGCAATTGCCGCGTTTCATCGTGATATCCCAGTTCGGTGGTTTGAGATTAATGTGACGAATCCCGGCGGCGGCCTGCCGGTGCTTCAACCGCTTAACAGTCATCAGATAGCAAAAGTGTACCCTCGTAGAGGTTCCTTTTTGAAATGGCTTGCGCTAACGGTGTCGAATAAAGAGAGTCTTGTCTTCTGGTCACCGGCTACGAGAGATCATCCGGGAGTACTATTCACCGCAGACTCCGATCTTGCAAATGTCAAGCTCCCGAGACCGCTAAATGGCGCTATTGTGACGGCGCCGCATCATGGTTCGGAAGCAAATGCGAATGCCTATCAAGTATTAGCTGGTGCTGTCATCCATGCCAAAATACCTCGCAGCATCACCACAATCATCTGCAGACTGGGCATCGTTCGGCTCGTTAGAGAGAGAACTCCAATCACGCTCCTTCAATGTTGTCCATAGCTTGCCTAACGAACTGTAAAACTATTCGCCGCGTGATGATCGCTGCCGGGGCCGGCTTGGTCATGATCGGGCTACTCATCGTGGGAATGAGTAGTGGGTTGACCGATTGGGTACTGGCGCTCGTGGCTGTTTGGCAAGGAGAGCCTCCGGCGCCGCATTGGCTGGCGAAAATTCATGCCATCGGCGTAGAAGCGTTTGTCTGCGGGCTGGCGGTCATTGCGCTGGGCTGGTTCTCTTTGCCGCGTTGGCGCCGCATCGTAGCCTATGCCAGCAAGTCCAACGTAGTGTTCGCCGTATCCGTGCTGGTGGTTGTCGGGCTATGGCTGCCGGTCGCGCTGATTGGGCATAGCGCCGTCATTGGCGGCGAACGGTATTGGTGGCTGGATGATGACGCCATGATTTCAATGCGCTATGCCCGTCACCTTGCTCAGGGGTTGGGTTTGGTCTGGAATCCGGGCGGTGAGCGCGTTGAGGGGTACACCAATCTGTTGTGGACACTCTATATGGCGTTGGTGCATCTGTTGCCGATCCCGGTTGCCCAAACCTCGTTGATCATCCTGTTGACCAACATTGCGCTTGCCGTTGCGACAATTCCCGTCATCATCCGCTTCGTGCGCGCGCTAGGCGGTAGTCCGTTGGTGGTTGCCGCCACTGTGCTCGGCTTTGTGCTCAATAAAAATGTGATGGCGTGGACAACCGCCGGTTTTGAGACCGCCTTGCTGACGTTGTTGTTTCTGTTGGGTATCTATCGAATTATTGCAGAGGCGCAGCAATGCACACCGCGTCTGCTCACCTTTATGATCATCGCACTCCTGTCGCTGGTTCGATCAGACGCGGTGATCTTGTCGGTATTGCTGTATGCGCTGGCGGTGTGGTTACACCGCAACCGAACGCTGATCATCGGCTATGCGGCATTGTCGTTGGCTTTGCCGATAGCCCATACTCTATATAGAGCAACGTATTACGGCGATGTGCTGCCCAACACCGCTTACCTGAAGGTCTTTGGCTGGGAGGGAGCATTACAAGCGGGTTTCCGATACTTCGCCGCCTTTGCCATGCATTACCCTTTTGCGCTCGGTTTTGCATTGTTCGGCTCGTTATTGACCAAAGACAAGGTGCGCCGCGCGTTGCTGGCAGTGGTTTTGGTATACATTGGGTATGTGATCTATGTCGGCGGCGATGTCTTCCCCAACTTTCGGTTTTTTATACCGATCCTTCCTCTCATACTCGCGTTGGCCTTCCTTGGCGTGCAATCGCTCATTCGTACTGGTTGGACAACGCCTGTGCAGGGAGAGCAACTATCCGCGCCGCGTACCATCCTGCTTGCCATTGGGTTGAGCGTTATGATAAGCGGCGTCACGATGGCGGCCCTCGCGCCAATGATCGACTTGCTTGTTACTGGGGCGCAATCAGGGGTTGCCATCAATCGGTGGTTTGCCTTCATCAGCGGCGTGAGCGCACTCGCCGGCGGCGTAGCGGTTTTCTTTGGGCGGAACGCGCTCCAGCGGCTGCTCTTGCAACCGGCTATCTCGTTCAAAGTATGGTTTGGGTTGCTCTGTCTAGTGGGGACACCGTTGCTCGTGCCGGGGTACAGTTGGTTTCTGCTGCCCAATGTGGTTGACGTTGGCAATGTGACGATCGGCTTGTTGTTAAAGCACAATACCCCACCCACGAGCAAAGTCGCCGATTTCTGGGCCGGGTCGGTGTTCTATTTTTCTGAACGATACGCCATCGATTTGCTGGGAAAGTCAGATCGTCACGTTGCGCGTCTGCCGGCTGCTTCGAGGGGCACGATGCCCGGCCACAATAAATTTGATTTTGACTACTCGTTAGGCGTCCTGAAACCCGATTTCGTGGTAGCCAACTTTGCTCTGCCGGTCGAAGAAGCGATCATGCGTCAAGCAGCGACGGGTGATTTTGCGTTCACCGGCCAATTGTACTTTCAT
>JAUQOZ010000256.1 GCA_030550625.1 Chloroflexota bacterium | reverse complement strand
GGGGCAGAATGGCGCCGGCGCTGACCAGCGCCGGGGCCGAGACGACCACACCGGTGGGTTGGACAAAGCCCAACCATTCGAGATGGGCAAGGATGGCAGGATCGGTGGTTGGCATAGGTGATAAGTGGTAATCCAAGCCGCAACGCGAGCAAAGGCGCATGTAGAGCCGGACGGCTGTCCGGCTCCGCAAAGAACGCAAAGACTCATAACGCAAAGGCGCAGAGGACGCAGAGGGCGCGAAGGTTTTTTGGTGATTGAGCACAAGCGCGCTGGTCGATCCCCCTCAAAATCTCCTCTGCGACCTTTGCGCTCTTCGCGCCTTTGCGTTTGAACCCTCTGCGCCCTTGCTTCGTCTGCGCCTTCCGCGTCACGAGCCAAGCAACTCTTCGGCCTCGATAATCGCCTGCGCAATATCCTTCATCTTGGTGCGCTTATCGCGGGCGCGCTGGCGCAGCCGCTCATACGCATCGCGCTCGCTCAGGCCAAGGCGCTGCATCAAAATACCTTTGGCGCGCTCGATCAACTTGCGCGCCTCGAGCGCCTCTTGCAATTCAAGATTTTCATTGCGCAGATTTTGCAGCTCGCGGTGACGGGCCAGCGCAATCGAAATCGCCGGCGGCAACTCCTGCTCATTCACCGGCTTGACCAAATAGGCCAGCGCACCGGCAGCCTCAGCGCGCCGGATCGTCTCCTTATCAGAAAACGCCGTCAGCATCACCACCGGAATCCCGGTCTGATCACGGATGCGGGCCGTCGCCTCGGTGCCGTCCATCTCTGGCATGCGAATATCCATGATCACCAGATCAGGCTTCAGGCGAGTGGCCAGCATCACCGCCTCGGCGCCGGTACGGGCAATGCCAACTACTTCGTATCCCAACCCCTTCAACTGCTCTTCGAGCGTGAGCGATACGAGATCATTATCCTCGGCAATCAGGATGCGAATCGCGGCCACGGCTGCCTCCCGCTGCAAGCTTATGCGCATAATGTGATAGGCTAGATCATACCACAAGATGGGCAAGGGTGTGATACAATTTAGTCTGAGATGAAGTGTTTGCGTATGCAACTGACGCCATTGGGGCGGCAGCCGCACACACCACCGCCAACATCGGGGTGAGGAGGGCGTGATGCGCTACGACATCACGAATATCGCAATCGAAGACTATCTGCACGATCTCATGCCACCGCGCGACGAGGTATTAGCCAACCTCGAAGCGCGCGCCAAACAGCAGGGTTTGTCGCTGGTCGGGCCGGTGCAGGGGCAATTTCTCTATCTACAGGCGCTGATGCTGAATGCCCGCAACGCGCTGGAAGTGGGCATCACCACTGGCTATGCCGCCACCTTCATTATGAAAGCACTCCGCCAGACCGGCGGCAAAATGACGGCGATCGAGCGCAATCCTGAGCGGGTCAAACTCGCCAACGAAGTGATCGAAGCCGCAGGCTACCGCGATCTGATTACGATCCATTTCGGCGATTGGCGCGAGATCCTGCCCTCGCTCAATCAAGAGTTCGACCTGATCTTCCTCGACGTCCTGCGCAATTCTTCCAACGACGAACAGGCGACGCAGGCGCTTGAGCTGTGCGTGCCGCTGCTCAGCCCCGGCGGCGTGCTCATCGCCGACAACGTGCTGTGCAGCGCGCAAGTGCTCGAAGAAGACGCCTCGCCGCTCGTGCGCGGCATCCAGCGTTTCAACCGCGCCATCATGGAGCACCCGCAGCTCGAGTCGGTGATCATCCCGCTGCGCGATGGCGTCTCGATCAGCCGCAAGAAACGGTAAAGGGCCTTTGTTCGCCAACGCTTAGATGATGCGTTGATTCGTCGTCCGATGCAGGGAGCCGCACCGCCGTGCGGCTCTACAGATCATTCATTATCCCATTCGTTGTCCTATGACACCTGCCGATCGGCGCCACCTCGCCGAATGGGCTGCGTTACGCTCATTCGCCCAAACCCTCAACCAAACGCTTGACCTGCGCACGGCGCTGGAAGCGGCGCTTAGCCATATTCTGGAGTTGACCGGTCTCGAGGCCGGTTGGATCTATCTGCGCGACGAGGGCGATCAGTTTACGCTCGCCGCGCGCCAGCACCTCCCTCCGGCGCTCAATTATCCCGGTTTAGCATGGCAAGGCGAATGCGCTTGTCAAGAGACGTGCCGTGAGGGCCAACTGCGTGAACCAACCTTAATGGCATGTTCGCGTCTCCGCGGCGCCGTCGGCGACAAGCGCGGCCTCTCGCATCACGTATCAATCGCATTACGCGACAACGCCCGCGTGGTAGGCATTCTCAATCTCGCCACCAGCCAGTGGGTGCGGCTCAAGACGCCCGATCAACACCTCATGGCCGCGATTGGCGATCTGCTCGGCACCGCCATCGCCCGCGCTCATCTCTACGAAGAGTTCAGCGTGCGCCGGGTGCAAGAACGGCGCGCCTTGCTGTCGCTCTCGCAAGAACTGTTAGTCAGCGATGGTCTCGAACCGGCCTTGCAACGGTTAGTGCGGGTCGGCGCGCGCCTGCTCGACGCCGATGCCTGCGCGTTCGTCGAAGCCGATGAAGAAGGCGGGAGAGCGGTGCTGCGCGCCTGTTACGGCTGGGCCTTGCCTGCCGGCAGCGCATGGCCGCTAACGCTCGACGAAGAGCACCCGCACCTGTGGTACTTGCCCGAACGCAGCAGCCAACTGCCTGCCGATGCGCTGATGCGCCTGCCGCCGCTCTTGCGCCGGCAGAACTTTCAAGGCCATCTCGCCGTTCCGGTTGAACTCGGCGGTGCGCAGCTTGGCTTGCTCTTTGTGAACACCATCACCCCCCGCACATTTCTCGATAGCGAAACCGAGCTGCTCGGTCTACTCGCCAGCCAACTGGCCCAGATGATCGACCGCGAGCGGCTCAACCAAGAGGCGCTTGCCCGCCAACGGCTCGAACGCGAACTCGATCTAGCCAGCGAAATACAGGCGAGTTTCTTGCCCGACTGTTGCCCCTTCGTGCCCGGCTTGCAGATCGAGGCCTTCTACCGCGCCGCCCGCCAAGTCGGCGGCGATTTCTACGATTTTATCGAATTGCCGCCGGCAACCCCCGCCAGCGCACCCCGCTTCGGTGTCGTCATCGCCGACGTGACCGACAAAGGCGTGCCGGCAGCCCTGTTTATGGCCCTCTCGCGCACCTTGCTCCGCGCCAGCGCCATTGATGGCCGCCCGCCGGTTGCAGTGCTGCAACGCGCCAACCGGCTCATTCTGGCCGATTCACGGGCCGGCCTGTTCGTGACCTGCTTCTATGCCCAAATCGATCCAGCCACCGGCCAGATCGCGTTTGCCAACGGCGGCCACAACTACCCGCTCCTGTACCGCCACGCAACCGGTCAAGTAACACCGCTTGCCGCGCAAGGGATCGTACTTGGCATCATCCCCGATCCGCACTTTGCGCCGGGAGAACTCACGCTCGAACCGGGTGACGTGCTGCTCTTCTACACCGACGGCATCACCGAGGCCATGAACCCGGAACGCGAACTGTTCGGCGACGACCGGCTCGCGGCTGTCCTTCGCGCGACCCATCACCAAACCCCCGCCGAGATCGTGGCCGCCGTGCTCGCCGCCGTCAATGCCTTCGCCGGCGACGCGCCCCAAGCCGACGATATGACCATGGTGGTGATCAAGCGGGTGTAGGGAACTGGAAACGTTCCCTGAGCCTAGCTGCTTGCTCGATCACAGACCTATGATTTAATACTTATCCTCAACAATGGTCATATCAAAGAAATGTTCGAGCAAGATATCAGCACCGGGCGCTTTGGGATCAAAGATAACGATGTAATCGAGATCAAGTGAGCGCACATAGGCAACAAAGTCAGCCGGGTTGGTGAAATCAGGGCCATGATCGAGCAAATAATCTTGATAGTGCAGTTGAATCAACTGGTTGGTCATGCGTCGATCGTACAACGTGGCAATAAACGTCATACGACCGCTCAAGTAGCCAATGCGTAAATTTCCTTGTTCAACGAAATCAAACGAGACAATATCAGAACGGCGATGCTCCTGTAAGATCGAAATCGCTTCTTGGGTAAAGGTTCTGTAGTCGCCGCTGCCAATAATATTGGCTGCAATATAAATAATGCTGATTGCAATCACCCCCGTATAACTATACAACGCCAACCGGTAGCTGCCGGGATTTGTCGCGGCCAGCATCGCCGGCCACAACGCCGCCACTGCCGGCAGAAACAGGACATACCGCGGCACACTAAGATGAAACGGCAAGATAGCGACGATCGCAACCGAAACCGCCAGTACAAACCAAAATGCCCGGCGTTGCAACGCCGGCATACGATGAGAACGCAAGGCCGCGAACCCAATCATGAGCAGCGATATCGGAAACATCAACCCAAACGCATCATTAGTAACATGCGGCACAAGATGATGCACAACGGGCGATTGGGGAATGAGCGGATGGGGCCAGACAGCCTGCGGTGATAAGTTTGGAAACGATATCCCTTGGTAAGGCAAACCAAGATTCGTCAAGATTGTAGGCAACGGTTGCGGCAAATCTAATGGATAGAGCGGATTGCCTTTCAACCACAGGTTGCGCAGATACCATCCCGATGTAAATACGCCGCTGCCAACCACGAATAGCAACGACCGCCACGAGGGTTTGTACGACCGGATCGCGACCATTGCTGCAAGCGCCGCAATCATCAACACCGCGCCAAAGAACAACCCATGATATTTCACGCTTGCCGACAGGATCGCCGCGCCAATCCCATACCAAGCATAATCAACCTGCCGCCGAACCAACGCCAACGTAAGCAAATACAAACTCAGATACACTAAAAAGTTGATATGAATATCAACATAAAATGCCACAGTCTGCGCAAACAGCACCGGAATGATCGCGCACAAAGCAACCGATAACAAGCGAATCTTGCGATCCGCTGTCCAAATGCCGGCAAACTGGTAACTCACCACTAAAAACAAAATATAAAACAGGGCGCCTGACAGATTGGAGCTATTAATATCGCGGGTAACGGCGAGGATCAAGCCAACCAACGCCTCAGCGCCAGCCGGAAACCAGAATGAGGTAAATGTGGCTTTCACATCAACATAGTAAGGATTAGCATGGCGCGCAATTTCCACTGCCATCGGAACATGATATGCAGTATCATCGACAAAACTGCGCACATACGCGACACTATTGAGGCATACTGCAACAATGAGAATCAGCACGACACAACTGACTGAACCATACCAAATCAGCGCAGCAGCCGGTTGGAGATCGTGAGTGGTGGATAGCCAATGGTGCTTCGGTTTTGCCATATGCCCGATCCAGTAGCTTTACAAGCGTAGCGCATTGTATAGTGATTTTATATTAAAACAGTGCTTCCACTTGCACAGATCAACCCATCTCGCTATAATATGATGGCGACGCGGCACGGGGAGATGACGGAGTGGTTGAACGTGCCCGTCTCGAAAACGGGTAGGGCCTAATAAGCCCTCGTGAGTTCGAATCTCACTCTCCCCGCCAGATACATTGCGCCCGACCTGCGATCAGGTTGGGCGCACCGATTCTAGAGGGAGCCTATGACACCGGCGGAACAGCGCTTGCGCGAACAGTTAGAGGAACAATTGCGGCTCAACGAGTGGCTGTATGAACAGCTCGAGCGCCAGCGCGCTATGAATGCCGAGTTGCGGCGGGCAGTCGCTGATTTGGCCCGCGCCTTCCAAGAATCACTCGCCGCCGCCGTCGAAGCCGGCGAAGCCGGCGATCTCGCCGCCATTCGCCGCCTCACCCGCGCTAACCAGCAACACTGGCAGCACTACCTGCAACAGATCGTCGCTGCGGCGAGCCGCCCTGCCGGCACCGACTCGCCACCCCCTACCGCACCATAAGGGCGGACAGAACATATCAGCGTAAATGTGGTCTCCGCCAAACCACCAAGCGCGCAAAGGCGCCGAGGACTCAAACGCAAAGGCGCAAAGAACGCCAAGCGCGCAACGAGGGTTGGGGAAGAGCCACCAAGAGCCACAAAAGACCCAACAAACATCTTTTTGTGCCTCTTGTGTCTTTTCGTGGCTATTCAACACCCCCCTCTCCCGCCGTCAGGTGGGAGAGGGGGCCGGGGGGGTGAGGGCAACACCCCTCCCCCAGCGGGGGAGGGGCCGGGGGTGGGGGCCAACCCAACGCCGCCAAGCGCGCAACGAGGGTTGGGGAA
>JAUQOZ010000046.1 GCA_030550625.1 Chloroflexota bacterium | reverse complement strand
TCGTGGCGCTTTGACAGCGGGGCCGGGGCAGATGTCCGCCGTGTGCGCCGAGCGCTAACACCACCCTCCGCGTCCTCTGCGCTCTCTGCGGTAAACCTACCCCCGAAAAGGCCGGGGGTGAGGGTGAAACGGCGCATCTCGCAACATGCAACGATCGATACTGTTCAAACGTACTGTTAAGCGGGTAGAATGATAGTGTGTGAGATCTTTGCGTCTTCTGCGGGCAAAGGAGTATGCCCATGGGTAGGAAAACTCGCTGGTTGGTTGGGCTGGCCCTAGCCCTGTTGCTGCTTACTCCGGTATTGGCCCAAGGCCGGCTGGTACTGTTCGATCCGGGTGGCCGGTTGAACGAATCGGCAGTGCGCGCCGCTGCTGGCCCGTTGCTCCAGCGCGGCGCGCAGGTGGCGGTGTATGTGGTCGATAACGGTGGCGAGACCGATTTCGAGCGTCGCTTGATCGCCGATGGCCTTGGCCGCAGCGATGGTTCGGTGCGCTCGAATTTGATCGCGATCTATGTTGCCGTCAATGATCGCTATAGCGCGATCTTTTTCGGCGATGAGTGGAATGCGGCGCTGGCGGTGAACGATCATTTCGAGACGATCCGTTCCACCCAGCTTAACCCCGGTCTGTCCGACGGTGACTTTACCCGCGGCGTGACCAGCGCCTTGACGGCGATCGAAGCGGCGATTGTGAATCCGCCCCGGCCCGGCGGCGGCGTGACGATTAATACTGATTTGACGCCGGTGGTGATCGGCGGGTTGGGTTTGGCCGGCGCGGCGGCGGCGGGGGCGGGCGCGTACCAATTGCGCCGCCGCCGGCAGACGCGGCAGGCCGCCGAGAAGCGTTTGCGCGCTGCCCGCGAACAAGCGGGAGGCTTGGTGGTGCAGCTCGGCCAGCGGTTTGCCAACGCTGTGGAAAAGGCTAAATACGACCGCGTTTCCTACCCGCCGGTGGCGGTGGCTGAGTTGGCCAATATGCAAGAAGCGGCGCGCAGCGCCTTTACTGACCTGAAGGTCGCTTTTGATGAGATCGGCGAGCAACTGAACCGCGAAGCGAAGCCATCGCTGGAAGCGTTGGCTGCGGCTGCCACCGCCTATGAGCAGTTGCAGGAAAAGGCGGCTACGGTTGCTGAGCGGTTGCACGCGCTTGAGCAACGTCGCGCCGAACTCGATGCGCTGGCTCGCCAAGCGCAGGAGGATGTCGATCAGGCAAAAAAAGTCCTGACCGGCGTCGTTGAACGGTTGCCGCAGTTTGGCAAGGAGCTGGCCGATCACGCCGCAGTGGTGGCTCCGGCGCAGCGCGAGCTAGAGCGCGCCGTCGCGGCGTTAGAGCAGCTTGAGGCGGCGGCGGCGAGCGCGGCGGCGCGAGCGGCGTCGGTCATGGGGCGGACGTTGATCGATATTCTGGATCGTTACGCCAAGGCGCGCGCAGCGATTGCGCAGGGTCGCCGCACCGCCGAGGCGTTGGCTGCCGAAGGTTATCGCATGGATGCCTGCCATGCCGCGCTGGATGCGGCCCGCGCCGCGCTTGACCGCTTGGCTGCCGCGTTGCAGCAGAGTGATTTGGAAACGGCGGCAGCGGCAATCACGGCAGCGGAAGCGGCATTGGAGCGCGCCCGGCAAGAAGGGTTTGATTTGCCGGCGATCCGCGCCGAGAACGAGCGACGGATCGCGGCGCTAGCTGAGCGCGGCCCGCAGATTGCCGATCTGATTGCCCAAGGGCGCGAAGCCTTCGATCTGGTTGATGAGTTTGCTGAGAGCACGTGGGCGGATATTCGCGGCAATGGCAGTGAGGCCGAGGCGGCGGCTGAGCGAGCGTTTGAGCATTGGGAAGCGGCTAAAGCTGCAAACACCATGGAAACGCAAGAGTTTTTGGCTGCGCGCTCGTACCTCGATGCCGCCGAACAGGAGCTTGATCACGTCGAGCGGCTGATCGGCGCGATTACCGACCGCTTGCGCGCGCTAGAGCATGCCCGCGCCATTGCCCGCGATCTCTTGGTTGAAGCTGAGCGGTCAATCAACGCTGGCCGTTCGTTTGTGGCTGCTCACGATGCCGATGTTAGCCCGCAGGCTGATGAGTTGCTAGCGCGCGCCGCAGCTCTTTTGCAAGCGGCGCAGGCCGAAGCTGCCAAACCCAACCCCGATTGGCTGCGGCTAGTGCAAGATGCGCAAGAGGCCGACCGGCTGGCCGATCAGGCGCTGGCCGGCGCGCGCGATGAAGCCGAACAGACTGCTCGCCTACGCGAACGCGCCCAACAGGCGCAGCAGTTAGCAACCGCCGAAGTGCAAAAGTTGCTGCATTACGCCTCGGTGCATGATGCCGATCTGGCCTCAGCGACTATCCAACAGATCGAGGAGGTGCGGCAGCAGGTACAGCAGGCATTTGCCTTGTTGCGCCAAGCCGAGGAACGAGAGGATGCCGCCCGCCGGCAGGCGCTGACCGAGGCGATTGAACGCTATCAAGTCATCTTGCAAACGGCGATGGCCGCCTATCAAGCCGCGTATGCCGATGTGCAACGACTGGAAGCGTTGCGCGCCCAACTCAATCAAGCGTTGCAGCAGGCCCGTGATCGGTTGGATCGGATTGAACGGCTGCGCACGGCGTCGCGCTTGGGTTGGCCGGATTCGGTAAGCGGCAAATATACCGCGTTACGGCATCGGTTTCATCAAATCCGGTTGCCAATCAACGGTGAACAGGCCCTAAACATAGCATTGGCCGAGGCAAAGGCGATTATCACCGTAGCGGATGAACTGCTCATGGCGTTGCAACCGTCGTTGCCATCGCGGACTGCCACCGATAGCGTCGCTTCGACGATCGGGCGGTCTGCCGGTGGTTGGGGGCACAGCCGGAGTTGGAGCAGCTCGTCACAGCGCAGCTCCTCGTCGAGCAGCAGTGGCTGGAGTAGCCGCGGCGGCGGTGGCGGCTCGTTTGGCCGCGGCGGTGGTGGCGGCTCATTTGGCGGGCGTGGCGGCGGCGGCGGCTGGTAATTCCAACCGCTCTGGCGCTGCTTCCGCCAGCGTTTGCCACGGCATGAGATAGTCGTCATGCACTTCCGGTTGTGGCGCCGCCAATAACCGGCGGGGGCCGTAGCGGAAGAAGAGGCCGTGTGCCGCGCACCGGAGGTACGTGCCCTCGGAGGTGAGTGGCTGGCCGCAGCGGGGGCAGGTGAGGTTGGCGTGCATGATCTCCTCCTTCAAAACCACACGCCGCTTGACCCTGTTGGGTCAGCGGCGTTGCATTCCCCGGCCTCTTTACCGGTAGATAATCTCTCCTTAGGTATTGTACAATATAGGCGTTACACTGTACAGGGGTTTTATTTCGTGATAGCGCCGGAGGTAGATGGCTCAACCGGGTTGATGGCGCCATACGGGCGGCGCAGTTGGTGATTGAGCGGGGCGATTATGGCTAAACATCCCCTAGCAATGGCGCTGGCGAAAGTGATTATTGCGGCGGCGTGGGCCGATGGCGAATTGACGCTGGATGAGATCAACGATTTGAAGCGGTTGTTGGCCGAGTTGGGCCAAACCAGCGGCAATTTCGCATTAACCGCCGAAGAGTGGGCTGAGCTGGAAATTTATCTCCATTCCCCGGTGGAGGCTGCCGAACGGGCGCGGCTGATCGCCGATCTGCGTGATCTGATTGCAACGCCGGCTGAGCGCCAGATCGCAATCAATGCCATCGATCGCTTGCTCGCCGCCGATCGGGTGCTAACGCCAGCCGAGCGCGCGGTTGCCCAAGAGATTCATGCCGCGCTCGATCACGATAACCACAGCCTGCTCCACCAACTGGGCCGCGCCTTCCGCTTGGCGCTTGGCATTCGCGCTCGCGGCCCCAATCGCGAAGATCTGTTGCAAGAGTTTTTGCGCAACCGAATTTATTACGCATTGCACATGCGTCTTGGCATACGTATTGACGAACTGGGTGTTGATCAGCGCGAGGTCTACGCGCTGGCTTTAGCCGGTGGTCTACTAGCTCACGTCGCGCGTGCCGATGAGGAGGTGACCCCGGCTGAGCATGATAAAATTGTTGCGATCCTCGAAGAGTGGTGGCATCTCGACCATGCCCGCGCCACCCTCGTCGCCGAGGTGGCCTTGGCCGAGAGTGCTGCCAGCCTCGATTTCTTCCGTCTCGCCAAAGAGTTTGCCGAGTCGACCACGGTTGAGCAGCGCGAACGATTTCTTGATGCGCTGTTTGCGGTGGCTCTCGCTGACGGCGAACTGTCTGGCGCTGAAAGCGCCGAGATTAGCCGGATCACTGCCGCGATTAACCTGCCTCACGATCGCTTTGTAGCGGCACGGATGCGTCTGCCGCGCCAACCCGGAAAACGCTTATGACTGTGACCCTCTTCGCGCCGCTTGATATGCATGTGCATCTGCGCGAAGGCGCGATGTTGCGCCTTGTCGCGCCTTTTTCCGCTGCCCAGTTCGCTGGCGCAGTGATTATGCCGAACCTGATCCCGCCGGTGGATAACGCCGAGCGATTGGCGCGCTATCGGGCCGAGATTTTGGCTGCGACGGAACCCTACCCGTTTCTGCCGCTGATGACGCTCTTTTTCCGCCCGTATGATGCGGCGACGTTGCAGGCGCTGCGTGATCAGATCTTTGCGATAAAGCTCTACCCCGAAGGTGTGACCACCAACAGCGCTGGCGGGGTGAGCGATCTGGCCGCGATTGAGCCAACGCTGGCGTTGATGGAAGAACTGGGTATTCCGTTGCTGGTGCATGGCGAAAGCCACGGCTTTGTGCTTGATCGCGAAGCCGAGTTTTTGCCTGTCTACGAGCGGTGGGCGCGCGCCTTCCCGCGCTTGCGGATTGTGATGGAGCATATTACCACCGCTGCCGCGCTTGATTTGCTCGATCGCCATCCCAATCTGTTTGCGACGGTGACGCTGCACCATCTGATGATCACGCTCGATGATGTAGCCGGCGGGTTGTTGCAACCGCACCTCTTTTGTAAGCCGATTGCGAAGCGTCCGGCGGATCGCGATGCGCTGCTGGCGGCGGCGTTGGCTGGCCATCCCAAGCTGATGTTGGGCAGTGACTCGGCCCCGCACCCGATTGATCGCAAAGAAGCCGCTTTCTGCGCCGCCGGGGTCTTTTCGGCCCCGGTGCTGCTGCCGCTGCTGGTTGAGCTGTTTGAGCGCCATGATGCGCTTGATCGCTTGCCGGCGTTTGTCAGCGGCAATGCGTGCCGTATCCACGGCTTGACCCCGCCGGCGCGCACGGTGCGACTGGTGGCAGAACCGTGGCAGGTACCAGATCGTTATGGTAATGTCGTGCCCTTCGCCGCCGGCCAGACATTGCGCTGGCGGGTGATGAACGAGTAAGACAAGACGCAAAGGGGGCCAAGGCGCAGAGACTCTGAACGCAAAGGCGCAAAGAACGCGAAGGGCGCAAAGGGTTTTGAGGGGAATGGTACAAGACGCTTTGTTGCGCTCACTTAATACCGCTTCGCGCCTTTGTGTTTATCAAACCTTTGCGATCCTCTGCGCGCTTTGCGCCTTTACCTTCATCAAACCTTTGCGATCCTTTGCGCGCTTCGCGCCTTTGCGTGTTCCAAACTTTGCGTCTTTGCTCCCTCTGCGCCTTACCTGATCGCCTTGCCCGCCAACCCGCCTCCCCACACGTCGGGCGGCGGTGGCGGCAGAAACAGATCGGTCACATCAATCGCCCGCCGCAACCGGCCAAAGGTAGTAGCAATGAAGGTGATTCGGCGCAAGCGCGCTGCCGGTACCGGCTGCTCCAACTCGCACAGCGGCCCTATATCAATTCGATAGTAACGTTCGCTGGCGCGGGGATGAGTGGGTTCATCGGGCAAGAGATCACGGCGCTGCACAATCTGATAGCGCAGCACTGCCGCGTAATGCTGCACCCGCCACCGCTCGGCGCCGAACGATCCCGGCTGGTAGAAGGCGAGATAGTCGGCGGCGAGGCGGGGCGGCGCATGCGCCAACGGCAACCGATACCACCCCGCGCTGCGGGCCAGTTCGAGGTCGCGGGGACGCGGCACAATCACCACTAGTACCCGCGCGTCATCATCAGGTTCGCGCATAGTGATCCTCTTTCTGTTTGTCATTGCGAGCCGAGCGGTAGGGGCAGAGCGCGGCTCTGCCCGCCGCGAGGCGAAGCAATCTCCTGCTTCAGCGGAAGCGATGCCTGCCCGCCATGGGTCTGCGCTACAGCGGGAGATTGCTGCGGGGCTACGCCCCCTCGCTATGACAAACGCCGGCGCGATCCATGTCCTTCTTCCCATCAGTTCAGCTCGTTTCCGCCAACCAATCCGTGGTACACTACCCATAGGCCCTCTATACATGAAACCGTCGCAACTCACTAAAAGTTATGCGCTTTTTTCGTTCATTTTTGCTCATCGTAGCCATCGTGTTCGGGTTAGCTGCCTGCGCGGCGCCGGCCCAGCCAACCGTGCGGGCAAGCATCGGCGCAATCGAGGCAGTCAACGCAGATAACAGCGAAGGGTTTGAGCGCGTCACGACGCCGCGACCGTTCGTGTTTCCCGCTGACCACGGCCCGCACCCGACCTTCCAAACCGAATGGTGGTACTACACCGGCAACCTCACCGCTGACAATGGCCGGCGCTTTGGCTTTCAGTTGACCTTCTTCCGCCGCGCGCTCAGCCCCAATCCGCCGGCCCGCGAATCGGCGTGGGCCGCGAGCGAGGTATACATGGCCCATTTCGCCCTGAGCGACATCGATGGCGGCCAATTTTATGCCTTTGAGCGGTTTAGCCGCGCTGCGGCGGGGTTGGCCGGCGCTAGCGGCGATCCGTTCCGCGTCTTTCTCAATGATTGGTCAGTGGAAGGCAGCGGCCCAGAAGGCATGACCATGCATCTGCGCGCTGCTCAGGAAGACGTTGCTCTTGACCTGATCGCTACCAACAGCCGCCCGCCCGTGTTGCAAGGCAATGCCGGCGTTAGCCAGAAGGGGTCGCAGGTTGGCAACGCTTCAGCGTACTACTCGCTGACCCGTATGGTCAGCGAGGGAACAATCCGCATTGGTGAAACGACCTACCCCGTGCGCGGCTTGACATGGATGGATCGCGAGTGGGGCACCAGCGCGCTCGAAGAAGGGCTGACGGGATGGGATTGGTTTGCGTTGCAGCTTGAGAGCGGGCACGATCTGATGTATTTCCAACTGCGCGAAGCTGATGGCCGCCCGTCGCCGTTTGTCGGCGGCAGCCTGCTCTTGCCCGACGATACCGTGATCATCCTCGGCCCCGGCGATGTCGAGCTGACCGTGACCGATACGTGGCGTAGTCCGCGCAGTGGCGCCGTCTACCCGTCCGGCTGGCGCTTGCGCGTGCCGCGCTATGGGTTAGACCTCACTATCACGCCGGCGATGCGCGATCAAGAGTTGCCGGTGACTGTGGTCTACTGGGAAGGAGCGGTGACGGTGAGCGGCACGATGGGCGGGCGCGGCTATGTGGAATTGACCGGCTATGCTGACACGGAATGAACCGGCGCTGCCGCCGATCACGCTGATCAGCGGCTTTCTCGGCAGCGGCAAGACGACGCTGTTGCGCCGGTTGTTGGCCCGCGCCGATCGCCGGATCGGCGTGATTGTCAATGAGTTTGGCGCGATCGGGATTGACGGCGCGTTGTTGGAACAGAGCGGCGCTGGCCAGTTGATCGAATTGAGCGGCGGGTGCGTGTGTTGCGTAGCCGGCAGCGATCTGATCTTGGCGATCGAAACGCTCGCGAATAGCGGCCCGCTCGACGCCATCGCGATTGAGACGAGCGGCTTGGCCGAGCCGGGAGCGATTGTGCGCCAGCTCCGCACGGTGGATATTCCGCTCGATGCGTTGGTAACGCTGGTCTCAGCCGCCGATTACGAGCAGGCGCTGGCCGCGACGCCGTTAACAGCGCGCCAAATCCAGCTCGCCGACCTGATCGTCCTGACCCATGGCGATCTAGTTGATGGGCAAACCATCCAGCGCGTTACCATGCGCGTGCGCGAGATCAACCAGCGCGCGCCGATTGTGCCGGCCATCTACGGCGAGGTTGCGCCTGACCTGATCTTCAGCCCGCGCAACGATGGCCGCCTGCCGGTTGAGTTATCTCACCAACATGCCGAATTTCACGCGCTGAGCTGGCAAGCCGATCTGCCGTTGCGCCGATCAACGCTTGAGCAAACCCTGCGCGATCTGGCGGCAAAGGGCATCTTTCGCGCCAAAGGGATCGTCTACTGCACCGACTCGCCGTGGGCCGATGAAGTGCATCTCGTGGCGGGACGGTTACGCCTAAGCGCGCTGCGGTTCGCGCAGCGGCCCATACCGCTCTGCCGGCTGGTGCTGATCGGGCGCGAGCAGGCCATCGCTGAAGCTAGCGCTGCGCTCGACGCCTGCATCGACAGCGCCGAACGAATCGCGCAGTGGCGCGCGCGTTGCGCTGAAATCGAATGAAGGGACGCTGGCGAAGACAGCTAGACCGGCTTGTTGTTCAGCCGTAATAACGTCACGCAGTCGTGGTAGATCGTGGATGTAAGGAGCCAGTGCCTGCGCAGCGCCGGCACAGAGTAGCGTATGCAGCTTGGCAATACGCTGGCGGAGGCCGCCGTCAAGCAGCCACCGTCCGGCAATGCGCTGTCGATCCAGCGGGCTAAGGGTGCCATCGTCGCGCCAAATCGCCGCGGCAATCAAGCGGATTAACCACCCGGCCCGTCCGGCGTTCAGATCAATAGCCAGATCAAGTGCATCATCGCGCAATTGGCGCGCCAATATCAGCCAGTTGAGCGCGCCGGCCAATGGATGCCAAGCCGGATCATCCGGCGGTAGGCCGGCCAGCCCTAGATGCGCGATTTGCGCTACGTGCCAACCGGCAGCACGATCGCACACCCACTGCGCGGTCAGCGCTCGCAATTGGCAGGGTTGCCATTGGCCATCAACAGCCCGCGCCGCCAGTTCGCGCCGGTAAGCGGCGACCATTCGGTGTTCCAAGCTGTACAACAAATGATGGCTGATGCCAAGACGCAGAAACATCCGCCACGATCGCCACCCCAACGCGCGTGCCAATCGCCCGGCATACGCCGGCATTTCCCCATCGAGGCATGTGTCGCGCAGGGTTGCGGCCCAACAGCCGCACAGCGTGGCGAGCGCCACACGGCAAAGAATGGGGGGTGGGAGCGGCCAGCGGGAAGCCAGCCAATACGGCCACAGCGCCGACAGCCGGTGCAATTCACTGTTAAGCACTTGACATGCCGGCTGGTACAACGAGGATGGCAGCCTGATGATCAGCCGCGTTAGCTTTATCTGCATCGTTTGCCAGCGCCTGCGTTCGGTTGGTGACAGCGGTAGCATGATGTGGTTTAGGCAGCATCTGAATAATCACTGCCGTCATATCATCGCTCTGCTCTAACGCACCGCGAAACTCGGTGACAGCGAGCCAAATTTGATCGAGCGCTCGTTGGGGATCAGTAGGGTCTGTTTGGTGGATCAGAGTCATCAGCCGGTCAAACCCAAACAGCTCGCGCTGAGCGTTACGGGTCTCGAAGAAGCCATCGGTCAACAAAAACACCTGATCTCCCGGTTGGAGGGTGAGCGTCATTTCTTGGTATTCAAGACCGGTTTTAGCGCCGAGCGGCAAACTTGCGCAGCCAACCTCGTGAATCTGATCGCCGCGCCGGAGATAGGGGAAGGGATGACCGGCGGTGGCAAAGACGAGCGTAGCGGTCGCCGGATCGAGAATACCGAGAAACGCAGTCACATACTGGGCTTGCAAGCCATCGCGGCAGAGCATCTCGTTCGTGGCGCGCAAGATTGATGCCGGCGACTGGTAGACCGTGATATGCGAACGCAAGAGCGAACGGGCCATGACCATCATAAGCGCGGCTGGAATGCTCTTACCGGTCACATCGGCCACCACAATCGCTAAGCGTCCATCGGGCATTGATAAAAAATCGTAGAAGTCACCGCTCGTTTCGCGGGCCGGTTCCGAACGAGCGACAATCTGCATATTCCCTAATTTAGGTGGCGGCGGCGGGTATAGACGCTGTTGGATATTGCGGGCAAGTTCTAATTCGTAACGGATGATCTGGTCTTGCATCAATTGCAGCCGGGCTTGGTTGAGCCGTTGCTGCGAGGTAGTGAGTTGCCACTGGTAAAAAAAGATTGCCGCCCATACCAGAATAGTGTAAATCAAAATAGGAATAAAGAAACCCGTTGATTCTTCAAAAATGCCTCGTGGTGTAGGGTTTATGGTAAAAATTGCAACATAAGCAGCAAAGATAACCATTAGATTGCCGATTGTGACCATTCCGGCGAACCGCCAACCCAACAATAATCCGGCGAGAATGACGAATAATGGCGTAGTTTCGGCAAACATCGTCATGCGAAGCAGATCGTGTTCGATCGCATTCGCTGTCATAATGAGCAAAACGCCAAGATTTGTCCAAATGACTAGCAAGATCGCGCCGATTTGTTCACGCTTTTGGCGGATCAGCCATTCGATCCATCCATTGACCGCCAAGGATGTCACTACAATCGCATAGTACAACGGATGGGAAAAGGGTGGGATCAGCATGATTAGCAACGCCACGATCGTCAGCAGCACAACAAGATTATTGAGCATCCGCAACATCTTGCGCAGACGCAACTGCTTATTCTGGGCATCGATCTGACCCAGTAGTTCATTCACAACTTTGGCATCTCGTGGTTTCATAGGGTGTTGCGAATGCTCAACTGCTCACCTAACCGCTAACTCCACCCACTGAGTGAGGCCGCCTGCTGATCAATCTGCTCAAGCTGCTTACGTTGCGCCGGATCAGCGAGCGCTTTGCGGAGGCGATCCATCTCTTCCGGTGTGGGTTGTAAGCCGGCTTCTTTGGCAGCAGCATCTGGATCGGCAATCAGCCGCCGGCGGAAAGTAGGATCGAGCACGGCTCTACCGATCAGCCGTTCAAAATCCGGGCTCATGCGGACGTGGCCTCCTTATTGCTGCATACTTTCATCGCTGCGCGTTCACGAGTATACCATTTTTTGACTAATAGCGTGCAATATGCTCGTGATTGAACCCTCTTGACACAGTATGTCGTTTTCTGATATTATTATAATTGATAACGTTATTATATTCTGAGAGGAGCTTACTCACGTATGAGACAGCGTATCGTACTGTTTGCCCTTATCGTCCTCGTGGGTTTGTTGCCGGCAAGTGTGGCTTCACGGGAGGGTACGCCGCCGCAGTTGACGGTGGTTGGTGGTAGTCCAGTTGCGCCGGGTGAGTATCCGTGGTTAGTGGCGCTGCTAGATGCCGAGATTACCGATGAAGCGGCGGCGTTCTGCGGCGGCGCGCTCATCGATGACGGCGGCGTCTTTACCGAGACCTCATGGGTATTGACGGCAGCGCATTGTTTGGCCGATGGGGCAGGGAATGTGGCCGATCCGGCGGCGATTCAAGTGTTGGTTGGTCAGCAAGACCTTTCCCAAGCGACCGCTGCCCAGCGCCGCGATGTCGCGGAGATCATCGCTCACCCGCTCTATGTGCCGGATGCAGTGCTCTACAATGACGTGGCGCTGATCCGCTTGGCCACGCCGGTAACCGGCATCACGCCGATCCGGATCGCAACGCCGGCGGATGCGGCCCGCTTTGCGCCGGGGGAAACTGCTTACATTGCTGGCTGGGGCAACCGGTTGCCGCAAACCGGGTTTGATTTCCCAGACGTGGCACACAAGGCGCAGGCGCCGATTGTCGATCTCACTACCTGCAACGGACGCTATGACGGCGCACTCAGCTCGATCCATCTCTGTGCCGGCGTATTTCCGGCTGGCGGCGTTGATACGTGCCAAGGCGATAGCGGCGGGCCATTGATGGTGTCGGATGGCTCTGGCGGGTTCCTGCATGCCGGCATTGTCAGCTTCGGCACCGGCTGCGGCTGGCCGCACTACCCCGGCGTCTACGCCCTCACGGCGTCCTTCGCTGATTGGATCGAGGCGCAGATCACTGATTCCGCCCACGTTGATATCTGGCAATTGCCACTGCCGGCATTGACTGGTCTGCCGTTGAACATCTCGACCGCCGCGCCGAATACTCCCTTCGAGTACGCGGTGCTGGTAGCAAATAGCGGTGTGCTGCCGCTGACTGATGTGGCGGTGACGGTGGAACTGCCGGCGGGTGCGACCTTGGTAGGCGGCAGCATCAGCGATGGCGGAGTCTATGATAGCGGCACGAATACGATCGAGTGGTCGTTAGCTGGACTGCTGCCGGGAGAGGTGTTGCAACTGTCGTATCAGGCACAGGCGACGGCAAGCGTTACTTCTGGCGATTATCAGGTTGTGGCTGATAGTGATGATGGATTGGTAACGAGCGATGGCCGCGACCCTATCGTGACGGTGATCAATGAGCCGCGCCTGTATGTGACCGCGTTCTACCCGCCGGAGGTGGAAGTCGGCTCGATCTATCCGGTGCAATTTGCCGTCGGCAATTTTGGGCTAGGGCCGAATGCGGGTCTTACTGATCTAGAGCTGGTGGTTGATTTACCGGCAGGCGTCAATCCGGTGGCGATCGACGATGGCGGCGTGCAAACGGGCAATCAAGTGAGATGGACCGTGAGCGAACTGCCGGCGAATGGTGAAGTATTTGCAACGCTCTATCTCGCTGCTGGCGAGCTT
Organism: Chloroflexota bacterium; assembly: GCA_030550625.1. GTDB lineage: Bacteria > Chloroflexota > Chloroflexia > Chloroflexales > Chloroflexaceae > Chloroflexus. The sequence goes on along the minus strand of JAUQOZ010000046.1, from coordinate 17,765 downwards.
GGTGATGTGCTGCGGATCACTAATTATGGGGTGTACGATGACGCAACGCCGTTGCGCTTTGGTGTGAGAGGCGTACAAACCATCACCGGCCCCGCGGTGCGCTATGTGCCGCTCGTTAATCGCTAAAATAGCCATAGATCGGGATACCGTAGGGATACAGCAACGCTGTATTCCTACGCTACCCGAAACGGTTTGGTTCGTTGGCCGTATATAGTAGCGAGTAGGAGGTGTTTAGCTACAACCCTAGTAGGGAAGGTCTCAATGCGTCGCTTCACAGCTCCTTTCGCCGGTCTCCTCTTCGCGTTGGTGTTGGTTGCTACGGCTTTTGCCCAAGGCCGTTTACTGATTGATGATCCGCTCGATCAAATCCGCCAACCCTCGTTGATCCAGCAAGCCGCCGCGCCATTGATCGAGCGCGGCGCGATTGTTGTGGTGTATGTGAAAGCGCGTGGCAACGACGCCGATTTTATTCAGTTGCTCAAGCGCGATGGGTTTGTGCGTAGCGATGGCAAGGCGCGGGTTGAGCTGATTGCGATCTACGTGGCGATTGCCGATAACTATAGCGCATTGCGCTTCGGCGAGCGATGGCGTGACCAGCTCGACGGCCAATATCAGCAGATTTTGCGCGAGTATCTTAGCCAACCGTTGTCGTCGCCGAATCTGAGCCAAGACATTGGCGCAGCCTTGGCGGCGGTCGACGCCTCTGTCAACCGGCTGACGTTGTTTGATACGAGTTGGGCGCGGTGGATTGTCTATCCTCTCGGCGCATTCTTGATCGTTATCCTTGTGCTCGTTGTAGTTCGGCGCGTGACGGCGCCGGCCCACTCAAGACCCGGCTATCCGTTTGGGAATGCCGCTTTCCCGCAAGCAACGGCAGTCCAACGTTCTCAAGACGCTGCGCTTGACCAACTGGCCCAACGTTTTATGGCCGCCGTCGAGCGGGTATGCGCCAACGCCGGTACTGTGCAACCCGACTCTACTCAAAAACTTTTGTTCCAAGACGTGCGCCTTGCGCTACTGCGCCTCCGCCGGGGGCGGGCTGGGGTGTGGAATTCGGCGTACTCACCGGCGGAAGAACTGAACCGGCTCGAACAGCAGCTCAAAGACCTTGAGCGGTCGTTGAGCGCGCCATCACTCACCTTTTCAGTCTACCAACCGGTTGGGCAAGCAGCTTCGCCTGCGCCGCTAACGGTTGCCGAATCCCACGTACAGGCATTCCGGCAGGCGCTGCAAGCCGCGGCCCAGCAGTTCTGGCGGCTGGACTGGTCGTTGGCCGATGCCGCAGTGCAATCAAGCGAGTTTGATACTAGCGCCTTATTCCAACGTTTGCGCGCGCTCTTGTTTGAGACAACCCTTACCGATGAGTCAGCGCCGGCGGCGATTGCCGAGGCGCGCGCGATCGAAGCGGAAGCGACGGCGGCGGCGCAACGGTGGATGCAGCGCCTCTTGCGGCCAGCGCCAATTCCACAGTCAAGCAGTGTGTCGCCTTCTTATACCAGCGATCGTGATCATTGGGATGACGACCGGCGCTCGGTTGCGATATGGAGTTGGGGCGCTTCCACTGCTTCGGCTTCGTCCGATAGCGGTTGGGGCGATTTAGGCGGCGGCGGCGTTGATAGTGGCGGCAGCAGCGATAGTGGTGGTGGCGGCGGCGGTGAATGATCTGCGGACGACCACCACCGCAGCCGGCGACGGTTGCCGTGCCTTGGCTTAACATTCGCCATCTGCCCCTTCACAGGCGCTCCCCAAACCGGCTACAATAGAAAGGCAGCCATGCGTTGCTGCGGCAGGTTTTGAGGAGCTAGCTATGGAAATTGAAGCCAAATACAAAATCAGCGCCGCCGACCTCGATCGTTTGGCGGCGCTGAGCGCGCTTGGCCCGTACACGTTGCGCACGCTGGCCGGCGAGCAGCAGCGTAACGTCTACTACGATAGCGCCGATGGCCGGTTGGCGCTGGCGCGCTATGGTTTGCGCGTGCGCCAAATTGGCAACCGCTCGATCATCACGCTCAAAGGGCCGGCCCGGGTTGATGAAAACGGCGTTCACCATCGGGCCGAGTTCGAGTTTCCCGGCGATGATCCCGATCCGGCGCACTGGCCGGCTGGCCCGGCTCGCGATCTGGCCCAAGCCCTCTTGCTGGGGGCGCCGGTTAGACCGCTCTTGAAGATTGAAACCAGCCGCCGGATTATCCACGCGGCCCGCGATGGCCAAGATCGGGTCGAATTGTGTCTTGATCGCGGCACCATCTATGCCGGCAAGAAACAGGCGCCGATCTGTGAACTTGAATTAGAAGTATTGCCGGCTGGGTCAGTGTACGATCTCACCGAACTAGCCAACGCCCTGCGCGCCATTATCAAAATCACTCCCGAACGGCAGAGCAAGCTTGAGCGGGGGATGGCGTTGTTGCAGCGGTAAGGCAATGACGCGAAGCTTGCACGATCAGCGGAAGCGCCGTACTCGACGCTGCGGCGTAAGTAATACTGTTTCCTCTCTCTAGACATACGCGAGGGGTAAGATGGCGACTCCAACCAATCTTGCCGGCTATGTTGAGCATTTACTAGACGTGTATCAGGTCGATCGGGCGCATGCCCGCCAAGTGGCCGACCATGCGCTGACCCTTTTTGATGCGGTCGCGCAGTCGCGCAAGTTACCGGCTACCTCTCGCCAATTGGTTGAAGCCGGCGCGTTGCTGCACAACGTTGGCTTAACAACCGACCCGCCAGAGCACCATCTGGTGGGGCGCGATATTATTCTGCGCCACGACTTAGGTGATGAGACCGATCAAGCGATCCTCGCCGCAATTGTCGCTCTCCACCGCCGTAAACCGCGCGCGCGGATCGAGCCGTCGGTGCTGTGCCTCAACAAACGTAATCGAGAATTAGCGTTGCAATTGGCGGCGATCGTGCGGGTGGCCGATGGCTTCGATTACAGCCAGAGCCAGACCACGCAGGTGCGGGTAGCAGCCAGTAATGGCCGTCTGAGCCTGATCGCAACCGGCCCGCATGCGGCAGTGGATAGCGAGCGGGCATTGGCCAAGGCCGATTTGTGGGAACGGGTGATCGGCCCGCGTCCTGAAGTAGTGGTGCAGAGCGAGGGCACCGTGGTCGATGAAGTGGCCGGCGAAGATGAGCCAACCGAACGCTTGCCTTACTGGTACGCCTCTGGCGAGGTGCCGTTCGCCGAATTGGGCCGGGTGGTGCTGCGCCGGCAAGTGCGGCGGTTGCAACAGACAGCACGGGCGGTTGAGGCTGATGAAACGATCGAGGCGGTGCATGATCTGCGCGTCGCCACCCGCCGCATTCGCGCTGCGTTGCGCTTGCTCGAACCGGTGGCGCCGGCCAAGGCGGCGCGCAAGGCGACGGTTGCGGTGCGCACATTGGCCCGTGAAGCTGGCGCCACCCGCGATCGCGATGTGCTGCTGAATGATATGGCCCAACGCGATCTGCCCAGCCTCGCACCGGTGATGGAAGCGATCCGCGCCGAGCGCATGCAGGCCCACACAACGCTGGTTGACTATCTTGGCAGCAAACAGTACGAGCGCGATCTGCGCGCGCTGGCCCGCCTTGCCTGTTTTGCCGCCGAATGGGACAACCGGCCACGGGTGAAGGATTATGCCGGCAGTATGCTCTATGCACATTACGAAGCCTTGCGCTCGTATGATCGCAACGGTTTGCCGGAAGACGACGCCTCGCTGCATGCGATGCGCATCGCCGGCAAGCGACTGCGCTATGCGCTCGAATTGGTCAGCGACATTGTGGGTGAGCGGCTGAGCGATCTGTTAAACCCACTGATCGATTTCCAAGACCATCTGGGCGCCCTGAATGATATCAGCGTTGCGCGCGGCTTGCTGGCGCCGCATACTGGGCGCGCGCCGGAAGCGGTTACGGCCTATCTGGCTGCGCGTGAAGCCGAGTGGGCCACGTTGCGCACTGAATTGCCAGCGTGCTGGGAACGGTTGGCTGGCTCCCATTATCGGCGCACTCTGCTCGCCGTCATCGGCGATCTCTGACGGAGATCGGCGATCGCAAACGGCAGGTAGAGCAAGAGGATGGTAATAATCCCGATCACTTCCATCCAAAGAATATAGATCGGCCATGGCCCTAAATAATCGAGCAGACTTGGCGTGTAGGGCTTGCGGGCCAAAAAGAGGTAGTTGCTATCGAGCAGCCAGTTGACAACCCCGACGCCTGCCATCAACAGATTGGCCCCGATAATCACCCGCCCCACCGAACGCCACGTGGGGCGGTAGCCTTCAAGTGCAATCATCGTCAGTGCGGCCAATACCAGCCCGCCGTGGGAAATAAAGCTCTGGAAAGCGCGAAAGTGCGGAAAGCCGTACACACCAATATCTGGCGTTAACAGCGCCTGCAACGCGCCGCCGATCCCCATAAAATAGGCAAACTCGAAGATGCGATAGCTGCGGGTGAGCAGCATGATCACGCTGAGCCACGTAAACAGTGTGCAGAGGTGCAGCGGCAGCATGTATTGGATCGACCACAGGCCATGCACCCAAAACCAGAGGTTATAGGCAAGCTCGTTGATCGCGAGGATTGCGGCCAGCGCATAGCGCCAGTACTGTTTGGCTGTGGATGATAATGAGCGAGCCGGGCCAATCACCCAACCGCAGGCGACAGCCACGCATGCTAGCGCAATCCAGTGCGGCGGGCTAAAGAATACGAACGGCGGCCCATCCCAGTACAACGCGAACAGATCGGCCATCGATCACCTCCAATGAAATCTGCGCTTGCTATGCTGGATATATCTATCATAGCAGAACTTGGCTGTGGAGTGCGGCAGTGTCACTGCCGCACGCAGGCTCGTTGAAGGGTTCAATGAAGCCTGCTAGCACTCCCTTGCATTGAGTGCTAAACATGACTTGACAAACCGCCCGATCTTGTGTACTATTACCAACGGATTAGCACTCTCGATGTGACAGTGCTAACCAATGGAACCTACGCAACCCATTGGATTGCATATCGAACGGAGGATAGCAGCTATGGCGGATTTCCGCATCCGACCTCTTGGCGACCGCGTGGTGGTCAAGCCGGTTGAGCGTGAAGAGAAGACCAAGACCGGCATTTTCCTGCCCGATACGGCCAGCAAGGAGCGCCCCATGGAGGGCACGGTGTTGGCGGTTGGCGAGGGGCGCCGGGACGACAACGGCAAGCTGATCCCGATGAGCGTCAAGGCTGGCGACCGGGTGATCTTCGCCAAGTATAGCGGCACCGAGTTCAAGCTCGACGATGTCGAGTACCTGATCCTGTCGGAGAAGGACATTCTGGGTATCGTGCAAGAGTAGCAACCTTCGCGCTAATGGCGCTATTCTCAGTGGAGGATTATAGATCCTATGCCAAAGCAGCTTTATTTCAACGAGGAAGCGCGCCGCGCTCTGAAGCGTGGCGTTGATCTGGTCGCCGATGCGGTCAAGACGACCCTTGGCCCGCGTGGCCGCAACGTCGCGATTGATAAGAAGTTTGGTTCGCCCACTGTGACCCACGACGGTGTGACCGTCGCCAAGGAGATCGAGCTGAAGGATCCCTTCGAGAACATGGGCGCCCAGCTCCTCAAGGAGGCGGCGACCAAGACCAACGATGTCGCCGGTGACGGCACTACCACTGCGACCGTGCTGGCGCAGGCGATTGTCACCGAGGGTCTGAAGGTGGTGGCGGCTGGCGCCAACGCGATGCTGCTCAAGCGTGGTCTCGATCGCGGCGCCGAGGCGCTGGTGGCGGCGATCAAGGCCAGTGCCGTACCGGTACGCGACCGCGCCGACATTGCCCACGTCGCGACCAACTCGGCGGCTGACAGCGAGATCGGTGAGCTGATCGCCGAGGTGATGGAGAAGGTCGGCAAGGACGGCGTCATCACCGTCGAAGAGTCGAAGGGCGTCGCCTTCGAGAAGGAATACACCGAGGGCATGCAGTTCGACCGCGGCTACATTTCGGGCTACATGGTAACCAACGTCGAGCGGCAAGAGGCTGAGCTTGACGATCCCTACATCCTGATCACCGACAAGAAGATCAGCAGCATCCAAGAGATTCTCCCCGTCCTTGAGAAGGTGTTGCAGGTGACGAAGAACTTCGTCATCATCGCCGAGGACGTTGATGGCGAGGCGCTGGCGACGCTGGTGGTCAACAAGCTGCGCGGCACCATCAACGCGCTGGCGGTCAAGGCGCCCGGCTTCGGCGATCGCCGCAAGGCCATGCTGCAAGACATTGCCATCCTCACTGGCGGCACCGTGATCAGCGAGGAGATCGGTCGCAAGCTCGATAGCGCGACGATCGAGGATCTGGGCCGCGCTCGCAAGGTGATCGCCACCAAGGATGACACCACCATCATCGAGGGCCGTGGCGACGAGGCGGCGATCCGCGCCCGCATCGAGCAGATCCGCGCCCAGATTGCCACCACGACCAGCGACTTCGATCGCGAGAAGCTGCAAGAGCGGCTGGCCAAGCTGGCTGGTGGCGTGGCGGTGATCAAGGTTGGCGCGGCGACCGAGCCGGAGCTGAAGGAGAAGAAGCACCGCGTTGAGGACGCGCTGAGCGCGACCCGCGCGGCGGTCGAAGAGGGCATCGTGCCCGGTGGCGGCGTCGCGTTGCTCAACGCTATCCCGGCGCTCGACAATGTGCAGGTTGCTCACGAGGATGAGAAGGTCGGTCTGCAGATCCTGCGCCGCGCCCTCGAAGAGCCGCTGCGCATCCTTGCCCGCAACGCTGGCGAGGACGGCTCGGTGATCATCGCCAACGTCCGCCGTATGCAGGAGGAGAAGGGCGACAAGACCATCGGCTACAACGTGCTGACCGGCCAGTACGGCAGCATGATCGAGCAGGGCATCATTGACCCGGTGAAGGTTACCCGCAGCGCCGTGCAGAACGCGGTCTCGATCGCGGGTATGATCCTGACCACCGAAGCCCTGATCACCGACATCCCTGAGGAGAAGCCGGCGGCTGGCGCTGGCGCCGGTATGGGCGGCGGGATGGATTTCTAGTCCGGTAAGGTATGCTGTGCTGGAGGGACGCATGAATATGCGTCCCTCCATTCATTATGGAGCCGCACGGACGTGCGGCTCTACGCATTGATCCCGATCACCGTATGGTTAGGAGCCGCACGGACGTGCGGCTCTACGCATTGATCCCGATCACCGTATGGTTAGGAGCCGCATGGACGTGCGGCTCTACGGGGTTATTTGCTGCAATATGTGTTGTACGGTTGCGCCAATATCGTGGCCGATCACAAATTGCACGACCGTCACTGGCGCGGCAAACGTTTGCTCGATGGCAGCAATTGTCTGTTGGCGACGGCGTTCGACGCGGGCTGGATTGGCGTAAAAGTCAGCGGCATTCTCGCTCGCGCCAAAGTCATCGACCACGATGATCTTTGACACATTGGCGCGCAAGCCGGCGCGCACCCGCTGCCAAAACAACGGATCGGCTTTGATGACGCCGAGATCGGCGGAGTTGGCGATGAATGCCATTGCATCGCTGGCGAGGCTGCCTAGCCGTTGTTGCACGACCTGCTGGTTGCGCACCCGCATGGCGCGCGCCGCCCATCCGTGCTCTGCTAATTCCTTGGCAATGTGCGCCGTCGCCTCGGCGTAGTGATCAGTGGCGATGAGCGTGGAGACCCGGCTGTTAGCGCCAAGCGCCGCGAACAGCGGCTGCCACGCCGGATCAATCACGGAAGCAGCCATGTACATCTGGGTAAACCGCCGCGCGCATCGTGCTGCGATCCTTGCTGATGTCTCCTGCGCGCGCAACTGGCGCGCCAGCAACGCCGCCAACCCAACGCGGCTCGTGCTGCCTTCAACCCATGTCGGCCCAACTAACTCGTTCCAATAACGATCAACGGTGACGCCTAATGCCAGCAGTCCCGCATCGGCGAGCGCCTTCGCTAAGCGCTGGCTCTCACCGAAGCGCACCGCGCCAAGGCTAAGGGTGCCAGAGAAGTCGAGAATAAGAAGCGTGGCAGTCATTGCTGTGCGTGGATTGTGACAATAGCGACTCGACAAATCGGCCAACTTGTGTATAATAGCAAATGTGCAACGCGGGAGTGGCTCAGTTGGTAGAGCGACACCTTGCCAAGGTGTAGGTCGCGGGTTCGAATCCCGTCTCCCGCTCCAGTGCATGACCGGTCACAGGCTGTGAACCGGTCATCTTTTTTCTTAAAACCAAGTATAATAGAAAGCAATTCTAACGGCTGTGATACGTTCATGATATGGAGATACCAGTCGTTTCCAGCTTAGTCGCGGAGCCATTGTGTACCTGCCACGCAGCAACATCCGTCGCATCCTTGCCTTGACCCTGCCCGGCGGCATTTCGCTTGGCTTACTGCTCTATGCGCTAATCAGCCTAGTCGGGCCGCAAGCAGGCGCCTCGCCATCAGTCGCCTTTGTGGTTGCATTACTCTTCGGCGGTGTGATTGGGTTGGCGCTTTCGCTAGCGGCATGGATCAGCTTGCGCTATGCGCTCGCGGAGGCACGCCGGCATGCTGCTTTGGTGTTGCAAGCCGATCTACCGCCAGTAACCGATCAGGATCCACTGGTGGCGCTGCGGCAAACTGTAGCAGACGCCATCGCGGCGGTGCCGCAGCCGCCGGTATTGGCGATCTTGGCTCAGCGGCTCATTGCGGCGACTGATCGCGACGCAATGGTTGCCGCCGTGGCGGAATGCCTTGCCAATCATGTGGCGGTGCGAGGTGCGGTCTTGCTGTTGCACGATCCCGAACGCGGCATTTTGATCCCTTCGGCAGGTTGGGGGCTGGCTAGCGTGAATCGGGCTGTTACCTTTGATATAGATGGCAGCGCGGTCGGGCGCGCCGTGCGCGAGCGCCGCTCCGTGAGTTTTTCGAGTGTGCAGATGCGTAGCCTGCTCGCCGCAACATCATCACAAGCGTTGACCGTTACGAGTTGGCCGTTATGGGTGCAACAGACGCCGCTTGGCGCATTGTGTCTGATAATCGCCGGCGCTGATGTGCGCCTGAATGAAGCTCAGCAGCAGTTGATCGAGCAAGCGGCGGCGTTGTTTACCGTCCATCTTCAGACCTCCGTCTACCGGCAATGGTTCGATCGCGAGCAACGCCGTCTGTCCGCGTTCGAGCAGGTGATGACCAGCGTGATCGAACAACCCGACCTCGAACGGGCATTGGTGCAATTGTTACGGATCGCCGCCGACGTGACCGACTCTAGCCATGGCACGTTGCTGCTGATCGATGCTGAGTCGTTCACTATCCGTACCCGCATCACCTTGAGCGGCGGTGATGTGTTGCCGCTGAATCTCGCCGCGGCGCCGATTCTCAAACATGGGTTGGCCGGTTGGGTTTTGCGCACGCGCCGCGGCGCAATTATTGATGATATTGAGCGTGATACGCGCTGGATCCCCACGCCGGGGTTAGAATTGATGCGCTCGGCGTTAGCAATGCCGCTGTTTCACGGTGATCGTCCGTTAGGAGTGTTGACGCTGGCTGACCCAACTCCTTATCGCTACAGCCAGCGCTCCTTAGCCCTTGTTGCCGCCCTCGCGGCCTATGCCGTGGCGATGATGGTTCGCCATCGCTATGAAGGGATTATCGAGCCGCCGGAAATCACACAGGCACGCCAATTACTAGGTATGTACCTTGCGCCGGATGTGATCCGTGATCTGCTTGCGCAGCAAGCGAAAGCGATGCAGGCGTTGCAACCGCAGGTCATCACTGCAACCCTGCTCTACGCTTGTCTGCGCGGGGTGGATCGCCTCACCGATTTGACGGTGCATCAATTGGTTGAACATATTGCCAACCCGTTCCACACCGAATGCCGGGCTATTGTCTATCAGCAGCAAGGCGCGTATGTCGCCATCGATGAACGGAGCTTTTGCGCTGTCTTTGGCTTTCCGCAGCCGCGGTTTGACGATGCGCCAAGGGCGTTGCAGGCCGCGCAACAGGTACAGCTCGCTATCGCGCGCCTGCGCGGGCAGTGGCGCCAGCAGTTTGGCGCTGATCTCGTGATCGCTGGCGGCGTCACTACTGGCCAACTCGCCGTAGGTGTGATCGGCGGCGATCAACCGGCAACAATGGCATGGACAGGCGCGGCAATGCGTGAAGCGCGCCGGTTGTGCCAATTAGCGCGTAACGATGAGATTGTCGTAGCTGCGGCTGTGTTGAAAACGACGCAAGCTGGTCAATTTGCCCTTGATCCATTAACGCCGGTCAGTTTACAGAACGGTGATGAGCCGATGGATATCTACCGGCTAGCCAGTTATTCGTAACCACTATGAACGAGCGATTGCCTGCCATTGGCCAATCAGAGTTGAGTACCCAAGGTCTGCTGCGCATCGCAACCGCGATTGAGACAGCGGCGACTCTTGATGAGTTGCTGATGCTTGCGCTGAATGAGTTTGTGCAAGGGCTAGGCGTATCGCTCTGCGGCGTGTTGCTGCTTGATGCCAGCGGTGAGACGATAGCGCTAGTCAGCACCTTCCCGCCGCGCGTTTCGTTGCCGCCGCCAATCCCGCTGCGTGATTTGCCACTGATGCAGAATTCCTTGCAACAGCGCCAGTCGTTGCAAATTGCGGATATTGCCGAAATATTGCAGCAGGGGAATCGCTCGCCAACTGCGATCAACTTGCTGCAGACGCTGCTTGAGGCGCAGGTGCGTTCACTCCTGATCATTCCGTTAGTGGCCCAAGATCGGGTGATTGGCGCATTAGCCTTCGCGACCCTGCAACAATCACGCCGGTTTGATGAGCAAGAGGTGAGCATTGCCCGCTTGATGAGCAGCCAATTGGCGGCGGCCATCACGGCGTTCCGCACCATTGAAGAAGCGGAACATCGCAACGCTGAGTTGGCTACGTTGAATGATATTGCGGTCGCAGTTAATTCGCTGCTTGATCCGCGTGACATTTACCATTTAGTAGTGGAAAAAATCAACCAGCTCTTCCGGGTCGATGCCGGTTCATTGCTGATGCTCGACGAAGAGACGGGGGAACTGGTGTTTGTGATGACATTGGAAGAGGGGCAAGAGAAGCTGGTTGGGATGCGCGTCCCGCCGGGATTGGGGATCGCTGGCTATGTGGCGCGTACCCAGCAGTACGCGATTGTGCATGACCCTGACAACGATCCACGGTTTTACCGTGCGGTGAGTGAGGGGATCGGCTATGACGTGAAGTCGATCCTCTGTGTGCCGATTGTGGTCAAAGGTCGCACCATCGGCGTGATCGAGCTGCTCAATAAACGTACCGGTCATTTCACCGAGGAAGAAGCGATCCGGCTCAACCGGATGGCGGCGACGATCGGGATTGCTCTCGAGAATGCGCGCCTCTTTCAACAGGTCAGCACCGTGCGCGATCGCTTTGAGGCAATTGTGAATTCGACCAGCGATGGCATTTTGATGGCCGATATGCGCGGTGTGATCGTGGCCAGCAATCTTGCTGCTGCGCGCCTATTCTACCGTTCGCGTGATGAGTTGATTAGTCGCCGGATCGATGACGTAATCGCTGAATTGATGGCGCGCGCGCAAGTGGTTGAAGAACCGGCATGGCTGAATGATGGAGCGCCGCATCGGGTGGTCGAGATTGAATTGGCTGATGGGCCGGTGCGCTACTTGCGCCACACCATTTTGCCGGTGCGCGATGCCGGCGGGATGCAAATCGGTCAACTGGCACTGTTTGAGAATATCGAAAAAGAGCGCGAACTGGCCCGTCTGCGTGAAGATTACACCGGCATGCTCATTCACGATCTACGCGCGCCGCTGACTGCGATTATGAATGGCATTATGATGGTGCAGCGCGGGCTTGGCGGGCCTGTCTCACCGCAACAGCAAGAATTGTTGAGCATTGCCCATCAGGGCAGCCAAGCCATGCTCGAGATGGTCAATACCCTGCTCGATATCAGCAAGATGGAGCAGGGCCGGATGACGCTGAATCTAGAGCCGCTGTCGCCCTATGCGGTGGTTGATGAGGCTATCGAGCGTCTGCACGCCTCGGTACAGCAGCGCCAAATTTCCTTGTTCCAAGACCTGACCGCCGGCTTGCCACTAATCGAAGCTGACCGGGAGAAGATTGTGCGGGTTTTGCAGAACCTGATTGATAACGCGGTCAAATTTTCTCCTTTTGGGGGTAGCGTCACGATTGGCGCGCGCCATCTTTCATTGCCAACCAGTATTAATGGCGGGACGCATCCGCAGCTTCCCTTATCATTGCCAGCATTACCAGCCGGTGAGTGGCTGATCTATTGGGTGCGCGACGAAGGGCCGGGTATTCCACCCCAGTACCATGCCCGCATCTTCGAGAAGTTTGGTCAAGTGCAGCAGCACAAGGCGCATGGTACCGGTCTTGGCCTCACCTTCTGCAAATTGGCGGTCGAGGCCCATCAGGGCCAGATCTGGCTGCGCAGCCGGGAAGGAATGGGTAGTACGTTTGCGTTTGCATTGCCGGTTGCGCAGTGATCCCGCTTGATCCTACACGAGATGACGAAACTGTTAACAAGACCCCCTATTGCCTGTGACCATCATCGGCTATACTGGCAACGAGTCGTCGCCGCACACCTAATCAATGGCTCAACAGTGGGGGTGACGCCGTGCGGCAAATGATACGTATCCTACGCTCACGCATTCAATATACTATTATCCTGCCCTACCTGCTGCTGATGATCATCGTGATGCTGGTGGGATCAGGCATTGCTATGACATTAGTGGCCGGTAGCTGGCAAGAGCGCTTCAATAACCAGCTTGGGCAAGTTGCGCGTAACTTTGCCGAAACATTCGCGTTGCGCGAAATTAGCAATATTGCCTACCTTGGTCAGATCGCCTTTACCGCCGCCAATGCTGATACCGGCGCGCCGGCTGTAGTGGATGCGATAGCGCAGCGTGATGAAGATGGGCTGGCTTTAGCGTTGCGCGGCTTGTGGACGCTTGGCCAGAGCAATGAGAACGTTGCCCCGGATCGTCTCGTCATTTTTGATCCCACTGGCTTGGCATTACTCGATTGGGAACGCGCACCCGGCAGCGACGTACCCATCCGTTATGTGGGCACGAACCTTGCTGGCTCGCCGCTGATCGAGAATGTGCTGCGCGGCGTGCAGACTCCGATCGGCATTGGTGACGTGCTCGGTGACAAATACAGCGGATTAATTGCATTTCGCCAGCCTGATGGCAGCGATGTGCTCCATTTTTTTACCGTTGCCCCAGTCTATGCGCGCGCTGGCGATAACGAATCGCCACAGTTGCTTGGTGGTTTGCTGGTCGCGCAACGGCTTGATCGCACCTTGGCCTTCCTCCAAGAACGTAGTCAAGCCGCGTTAACGGCTTTGTTGAAGAGCGATGGCACGCTGCTGGCAACGACAGCCCCCACCAGCTTTCTGCCGGTGTTACGGCTCGATCCAACCCAACTCGCGCTCTTGGCCGAGATTAATGAACGTGGGACGTGTCTTGATATTGGCAATCTGAGCGGTCGCGTAGTGACGCCGGTTGAACGAGTCAACGTGCCGGCTTGTTCGTTGCTTACGACCGCCCGTGTGGGCGATTATGAATACCAACTGGTGTATGCGCCGCTGATCATCCGCGGCGCACAGAGCGGTTATTTTGCCGTCGGCCTGTCACGCGATTTTATTTTGAGCGCGTGGGCCAGTAGCCGCAACGCGGTATTGGGAGTGACCGCGACATTAGCGTTAGCTGCGGTGCTGGTCGGATATTGGGTAGCGCGTCGCATTACCCGCCCGCTGAATGAATTGGTGACGGTAGCTGATGCGGTGAGCGCTGGGCAGCTCGATCGCCGGAGCGTTATTGCCGAAGAGAATGAATTGGGGCGGCTGTCGTTGGCCTTTAACCAAATGACGGCCCACCTGTTGCATTTGTATCAGACAAGCCGCCAGCTCAATCGTGAATTGCGCATCGAGTCGATCTTGCAGATTGCTACCGCTAGCGCCACTAATCTGCTGCCTCAGATCGAAGCGATCGCGGTCGTGCCGGCGCCTGATGGGTGGCAGTTCCGATTGCGGCCTGACGCGCCACAGCGCTATACGGCGCTGACTAGCCGCCGTCTCACCGCATTGGCCATGCCGGGTGAAGCGCAATTAACGCCCTACGTCGACTCTCACCTTGCCGCTATTGGTGTAGCCAGTGCGTTGGCAATCCCATTGCAGCAAGATCAGCAAACGATCGGGGGGCTTGTCTTTGCCCATCCCGAACCTGACGCTTTCCCAACATCAGTATTACCCCATTTGCAGGCGATCGCCAATATGACCGCAGTGGCATTGGTGAATGCGCTGTTATATGAAGCAGCGCAGTACGATGCTGAACAACGACGGGCCATTCTCGCCTCGATCAGTGATGGGGTGATTGTGAGTGATGCGAAAGGCCGGATTGTGTTACTCAATCCTACCGCTCAGCAGATGTTACAGCCGGTGTTGCCAGTCAGCGGTGAGTTGCACCTGCGTCAATTACCGCTCAATGGGAGCGAAGTTCGCTCAGAATTGTTTGGCCGGCCTGATCAAATGATCAAGATTGGCGATCGCTTTCTGACGGTCAGCCGATCGCCGGTTCGCCTCGCCAATGGCAGATCGTCAGGCGAAGTGATCGTTTTACACGATATCACGGCTTCGATCCAGATCGATCGGGCAAAGACCGATTTCATCGCGACCATTTCCCACGAGCTGCGCACCCCGCTCACCGTCGTGCGCGGGTATACCGATCTCTTGCTGCGGCAAGCAATCCCGGCATTTGATGCCGAGCAGCGTGAGATGTTAGAACAGATCCGGCAAAGCGCCGTCCAAATGACCCATCTGGTCAATAATGCGATTATGGTTGCTAATCTCGATTCGGGTCATATCGAGACTAACCTGCAGGCGATTGAACTAGCGCCAATCGTTGAATCGGTGCTGCGCCCGTTGTATGCCGCGTTTCGCGAGCGTGGCGTGCAAGTCACCCTTGCTGTGCCGGAAGATCTGCCATTGGTGCTGGCAGATCGAGAACTGTTGAAGCAAGCGCTGGCTCAATTGCTTGACAATGCCCGGCGCTATGTGCCGCAAGGCCGCGTGTTGATCAGCGCCGGTATTGCGGACAGTGACGTTTGGGTGGCAGTTAGCGATACTGGCCCCGGTATTCCCGAAGACGTGATTGGGCGGCTGTTCACTCGGTTTCAACGGGTTGACGGAAACAATTCAGCCCAACGCGGCGGCGGGCTGGGCCTCGCGATCGCGCGCCAATTGATAGAGCTACAAGGAGGAACGATCGCTGTGACGAGCATTCCCGGTCAGGGGAGCACCTTTACCATCCGGTTGCGTTGCGCACAGGAGCAGAGCCGTGCAGTCGCTGGGCAACAACCAGTGGCCAATTAAACGCGATTATTTGCGCTGGATGGTGGTGGCAGCGTTGGTATGCGCGCTGCTGCCGGTGCTTTGCTTGGTGCAACTCGTCTTTTGGTTCCTCACCCCGGCGAATGAGCCATTTAAGAGCATTAGTGCGGCGCGTGCGTTTAGCGCCTACGAACCATTTCCGGCGGATCTCAGCTTTGCGCCGCCGGCCAGCGATTTGCCGAATTTAGCTGCAACCGAGATTGCGCGCCGCACGCAGACGCCAACGGCTCAAGTAAGCCGATTTTCCCCGGCGCCAATTGTTGAGGTGCCGCCGCCACCAGTGCGGATCGATCCGCCGGCGCCAACTGCGACGCCAACGCTGGCGCCAACCGCAACTGCGACTGCGCTGCCGGCTGGTGGCAGCTTGCCGCCAAGCGCGACGCCGACTGCGACGCCAACAACCAGCATTATTGTGGTTGTACCCGGCCTTCCTGCCACTGCGACGCCAACCTTGACTGCACTGCCTAGCGCGACGCCAACTGCTACTAGCACCGTTGTCATTGATGCGCCAAGTCCTACTGCCACTGCGACCATCCAAGCTGAGACGGCAACACCACAGCCTTCACCAACTCAGACGCCTTCACCTCAGTCCACAGCGACGCCGGTGTTTTCCGCTACGACAGCGCCAACTTCCACCGCGATATTGACCGTGACGCCGCGCCCGCAGCCGACGGCGACGCCTGTACCAACGGCGACGCCCGCACCGACACCCGTACCGACGGCGACGCCGGTGCCGACGCCCGTACCGACGGCGACGCCGGTGCCGACGCCCGTACCGACGGCGACGCCGGTGCCGACGGCGACGCCCGTGCCGACGCCCGTACCGACGGCGACGCCCGTGCCGACGGCAACGCCCGTACCAACGGCGACGCAGGTGCCGACGCCCGTGCCGACGGCGACGCCCGCACCGACGGCGACGCCCGCACCGACGGCGACGCCGGTGCCGACACCCGTACCGACGGCGACGCCGGTGCCGACGGCGACGCCGGTGCCGACGGCGACGCCCACGCCTACACCAGAACCGACGGCGACGCCCACGCCTACACCAGAACCGACGGCGACGCCCGTACCGACGGCGACGCCCACGCCTACACCGGTCGCGGTAGTGTCGGTGCAAGTCATCCAACCAGTGATTGAGGGCAATCCGCCAACCGTCACAACTCGCGAAGTCGTTGTTGAGTTGCGTGAAGCTGCCAACAATGAAGTGGTCGTGACCTATGAAGTTGTGCCGGGCGCAACCAATCCGGCAACGCCTGATCGTGACTATCGCGTTCCGGGAGGAGCGACTGGCAGATTGATATTCCCAGCCGGATCGCCTGCTGGAACGACGCGCACGGTTGCGATTGAGATTAATGGCGATACGATTGATGAAGAGGATGAGACCATCGTCTTCCGGCTGACGGGGATTAGTGGCGGTATCCTGTTCCCCGGCCAGAGTGAGCGGGTCTTGACGATTATTGATGATGATGTCACGAGTGTGAGCATTAGCCCGGCTGAGGTGCAAGAAGGGCCGGCGGGGACGACGACGCAACTCGAATTTCGTCTCAGCCTAAGCAATACCCAGCGAGAACGGGAGCTGCGCGTGCGCTATCGGGTGTTGCCAATCTCGGCCACACCCGACGAGGATTATCTGGCGACAACGCCGGCTGAGTTGGTGATACCGCCTGATGATAACAGTCCAGTGATTATCGTAACCGTCATTGGTGATGATACGCCTGAACCGGATGAGTTCCTCGAAGTGGTGCTCGATGAGGTGATTGGTGGCGCGTTGGGCAATACGGTGCGGGCGATTGGGATTATTCGCAATGATGATTAGCTTTGATCCGGCGGCTGATCGGGCTGGCGGGGAAAGAGGAACCACAACCCAAGCTCAAGCGCAATCGGGATGAAGGCCAAGGCGATCAGCGGCGGCCAGATTGGGCTAAGCGCGAAGTAGAGCGCGAGCGGCGGGATTGCGAGAATCAGGGCGAAGACGGTCATGGCTAGATTGCCCCAGCCGACTGCTGCTACAACCCCAAACACGGTGAGTACCACAATCACCGCATCGCTGCACGTGTTGAGGGCCGGACGGTTATAGCAACTGTTGAGTGCCGATGGCACGGCGATGTCGAACATGACCCCTTGTAATTCAAAGAAGGTCGGCAAAAAGACGCGGCGAAGGGCGAAGAGCACTGCGCCAAGCGCAATGACGAGGTAGGCGCGGATGAGACGATGGGTTAGGATTGGCGGGATACGCATGGTGTTTTGAGCTAGTTATCACCAACCACATTGCGGTACGGAAGCTGTGCGAATGTCTACTATGGAATGCGGCAGTCCAACTGCCGCACTCCATAGCACTGGCGTGAGTGTAGCGGCAGTGGTACTGCCGCACTCCATATCACCGGCGTGAGTGTAGGGCAGTGGTACTGCTGCACTCCATAGCGACGAATTACCCGACCAC
>JAUQOZ010000299.1 GCA_030550625.1 Chloroflexota bacterium | reverse complement strand
TTGCCCCCACCCCCTGCCCCTCCCCTGCTGGGGGAGGGGGGGATGGTTGACCGCCGCGGGCGCAGAGGACGCGGAGGATGACCCTATACAAAACCCTTTGCGTCCTCCGCGTCCTTTGCGCCTTTGCGTTTGACCCTCTGCGCCTTTGCTGGCTTTGCGTCTTCTGATAGCCGTCCGGCGCTATGCTCCATCCCGCTCTGCCGCTTGCCAGCGGGCCAAGAGTTCGGGCAGATCGGCGATGATGAGATCAGGATGGATTGGGCCGGCGTTTGCTTCCGCTGCTGTGCTAACGCCGGTCAAGACCAATGCCGATGGCATGCCGGCGGCGATGGCGCCAGCGATGTCGGTGTCGAGCCGATCGCCGACAACGAGGGTTTGGGCTGGGGTTACGCCGAGCATGGCCGCTCCGACCAGAAACATTGTGGGGGCCGGCTTGCCGATGACTAGTGGCGTGACATCGGTGGCGGCGCTGAGGGCGGCGGCGATCGCGCCGGCGCCGGGGATCAGTCCCTCTTCGCTGGGAAAGGTGCGGTCGGGGTTGGTGGAAATGAAGCGAGCGCCGCGCCGGATGTGCAGGGTCGCTCGCTTGAGCCGCTCGTAGGTAAGGGTGAAATCAGCCCCCTGCACAACCAACTCCGGCGCGTGATCATCTTCAACAAAGTAGCCATCAGCGAAGAGCGCCTCGCGCAAGCCTTGCATGCCAACTACAAACACCCGTGTGCCGGCGGGGTACTGCTGGCGTAGGTAACGGGCCGTAGCCTGCGCCGACGTGATCACCCGCTCAGCCGGCAGCGCGATGCCCATTGCTGCTAGCTTGGCCTCGTACTGCTGCGGCGTCATCGAGGCGTTGTTGGTGATGCAGGCGAATGCGATCTGGCGTTCGCGCAAAAACTGCCACAGATCGGCTACGCCGGGCAGCGGGGTTTGCCCCCGGTAGAGCACGCCATCCATATCGAACAGCACGGCGCGGATGGTGGAGAAAGCGAGCATTGCCATCTCCCCTGTTACATCCGTTCTGGCGCGCGGATGCCCAGTAGAGCCAAGCCATTGCGCAGCGCATTCGCCGTCGCCGCAACTAATTGCAGCCGGGCAGCGCGCAAGGCCGGCGTTTCGGCGCGCAAGACGGGGCACTGCTCGAAGAAGATGCCGAATTCGCGGGCAGTGGTGTAGCACCAGTCGGCGATGACGAATGGCGCGTAGCGCGCGCCGGCCTCGCGCACCGCTTCGTGCAGACGGGCCAGATGGCGGATCAGGCGCTGCTCGCTGGGGTGGGTGAGTAAGGCAGGATCGGCGTCGGCCAGTGTGGCCCCTTCTTCGGCGGCGCGGCGCAAGATCGAGCGGCAGCGCGCGTGCGAATATTGCAGGTAGGCCGCGCTGTTGCCCTCGATCGAGAGCATGCGATCCCAATCGAGGGTGATGTTGCGGCGCGGGTCTTGATACAGATCATTGTAGATCACCGCACCAATGCCCACTGCCTCGGCGATAGCGGCCCGCTCTGCGGGCGGCAGATCGGCGCTCTTGGCATCGACCAAGGCGCGCGCCCGCGCTACTGCGTCGTCGAGCAGGGTTTCGAGGTAGACCATATTGCCCTTCTTGGTCGAGAGGGGCTGGCCATCGGGGGTGGTAATCACGCCGAAGGGGACATGAACCAATTCGACATCGCGGGCATAGCCCATCGCCCGCACGATTGCAAAAAGCTGGCGGAAGTGCAGCTCTTGGCGGGCATCAACCACGTAGATGATATGCGATGGGTTAAATTCTTGGAGGCGGAATTTAATCGTGGCGATGTCACGGGTCATATAGACGGTGCCGCCATCGTTGCGCTGAATGATAAACTTGGGCAGCTTGTCGAGTTCGGCCACCACTGCGCCATCGACATCGCGGAACGCCGCCTCGGAACGGAGCGCCTCTTCGATCACGCCGGGCAGCATTGACTCGTAGAAGCTTTCGCCGTAGGCGTAATCGAAGCGGATGCCGAGCCGGTCGTAGTTGCGCTGCGCTGCCCGCAGCGAGAGATCAACGCACCACTGCCAGAGCGCGCGGGCTTCAGGATCACCCTGTTCGAGCGCCAGCGACCAGCGCCGGGCCTCGGCTTCGAGGGCCGGATTGTCTTTCATCTCGGCGTTGTAGCGGGCATAGAGCGCCTCAAGTTCGGCCATCGCCGCTTCGCCCTCGTTTTGGGGGCGGCCATAGCGTTGCATTGCGGCCAAAATAATGCCAAACTGCGTCCCCCAATCGCCGAGATGGTTGTCGCCGATCACGCGATAGCCAAGCGCGCGGAAGATATGCACCAGCGCCTGCCCGATGATCGTCGAGCGGATATGGCCGACGTGCATGCGTTTGGCGATGTTGGGCGAGGAATAGTCGATCACCACCGTGCGTCCGGCGCCATCGGCCACCGTGCCATACGCTTCGCCAGCGGTCTCGATCTCGGTCAAGACAGCCGCTGCCAGCCGTTGCGGGTGCAGCGAGAAGTTGAGAAAGGCGCCAGTGGCCGTTACCTCACCGATCAGTGAGCCGGGGGGTGGCGCGATCGCGGCAGCGAGTTCGGCGGCCAGCTTCGCCGGATCAACGCCGAGCGCTTTGGCCGCCTTAAACGCGACAAAGGTGCGGTCGGCGGGGATATTCGGTTTAGGGGTGGTAATCTCGATCAGCTCGACCGGCACCTTGCCGGTGGCGGCAATTGATTCTTTGATTTCGGTGATGAAGCGTTCGAGCGCGTAGCCCATGGTTCTGCTCCCTTATGCAATTCCGGCCTTTAGTATACCCTATCTTGCCCGGAACGCAGCGAGCATAGCCAAGGCGCAACGCGCGAACAATGTAAACTCTTGCCGGGCCGGTTGCATGTTCCTATGCTGCCGGCAAGTTTGGCGGCGGTTTAGGCGTATACTGCTCGACGAAGAAGCCGCGCAATTGGCCGCGAGCCGGGCTAGGACTGGTTTCGACCGCGATCAATTCGCGCCCGCGCATATCGAGGGTAATGGTCTGCGCGCGACCGGGGCTATTCATATCGTAGAGGCTGATCACGCCGGTATCGGGGCCAGTTTCGTCGTAGCCAATCGCCAGCACTTGATGGTTGTCAAACGGTGAGCGGGAACTGCCGATCAAGCAAATCGGCCACGGCTCGCCGGTGTCGATCTTGGCCTTGAGCGCGCGCCATTCGGCTTTGGTGCGTTCGAGCAGCCAGCGCGGGCCAGCGAACGGCAGCGGCAAATGCAGCATCACCATCCACGCCAACAGTTGCGGCGCATTGATGACAAAACTCTCGACCTGCCGCTGCCAGAGGTAATCACGCAACGCGCGCGAGCGGGGCGAGTCATCGAGCGGCAGATCGTTCCAATCCTTGCCGCGTGGCAATGGCTTGCCGGCACGAAAATAGTCGGCAGCGGCGAACGCCATGCCGCCGCACATGCCATAATGGGTCGGCAGGTTGGCATCGGCCCACATATCGGCTACTCGCTGCACCATCCCGCTGATATCGAACCCGCCGATCGAGGCGCGCACGTCACGTGCCGCCGTCTGCGCCGAACGGCTGAGCGTCTGGCGCAATTCCGCTGTCTGTTCGGGATTGAGCGGCCATGCATTGACGAACGCAAAGCCGTGTTCTTCCGGGCGAAAGGCTGTGTGCGGCATCCACGAACCTCCTTGAACGCGAACGCATGCTAGAGCATGCATTGTCCCCGCGCAGCTTGCTCACTATCTGTCATTGCGAGGGCGCGCAGCGCCCGAAGCAATCTCCCGCTTCAGCGGAACTGATGCCTGAGCGGACATCGTCCGTGCTCGCGGGGGATTGCGTCGCCGCGCGCCGCGTGGTTCGCAATGACATAGGCTATCTGGAGCGCGGCAGTTTTACTGCCGCACTCCATAGCTCGGCAAGCGCGCCATCGCCACCGCTCACCCACCGGCTGGCGCCTGCCTACCGCCATGTCACCGTTACCTCGACGTTAAGCCGGTCGAGCGCAATGCCGGCATAACGGCTCAGGCCAACCTCTTCCATCACCGGCGTGACCGGCTGGCCGGCCACTGTCATGGTCACTTCATCACCGGCATCGGGCGGCAGCATGAAACGCACGTAGGCGGTACGACCGCTGCCGGTAACGTATAAGCGCAAGCTCTGCGCTTCGCGTTGCCAGCGATACGCGACATAACCATCAGAAGCGGGATAGCGAGCGACGACATACACCTGCATGATAGCAGGTTCAGCCGGCCAGCGGGGACTAATAATCGCATCGTCGTAGCGACTGGCGGTATCAACAATGCCGGCCAGCCCTTCAAATAATGCGCCGAGCATTGCGCTCGCGCCCCAGCCGTCGGTGGGGATGGTGTCGGGGCCAGAGATGCCGGGCCGGCCATCGGGGTAATACCACAGATACGAGGCATTGGTCAGGCGCAGCAGATTGGCGTAGCGGCGCAGGTGATCTAGCCCATACGGCTCGAAGCCGAAGGTAAACGCGCCACGGGCCAACTCGCCGCCGACTAGCGGCATAATTCCGCCATTGACATACTCACCCGGCTGCTCGCCCTTGCCGCCAGCCATCCCGAAGCTGCCCGGCGGGAAGGGCGGATCAATGCTGTACCACTCGGCAAAGGAGCGCGAAAAATCGCGCCGCTCATAGTAGCTGCTGATGATCGCCTGCGCCTGCGCTGCCGAGAGCACGCCACGGTTGAGCGCATACGCATTCGAGAGGCTCAGTTGCTCGGCGGCGTCGACTCCTGCCGGGGTAAAGGAGGGGTCTTCGGGGATGAAATGGGTGAAGAAGCGGCCATTCCACGCCAGCTCGTTCAGCCGCTGCATGATCGCATCCGAGAGTTGGAAATAGCGCTCGGCCCGCGCCGGTTCGCCTACCCGTTGCTCGATGCGGGCCAGCAACATCAACGCCGCCGCCAAGCCGGTATTATCGCCGTGGAATGTTCCCCAAATCGTGTCCGGCTCGATCCAATGGCGCGGCGCAGGTTTGCCGTCAGGACTGATGGTCGTCGGGCCGTAGGCGAAATCCCACATGTCGATGGTGTAGGGCCGGCGCACCAAACCGCGCTCCGCATTCCAGCGCCATGGGTTGGTCGTGATGTATTCAATGGCACGGCGCATAGCCGGCAGATGGCTGCGCAGCCACGCATCGTCGCCGGTCATCTGCCACGCTTCGTACACCCCTTGAATGTAGAGAAACTCAAGGTCGGATTCAACCTCTTTACGGAACGCCGTCACGTACCGTTCGGGGTAGTCAATCACATCGGGCAGGCTGCCATCGGGGAATTGGGCATCGCGAAAAGCGTCGAGCAAACTGGTGACATCGCGCTCGAAGTAGCGAAACCCGCGCCCCTGATAGACGTGGTCGCGCAACCAGAGCAGCGGGTTGTCAGGTGAGCGGTAGCCACTAATGAGACGACCATTCAGCTCATAACTCACGCGCGCTTCAGCCATCAGCCGGCGAATGCGTGGATAGAGCGAGTCGATGTCGTTTTGGCCACTAATCAGTGCAGTCTGGGCGTCGAGGGTGACGATCTGGCTTTGCGCGCCGGCTAGCCGGCCATCGATCAGCGCCACTGCCCACTGCGGCCCAAGC
Source organism: Chloroflexota bacterium (assembly GCA_030550625.1). GTDB lineage: Bacteria > Chloroflexota > Chloroflexia > Chloroflexales > Chloroflexaceae > Chloroflexus. Next base: position 644 of record JAUQOZ010000299.1, on the reverse strand, counting down.
GCGCCGCCTGCCGGCAAGGTTATCTCACCCGCGCCATCGGTGACGGTTGCTGTGCCTGTAGCGCTGAGCCGTCCGGCAGCATCGTAGAGTTGCACGGTCACCGGGCCGCTGTACGCCGGAATACGCAGCGTGATCGGCACCGGTTGCAGTGGTTGTACCGTCTGGGTTGGGGTGGCGAGCGCCAGCGAAGCTTGCTGGGGGGCCGGCGGCGTCTCGATCACTGGCGCTGGCGTCTGCGCACGCCAGTCGGCGGGCAGCCGTTCGGCGGCAGCGCCGCCGTTGTCCAACGCGACGATCCGCAGTGTTGCGAAATACTGCACTAATGCGCCGTCTACCCAGCGCGGTTCGCCAAGCGGCGGCCCAATGCGCGCTCCGCCGGCGGCTTGCCATGCGCTGCGAAACGGTTCGCGCAGTTGATCGGTTGGGTTGGTGGGGGGCGGACTGCAACTGGCGAGCAGAACGATCCCAAGGAATAAGAGGATAAGCTGCTTCATATCCGGCATTATAGCGGAAGATGGCGCTGGCTTAGGCAAGCATTGGTTGCGTCCTAGGCAGTGCATGCGGCAGGGTCACTGCCGCACTCTATGATATACGGCGGGCCAGCGGCGTGCGCCTTGGCGTGGAGCGCGGGCGGCTTGCCCGGA
>JAUQOZ010000190.1 GCA_030550625.1 Chloroflexota bacterium | reverse complement strand
GAGCGCTGCCCTATTCCGCTGGAGCTATGTCTGTGCCGCTGAGCCAGCCGCTCCCCCTCTCCTCCCGTCAGGGGGGAGAGGGGGCCGGGGGGTGAGGGCCGCATTCACACCAACTACCGCACAATTTGCGGCACGTACACCCGATATTGGCCAGCGCTGAAGATGACCGGCCCCTGCAACCATGGCCGATACTGGACAAAATTGCTGACTTTATCGCCACTGCCGTTGTTCACCAAGCCATCGGCATTTGAGGCGTCATTCGGGCCGGTCACATTCCCCCACCAGTTATTCGGTGCTGAAATCCAATGATTGGGGGTATCGTTTTGGATACCGGCAGTCGTATTGCCCACGATGTTGCAGTACTCGACCACTGGATTGGCAGCCGTGCCAGAACTGCGCAACCCATACCGATTGTTCGCCAACGTGCAATAGCGTAACACCGGCGAAGCGTTGTCAACGTGGATCGCGGCGGAAGCACTGAACATGTCACCACCGTAGCGCACCACGATGTATGAGAGCGTGCCGCTGCTGCCGCTACGGAACAAGAGGCGACCCCACTGTCCGGGAGCCGGCGGGGTAGTTGAGCTGACCGTTGCACCACCCACGGTTGAGTCGTTGATCGAGGTGACGTAGATCGGTTGGCTCTGGGTGCCATTGGCATTGAGGATCCCGTCAATCAGAAACTCCACCGAGGCATCCTTTGGTTTAATCACAACCCCCGGCCCCCACCTCAACGTGACCCCAGCGGTAACCGTAATATCTCCTTGTGGTACATACGGCGCTTCGGTTTCATCCCACGTCGTGTCGGACGCAATCCCGCCGCCTTGCACACAGATACCATTCGTGCCATTACCGCTAAAGTTCGCTACGGTCATGTCGGTCAACGTCACATCCGTTTGCGGATGGATCGCCACTGCGCATCCGCTGCCATACCTAAAGGTGCTGGCATTGATGGTCACTTGTGCGCCAAGGGCTTGCTCTACCATAGGGAGATTAAACCAGAGCCGTCCGCCATAGCGCAATTCGACCATATTCAACGTCGCGCTGCCGTTACTCCTCACTAAAATGCGGCCCCAGTCACCGCGTTCAGGCGGGTTAGTATCGTTACCGGTCGAGCCGCCAATCGTATTGTCACGCAGCGACGTTACGACAACCGGTTGGCCGGTAGCGCCATTGGCATTGAGCACGCCATCGATAACAAAGTCTGTCTCGGTATTGTACGGTTTGATCACAATCCCCGGCCCCCACGTAAGCGTCGCCCCAAAAGCAACCGTTATATCGCCTTGCGGCACGTAGGGTATCTCTGTCTCATCCCATGTGGTATTGGCCGAAATACCGCCACTTTTCACACACAGACCATTGGTTCTGTTACCGGTTACATTGGCGCGAGTTAGATTGATAATCGTGAAATCATTCTGCGGATGAGTCGCCAACGCACAGCCGCTGCCGTATTGAAAAGCGCCGCCATTGATAATCACGTTCGCGCCAACATCTTGTTCCAACATGCTCAGCACTGACCACCCTTGGCCGCCATACCGCAATTCAAGCTGGTTCAACTCCCCGGCGCCGGTACTGCGGAAGAGGATACGGCCCCAATCGCCGGGAGCGGGTGGGTTGGTTGTGTTGTCGGTAGAGCCGCCAATCGTATCGTCGCGGACTGAAGTCAGTGTAACGGGTTGGCCGGCAACACCGTTCACGTTGAGCACGCCATCGATGATGAAATCGGTGTTGAGATCACGTGGCTTCACCACAATTCCCGGCCCCCACGTCAGAGTGGCCCCAAACGCGACCGTGATATCACCCTGCGGCACATACGGCGCTTCCGTCTCATCCCACGTAGTATTGGCCGATACCCCGCCGCTATCGACGCAAATCCCGTTGAATTCATTGCCGGTAAAGCTCGCCGGGCTCATATTGCTCAAGGTAAAATCGTTCTGCGGCGGCATGCTCAATGGGCAGCGCCTGCCACTGACAAAACGCCCGGCATTGATCGACACCGCAGCGCCGACCTCTTGGCGCAAGATCGCATCTCTGGCATTTTTACCGCCATAGCGCATTTCAACATAGTCAAGCACACCGCTGCTGCCGGTGCGAAACAACACCCATCCCCAATTGCCGGGAGATGGCGTTGTCGTCGTATTGCCGCTCGCGCCGCCGATGGTATTGTCATAGATTGAGGTGAAATAAATAGGTTGATCCGCAGTGCCCTGCGCCCGCAACGTTCCGTTGACTAACAGGTTCGCCCCAAGGAAGACATCGGCCAACTTTATAACCACCCCCGGCCCCAATGTAAGCGTTTTGCCGAAGGCCACGCTCACTTCGCCGGTGAGAATGTAGACCGCTTCGGTTTCATCCCACGTTGTATCAGCGGTAATATCGCCGCTATTGACGCAAAGACCGTTGTAGACATTCCCGGTAAAGCTCGCCGGACTCATGTTCTCCAGCGTGACATCGTTCTGCGGATGCATGCCGATAGCGCAGTGATAGCTAAATTTAAAGGCGCTAGCGCGGATAGTGACGTTGGCGTTTACCTCCACCTGCACCATCGGCTCAATATAATTTCCGCCGTACCGGATCTCGACATGTTGCAGCATTCCTGTGCTGCCGTTCTGGAATTGGATGTATTGCCAATTCGCCGGTTGAGGGGTAGTAACTTCATTATCGGTATCGCCGCCAATCGTATCATCACGAATGGAAGTAAAGTAGACAAGATTGCCGGAAACGCCGTTGGCAATCAGCGTCCCCTGTATGGTCAGGCGGGTGTAAAGGTTAAATTTCACCACCGTGCCGGCTTGAATGGTCAATGTCACTCCTGCTGGCACCGTCACCGAGCCATACACCACATAGACCTTATCTGCCGTCCACACCTCATCACTGCTCAACAAGCCGCTTTTGCACACTAGCGCCGGGTTGCTGCAATTCACCGCAGCTTGAACTGGTTGCGGCCACAACGTCATCGCCACCGCGAACACGATAATGGCCAGAACGAGGAGTGCTTGGGGAGGATGATAGCGCATTGCTTCACTCCATTGGCAAAGACACTAGCACTTATTATGTCACTTTAATGCACTGTGATGACACTTTATCATCTTACGAATTCATGATTACCATCATGTTACGATTGCAGCAGTGAGCATTCTTGTTTCATCAATGAGCAAGAACCTTGCGCCCTTACACATAAAGATACTATATCTCATTTATGTCACCCTGATCGTGTATCGTTCGCTTCACACATCAGGATGCATAAACAACCCCTTCTTCCATAATGGAAGAAGGGGTCTGGCGGGAGGGCAAAAGATGTCTATTCACCCACAAACAATCCGCTCGCTTAAAAGCCTTTCCGCTGGCGAGTGCCGTTAATCCCCCTGCGCCGGCGCTGGAACGGCGGACGGGGCCGCCGCCGCCACAGCCGCCGGACGCGCGCGTCCGGGCAGGGTGAGTGCCAATGCCGCCGCCGGCAAGCCGAGCAGCGTCACTCCGATCATCACCGTCTCAAGACCGACCACGTCGGCGAGGATACCGCTTAGCCATGTGCCGATCGCGCCGGTGGCGAAGGTGAAGCCAAGGATCAGGCCCGAAGCAAGCCCTTGTTTGACCGGCAAGATGCGTTGGGCATGGACGACGAGAATGCTATGTTGGCCACCGACCAGCATCCCGGCCAACCCACAGGCGATGAAGATGGCCCACAGCGGCGTGGCCAGAAAACAGGCCAAGCCAGCGGGCACGCTGAGAATCAACGGCCAGACGGTCGCAGCGCGCATGCCGAAGCGGTCGGCCATCCAGCCATTTAGCACGTTGCCGGCAGCCGCGCTGGCCATAAAGGTGCCGGCCAACGCCCCGTACACGGTTGGCTCCCAACCGCGATCGCTAAAGAGTTTGGGCAGAAATGATTGATACACCGCTTGAATTGATGAACGCACCACCACGAGCGCTACAAAGGCGAGCAAGATCGCGATTGCTAACGCCGTCCAGACTTGAGGCGCAGCGGGCGTGGCGGCGCGCGCAGTCCGCCGGCTCCGGGCAGTTTGCTGGGCAAGGAGCAGCACCCCTGCCGGCACGATCGCCGCCAGCGCCACCGGTACGATTCCCGGCGTGCCGGCTGCCGCCAGCACGATCCCGGCTAACAGCGGGCCAACTGCCAGACCAGCCTGCCCGCCAAAGAAGAAGATGGCGGTGGCGCTGGCCGGTCTATCGGGTACCGCAGCCGCGGCGCTGGCGGTGCCGATTGGGTGAAAGAGACCGCTGCCGAGCGCAGCGAGCAGAAAACAGGGCAAGAGCACCGTCCAATTTGGCGCCAAGGCCACCCCGGTATAACAGAGCGCCATCCAGACCACCCCTAGCGCCGCCAGTTGCAGCGTGCGACCGGGCAGGCGGTCGGCGATCCAGCCAAACAGCGGCTGCGAGAGCGCGCCAAGCAGGGTATAGACGGTCAGCGCCAAGCCGATTTGCTGGTTGCTAAGACCTAACGGCCCAGCCAACACTGCCAGCAGCACTGCGCCGACGCTATTGAGCACATCAACCATAAAATGGCCGCCAACCACCGCCGTAAAGACCCGATTCCGCAGCATGCCGGCTTATCCTTTCCTTCATATCAGTAGGGCAGAGCGCGCTCTGCCCCTCTGTTTGCGCTAACGCCGCTCAAACATGATCTTGCCCCCGACGATCGTCAACTCGGCGTGCAGGGTATGCAAACGCTCCGCCGGCATCTGAAAGGGATCGCCATTCAGAACGGCTAGATCGGCTAACATGCCGGGCGACAAACGGCCCTTGCGATCAACAGTGGCTTCCGCCGCCGCCGGGCCGGTGCAATACGCTACCAATGCTTCGCTGAGCGCCAGTCGTTGTTCAGGATACCACCCGCCAGCCGGCGCGCCATCGGTCGTTTGGCGGGTTACGGCAGCGTGAATCCCGGCCCACGGGTCAAGCGTCTCGACCGGCGCATCCGAACCAAACGCTAGTGTAGCCCCGGCATCAAGCAAACTACGCCATGCGTAGCTCGTTGCACAGCGCGCACCCCACAGCCGTTCAGCCATCACCATATCGGCAGTGCAATGGATTGGCTGCATTGAAGCAATCACGCCGAGTTCGGCAAAGCGCGGGATGTCGTGCGGATCGAGGATTTGGGCATGCTCAATCCGGTTGGGCAGAGCGAGCTGGGCAGCCGTAGGCCGGGCAGCGGCAATCGCATCGAGCACACTGCGATTCGCGGCGTCGCCAATCGCATGCACCACCACGCTGATCCCGTGCGCATTGGCACGGGCCACAATCGCTTTCATCTCGGCGGGTGGAATGACGGCGATGCCAGTATGATCACGCCCCTCATACGGCGCCAGCATGTGGGCGCTCTCAGAGCCGAGCGAACCATCGGCGAACAACTTGAGGCCGCCGATCCGCAGCCAATCGTCACCCAACCCGCTGCGCAAGCCCAAACCGATGGCGTGATCGAGATGCGCACCGGCGATATGCGCCAGCACGCGAATGGTCAGATCACCGTCAGCCCGCAGCGCTTGCAGATCGATCAGCGTATCGGGGCCATCAGCCGGATCGGTTGCTGGCGGCACGTGCAAGCTGGTCAAGCCATAACTCAACGCCTCGTTGATCGCTAACCGTAACGCCGCCAACCGCTCGGCACGGGTAGGCGGCGGCACAATTGCGCGCACTAGTTCCATCGCTGTTTCGAGCAATATGCCGGTTGGTTCGCCATGCTCGTCACGCTGGATCTGGCCGCCATCGGGATCGGGTGTGGCCGCGGTAATCCCGGCCAACTCAAGGGCACGGCTATTGACCCACAGCGAATGGCCGTCTTTGCGATCCAGCATAGCCGGACGATCCGGACACACCCGGTCGAGATCGGATCGGGTAGGCCAGCGCCCGCCCCACAGCGTATGATCCCAGCCGTTGCCCCGCAACCATGCCCCCGGCGGCAAGCGTTGCGCCGCAGCAGCGATCTGGTCGAGCGCCGCCGCGAAATCGGCACAGCCGGTCAGGCGCACCTGCTGGCGGGCAAGGCCGTACAGCACAATATGGATGTGCGCATCGGTTAGACCGGGTAACACCGCCCGCCCGCGCAGATCAATCGCCTCAACCTGATGGCCGGCAGCAGCCCGCACCGTCGCTTCATCACCCACCGCTAAGATCCGCTCGCCGCGAATAGCCACCGCTTGAACCACTGGCTGGGCCGGATTGAGGGTATAGATCGGGCCGTTATGCAACACGATCGTGGTCATCGCAAACCTTTCATTAGATCAAATGAAGAGTGATGAGCACCAACCCTCCACTCATTCCGCTTGAA
>JAUQOZ010000067.1 GCA_030550625.1 Chloroflexota bacterium | reverse complement strand
TGTAGCGCCGCACGGCGGTGCGGCTCTACGGGATAATAACCGGTGATGGGTTGGGGTGGGAGCCGCACGGCGGTGCGGCTCTACTGCATGATAACCGGTGACAGCATCCATCGCATTGCCACCGGTTCACCGTTCCCACCCCGCTCGTCGCAGCCGGGCGACAAATTCGCTCAGCAGCAGGGCGGTGGCCCCCCACACCTTGTACCCGTTGAGGGCAAAAAACGGCACCCGCATCCGGGTGCCATTCCGCTCCCAAATCTCCTCGCGCACCGTCGCCGGATCAAACAGCGCAGTGAGCGGCACTGTAAACACGCTCTCAACCTCTTCCGGGTCGTGGTTCGGCTCAAACGGCGTTGGGTACGCGCCCACGACTGGCGTCAGGTAGTTGTTGCTCGGCGGGATGTAGAACGTGGTGAGTGCGCCAAGCACTTCCACCTGCGCCGGATCAACCCCAATCTCTTCGTGCGCCTCGCGCAGCGCCGCCCCGGTTGCACCGCCGTCGCCGGGATCGATCCCGCCTCCCGGCAACGAGACCTCGCCGCGATGAGTAGTGACGCGGCTCGAACGCACCGTTAACGGCACGTGCAATTGATCGTCGCGCGGAAAGAGGAGCAGCAACGCCGCCGATTGGCGCGGCGTGACTCCCGGCGGCGGCGTGAATGGTCGCAACGGCGCGCCATCAAGCCGGCGCAGGATCAGCACCTCTTCGAGTGACGGCGGCGGCCCGGCCAGTGCCTGCCGGATCAATTCAATCTGTGTGCGCCAACGCATAACGCTCTCCATCATCGGAATGATTGTTCTCTAATTGTACTGCGTTCTTTCCCTTCGCTCACGCGCCGCTTGCCGTCTCTGCGCTTCTCCGCTACAATCCAACCATCAGCACCAGTATTTCCCACGAGGAGGCGCGCGTGTACAACCTGCAAGAACAGATTCAGGCCGATCATGACTATCTGATCCACCCGCTCACCCATCCGACGGCGCATCAGAACCCGAAAATTTGGGTGGCTGGTCGTGGATCGATCGTTATTGACGCCGAAGGGCGCGAGTATATCGATGGCCTGAGCGGGCTGTGGAATGTGAATGTCGGCCACGGGCGCGAAGAGTTGGCCGAAGCCGCTTGTGCGCAGATGAAGCAGTTGGCCTATTATTCGTCGTATGTTGGTTCGACCAACCTGCCCGCCATTCAGTTGGCGCAGAAACTGAGCGAACTCTTTTACCCCAGCATCAACCACTTTTTCTTCACTTCCGGCGGCGCCGAGAGCACCGAAAGCTCGTTTAAGACGGCCCGTTTCTACTGGAAGGCAGTTGGCAAGCCGGAAAAGGTCAAGTTCATTTCGCGCATGAAGGGCTATCACGGCGTGACGATGGCGGCTATGAGCGCCACCGGCTTGCCGGCCTACTGGCCCATGTTCGAGCCGCGCGTGCCCGGTTTTATCCATATCGAGTCGCCCTACCCCTACCGCTTTGTCAATCCGACCCCGCACCTCAGCGATGGTGTCGCCGCCGCCAATCTGCTCGAAGAGGCGATCCTGCGCGAAGGGCCGGAAACCGTCGCCGCCTTTATCGCTGAACCGGTGCAGGGCGCTGGCGGCGTCATTCCGCCCCAAGACGACTATTTCAAGCGGGTTCGCGAGATTTGCGATTACTACGATGTGCTGCTGATCAGCGACGAGGTGATTACTGGTTTTGGCCGCACCGGGCGCTGGTTTGGGCTCGAGCACTATGGCATCGAACCCGATATTGCCCAGTTCGCCAAAGGGATCACATCGGGCTACATTCCGCTCGGCGGCATTGGCGTCAGCGACCGCATCTACGAAGCGATCGAGTCGGTTCCGCCCGATAAGCGCTGGATGCACGCCTTTACCTATTCCGGCCACCCGACCGCCTGCGCAGTGGCGCTGGCCAATATCGCCATAATCGAGCGGGAAGGGCTGGTGCAGCGCGCCGCCGAAGTAGGCGACTATATGCTCCGCCGGCTACAAGAGCTCTATGCGCTGCCGCATGTCGGCAACGTGCGCGGCAAGGGCATGATGGCTGGTATCGAGTTAGTGGCCGATACCGCCACGAAAGAACCCTTCCCGGCCAGCGCCAACGTCGGTGCGCGGGTGCAGAAAGAGATGACCGCGCGCGGTCTCTTCACCCGCGTCGTCGGCGATACCATCTGTCTTGCCCCGCCATTGGTCACCACCTACGAGCAGATCGATCAGATCGTCACCATCATCGCCGGCGCCATCGAAGCCACCGTCGCCGCCACCCGGTAGGAACACAGCGTGCTGTGTTCTGTGGGCATAGCGCGCTGTGCCCCCCGTACCGCCACCCGGTAGGAACACAGCGCGCTGTGCCTTGTGGGCACAGCACGCTACGCCCCTACCTCACCCCTTCCAGCACCCAATTATCGATTAATCGCACGTTATCAAACCGCACCGCCATCGAGAGCAACGCCCCCTCTGGCCCAATCTGATCCAGCTCGCGCAGGGTCAGCGGGTGGGCCACGCTCACATACTCCGGCTTCGCCAACGGTTCAGCCGCCAGCACCTCGCGCATCAGCGCGCGCAACGCCTCACCGCTGCGCTCACCGGCGGCGTAGCGTTCGGCGGCGGCCCGCAAGGCCCGGTAAAGCACCGGCGCGGCAGCGCGTTGTGCCGGGTTGAGGTACACATTCCGGCTGCTCAGCGCCAACCCATCCGGCTCGCGCACCGTCGGCGCGACCACAATCTCGACCGGAATATTCAAGTCGCGCACCATCTGCCGGATCACCACCGTCTGTTGCGCATCCTTCTGGCCGAAGTAGCTCTTGGTTGGCTGCACAATGTTAAACAACTTGCACACCACCGTCGCCACGCCGCGAAAATGGCCGGGCCGGGCCGCGCCCTCCAGCACTTCATCGGCGGCAGGTTGGATGACATACGTGCCGAAGCCGGGCGGGTACATCTCTTCCACCGGCGGCACAAAGACCAGATCAACCCCGGCGGCTTTCAGCAGCGCGAGGTCGCGCTCGGTGTCGCGGGGATACCGCGCATAATCTTCGTGGGGGCCGAATTGGGTTGGATTGACAAAAATACTCACTGCCACCGCTGGGCACTCGGTGCGCGCCCGCTCGACGAGCGCCAAGTGACCTTGATGGAGATAGCCCATCGTCGGCACAAAGCCTAATTCGCCAAAGGCCGCGCGCGCGCGGCGGAAATCGGCGATAGTATGTAGCACTTCCATACGATTCCTCATTGAACAGATATGATAAGGTTCGCGTGTCATTGCGCGTCGCCGCCAGCAGTGCGGCAATTGCCTGATTGAGCGCGAGAGATTGCTGGCAAGAGCGCGCTAGGTCGCCGCTTAGTACGGCCCATCCGCGGCCCGCCATCTACGCCTGTGGATAGCGCCCGCAATGGAGCCTGTCAGCGCAATTCGGCTTAGGCGCTGTTCCCTTCCTTCTTTCGGCGGCGCAAGCAGACTGGTTACTCTGACGGTGTGCCGGCGTCGAACTGGCGTAACGCCGCCGCCAGTTCGTCCGCATCCATCCGGCACTGGTTACTCTGACGGTGTGCCGGCGTCGAACTGGCGCAACGCTGCCGCCAGTTCGTCTGCATCCATCCGGCTGCTATGTTCAGGGCCGGGGAAGGCGCCAGCGCGCACATCATTGGCGTATTGGGCCAGCGCCTCGCCGATAATGGTGGCGAGATTGGCATAACGGCGCGCATGGCGAGGCACAAAATCGCTGTACAGGCCGAGCATATCGTGCCAGACCTGCACCTGCCCGCTACAGCCGGCGCCAGCCCCGATCCCGATGGTCGGAATCCGCAGCCGTTCGGTAATCGCTTGCGCAAGTTCGGCAGGTACCAGTTCGAGCACAATCGCAAAAGCGCCGGCCTCTTGCACAGCGAGCGCATCGGCCAGCAACTGTTGCGCTTCGGCGGCGCGTTTGCCTTGCACCCGCAACCCAATTTGGTTGACCGCTTGCGGGGTAAAGCCAATATGCCCCATCACCGGAATTCCCAAATGCACTAGCCGGGCAATCGTCGGTGCGATATGCACACCGCCTTCCAGCTTCACCGCTTGCGCACCCGCCTCTTGCAACATCTTGCCAGCGCTAAGGACGGCCTGTTCGGGTGAGGCGTAGGTCAAAAACGGCAAATCACCCACGACCAACGCCTTGCGCGCACCGCGTACGACCGCACGAGTGTGATGCACCATCTCGTCGAGCGTTACCGGCACGGTCGATTCGTGGCCTAAGACCACCATCCCCAGCGAATCGCCGACCAAAATCATCGGAATGCCAGCGCGATCGGCAATCTGCGCCGAAGTATAGTCATACGCGGTCACCATCGGGATCCGCTCGCCGCGATCGCGCATCTGCTGAATATCACGAATGGTTGTGCGCATTGCCGGCTCCTCTTGGCAGTCATTCGTTGCCGGTCATTCCGGCATGCCCGATTGTAGCACGGAATAGTGAGGAGGGCGGTAGCGAGTAAAGGTTCAGCATAGTGGTTGGTGACAGGGCAGGGCTAAGTCATAAGGATACCATGTTTAAATATGGTGTAAGCGTGATATGATGCGTTCTCTCTAGCTATTTTTGTTACTTGTATGATCAGGCTGATCTCCAGAGGCTATACAACCTTTTACGAATCGAACTAATGGGGTAATTTACACAGTGCTTGGTTATTTATTCTTTAAAATTGGTTAACGATTTTGTTATATTCGTTTAGCGTCTAATTCTCTACATGTTTGACATGCCAGAATAGTTAGTATAAAATATAGCGACATTGCTTGCCCATGGAGCCAATGCTATGCCGAGAAATCCCACGATGGACATCCCCCCTGCGTTGGTACCGTATGCTCGTCGGATTGCTCTCCGTGATCTGGAACTCTTTTATTACGATGCCGGCGCTGCTAAGGCTCCTATCCTGCTCCTCATCCACGGGCTAGGCGATGAAGCTGACACATGGCGGGCAATCATTCCGCCACTCGCGCAGCGCTACCGTGTTATTGCGCCTGATCTGCCCGGTTTTGGCCGCAGTTCCGGCCCTAAGGGCGGGTACAGTCTGACTTTCTTTGCCCGTGCAATGGCCGAATTTATCACTGCGCTCGGGTTGCAACAGGTGACCCTCGTCGGCCATTCGCTGGGGGCAATGATCGCCCAGCGTCTGAGCATTGGCTTACCGCAGCTCATCCATTCGCTGGGGGCAATGATCGCCCAGCGTCTGAGCATTGGCTTACCGCAGCTCATCCAACAGCAAATTCTGATCAGCGGCTGCTTGCCAATCAAACGCCAATTTCCACCCCGCCGGCTGTGGCCGCTCTTGTTACCGGGGGTAGGCGAGTTGATGTTGGCTGGCATCCAACGCTCACGCGAGCTGGCCTTCCACAGCTTGCGCCCGTTCTACTATAATTTGTACGAATTACCGGTGCGCGAGCGGCGATTTTTGCGCCAGCGGGTATGGGTGCGGCTGCACCAAACGCGCCAACGCCGGGCAACCCTCTCGGCGTTACGCTGGTTGGCGATTGATGCGTTCTTCCGCGCTCATCACTACCTCGATCTTGTCAGCGAATGCCAGACACCCACCATTCTCATTGCTGGCGATCATGACCTGATCGTCGAGGGCGAATTGATTGAGTCCACCGAGATTGTGCTCGAAGGGCGCGGGCAGTACATTCACCTTGAGCATTGTGGCCACATGCCGCAGCAGGAATGCCCTGAACAGATCTGTGAATTGATCGCAGAGCTCGTTCCTGCTGGGCACGATGATAAATGGGCGCGATGATGAAACCGATTGGCGCGACGAACATTCGGATGGCTAGGCAACGCTACGAGGAGGCGGCATGTTCGCCGGTCTCTACCACGCGCGCCCGCACGAGCGAGGCGATGATCGATACTGTAATGATGGTCGCCACCACCCCCAACGACACCCCGGTCGGAATCTTCCAGCTCACGCCAACGATCGCTTCGCTCAGGTCAGGTAACAGCATCTTGACGCCGACAAACGCCAACACCACCGATAGCCCCAGCTTGAGGTAGTGGAACAGGTGGACGACGCCGGCCAGCACAAAGTAGAGCGCGCGCAACCCCAGAATCGCACAGACATTTGAGGTGTAGACGATAAACGGATCTTGCGTCACCGCAAAGATGGCCGGGATCGAGTCAATAGCAAAGATCAGGTCAGTCGTCTCAACCATCACCAGCACCAGCAAGAGTGGCGTGGCCATTAGCACGCCATTCTGGCGGGTAAAGAATTTCTGACCATCGTAGCGGTCGCTAATCGGCATAAAACGGCGGAAGAGACGCACTACTGGGTTCTTCTCCGG
>JAUQOZ010000338.1 GCA_030550625.1 Chloroflexota bacterium | reverse complement strand
GGGGTTAGGGGTGGGGGTCCCCCCGCAATCGCCTCCCTAATCACTTGAATGACTCCCTCGACGTTTTCTAGCACGTCATCGTTGGTAAAGCGCAGCACGCGATAACCTAGATGTTCAAGCACAGACTGCCGCCACGCATCGTATTCCTGCTGCGTCTCGTGAATTGGGCCATCTACTTCAATAATAAGACGTGGCTCACGGGCGTAGAAATCGACGATGAAACGGTCAATGCAGTGCTGGCGACGAAATTTGACGCCCAATTGCCCATGGCGCAGACGCTGCCAAAGCGTATCTTCAGCAAGAGTGGGATTCTTGCGCAACTCGCGCGCGTGGGGGCCAGTGTATCGCCATACCTCAGCCGGAGTTTGCCACTGATATTGTTGCTGGTTGGAAGGAGTACGGTGATCGTATTTCACGAAGATACCGATAGCCACTCCTTGCCGGATGTCGAAGACATTTTCATCGGGGCCGCCATCAGGTGCGGTTTCACGCTTCAGACTGTTGCTTTGTGGTTGCTTGCTACGGTCTGCGCGCGTTGATCGCGACAAAAGAGTAGATCTATAACATTCTGCAAGTGGAAACTTTTTCCGATGAAGATCAGATTCTTGTAGTGTTTTCTTGGATGTATCGCTAGTGAATAGCTGAAGATTCATCGCAATCGAAGCACGAAGACCTTGACCTGTCAATGCGGAATAGTTAAGATCCCTTTCACTGCCAGCCTCTACTCACCCCGTCTCCCCACTGCTCAATTCAGCATTCCGGCGGATCGCATGTTTGGCCGCTTTCCCGTACAATACCCAGAAGACAGCGAATGTGTTGAGGAGGTTTGCATGGAGCATGTTGACACCCTGCTCACCGGTGGCACCGTCGTCACGATGGATGAGGAGTGGCGGATCTTTGCCGACGGGGCGGTCGCGATTCGCGATGGGGTGATCGTGGCGGTGGGGCCGAGCGCCGAATTAGCTGCTCGCTATACCGCCACGGAGACGATCGATTGCCGTGATTGCGCGATTATTCCCGGCCTGATCAACGGCCACGCCCACGTGCCGATGAGCCTCTTGCGCGGGTTGGTGGCCGACCAGCAGCTTGATGTCTGGCTGTTTGGCTATATGTTTCCGGTGGAAAGCCAGTTCGTCGATCCTGACTTCAGCTATACCGGCACGCTGCTCAGTTGCGCCGAGATGATCCGCGGCGGCACGACGACTTTCGTCGATATGTACTATTTTGAGGAAGAAGTCGCCCGCGCCGCCGATGAGGCCGGGATGCGGGCGATTTGCGGGCAGACGGTGATGCGGCTGCCGACACCCGATGCCGACTCGTTCGATGCCGGGATCGAGCGGGCGCGCCGGTTTATGGCCGAGTGGCGCGGCCACCCGCGGATTATTGCCACGGTGGCGCCTCACGCGCCGTACACCTGCACTGACGACATCTATCGCCAAGCCTCGGCGCTCTGCGCTGAGTTTGGCGCGCCGCTGATCACTCACTTGTCTGAGACGGCGCGGGAAGTGGAGGAGAGCATTCGCGACCGCGAAGTGACGCCGATCCGCTACGCCAAACGGGTTGGCGCGTTCGATGTGCCCTGCATCGCTGCCCACTGCGTCCATGCCACCGAAGATGACATGCGGCTCTTGCGTGAAGCTCGCGCCGGTGCAGTGCCCTGCCCGACCAGCAACCTCAAGCTGGCCAGCGGCGTCGCGCCCTTCCGCCGGATGATCGAGACCGGGGTGCGGGTAGGGTTGGGTACCGATGGCCCGGCCAGCAACGACGATCAAGATATGTTTACCGAGATCCAGTTGGCGGCGCTGTTGCCAAAAGGCTTAAGCGGCGACCCGACAGCGGTACCGGCCCGCGAAGCCTTTGCGCTGGCGACCTGCTGGGGCGCGCGCGCCATCCATCTCGATCACCTGATCGGCTCGCTGGCCGTGGGTAAACGGGCCGACATCGCTGTGGTCGAGCTGCGCCGCTTGCACAGCGCGCCGCGTTACACTTACGCTGCTGACGCGATCTATTCGCACCTTGTCTATAGCAGCCGGGCTGCCGATGTGCGTGATGTGCTGGTTGACGGCAAACTCTTGCTGCGCAATCGTCACTTGCAGACGCTCGATGAAGAGGCGATCATTGCCCGCGCACAGGCAATTGCCGCCCGCATCAACGAGTTTCTCGCCACCCGTGAGCGCAATCTGCTGGCCAAGATTCTGGCGCTGGGAGGTGTGCAACAGGCCGAGATCTTCGAGATTCAGGTCAAAGCGCGCCTGCAACCGGCTGATGTCGAGCGGGTGCTGGCCCTTTTGCGCAATCCGGCAATCACCATCACCAAGACCAGCGAACGCACCCAGTACGACACCTATTTCATCTTCGCTAACGGCGAACGGATCCGCATCCGCGAAGATCACCGCACCGATCCGGGGGCGCGCCCGCAACCCAAGTACACGCTCACGCTGATGGCTGAAGCGCGGCGGGTCGATCATCCCAAGGCGATGATGCTCTCACGGGCGCGCTATACGGCTCCCGCCGACCACACCGTGCGCTTCTACCGCGAATACTTCCAGCCCGACCGGATCGAGGAGATCGAGAAGCGGCGACGGCGCTGGCGGATTCTCTACAAGGATCACGACTTCGCGATCAACCTCGATACACTGGCCGGCCAGCCCGATCCCGGCCCCTTCCTCGAAATCAAGAGCCGGACGTGGAGCCGGCGCGATGCCGAGCGGCGCGCCGAGCTGATCAGCGAATTGCTCGAATTGGCCGGCATCACCGATGAGGCGCTGGTGTTGCAAGAGTATGTGGAGCTGGCGGCATGAAACATCCCGGCATCTACTTGATCGGGCTGACCGGCGGCATTGCTTGCGGCAAGAGCACGGTACTGGCGATGCTGGCGGCGCTAGGTGCGCGCACGATTGACGCTGATCGCGTTACCCACCGGCTGCAACAACCGGGCACGCCGGTCTATCAGGCGATTGTCAACACCTTCGGCTCGCAGATCGTGACCACTCCCGGCGGCCCCATCGACCGGCGCAAACTCGGTGCGATTGTCTTCAACGATCCAGAGGCGCTCAAGCGGCTGGAAGCGATCGTCCATCCGGCAGTGCGGGCCGAAATCCGCCGGTTTCTCGACGAAGTGGCTGGGGCGGGCAAGTATGCCACGCGCCTGCGCCCGGTTGAACGCCCGATCGTGGTGATTGACGCGATCAAGCTGATCGAGTCGGGTTGGGCCGACGAGTGCGATCAGGTGTGGGTCGTGACGTGCCCGGTTGAACAACAGATTGAGCGGCTGATGACGACCCGGGGCATGTCGCTGGCCGAAGCCCAAGCCCGCGTGGCGGCCCAGCCGCCGCAAGAGAGCCGGTTTAGCCGGGCGCACGTGATCATCGACAACGGCGGTTCGCAAGCGCAGACGCGGGCGCAGGTCGAAGCGGCATGGCAACAGGCGCTGATCGCTAGTCACGGCGCATAGCGAATCCGGCGCCGCTCTTCGATCACGCCGCCGTCAGCCATGGTCACACGCAGGCGAATGGTGTAATCGCCTGCCGGCCAGCCGCCGGCATTCCAAACTCCCAACAAACCATCCTCGACCGGCTGGTTGCTCTGGCCGAGCACCTGCCAGCCGGTCGGATTGGCGCCTTGACCAATGTCGAGAATGAACGGGCCGCGCGCGGTGCCCTTGACGAAGAGCAACGTGTTCGTGATAACACTGCTCTCAGCGAGATCGAGCAGGGCAATCGCGCGATCCGGCTCGCGCGGCGGCGGGCAGTACTCGGTAGGCGCGGCACGGCCATTGCGCTTCGCCCATTCTGTAACCTCAGTTGGGTAAACCGGGAAGCTCACTGTCCGTACCTCTTCCGGCGGCGTGTAGGGCGCGGCCAGACACGAACCATCACCGCCGACGCGATAGATTTGGTACGTAATCTCGCTTACCGGCTCAGTACCAGCCATAAATCGTTCGCTGATGACCTGTGGGCATTCAGGAACCGGCAGCCCGCCTGTCTCAGCGCAAACCGGTAGCTCGACGATCCCGGGTGGCGGGGTAAAGGGTTGGGCCGGACGGTTGGCGTGGTAGCGCAGCATCAACTCGCGCCAGATCAAGCCGGCTCCATTCGCGCCAGCGACCTCGGCCATCGGGCGGCTATCGTTATTACCGACCCAGACGCCGATGACGACCGCATCAGTATAGCCAACCGCCCACGAATCGCGGTAATCGTTGCTGGTGCCGGTCTTGACCGCTGCCGGAATATTGGGCAACTCCATCACATTGTTGCGCCCGAACACTAGCCGCCGGGCAGCGTTATCACTGAGGATGTCAGTAATGAGAAAGGCAACCTGCTCGCTCTGCGGGCCGAGCAACGGCTTACCGCGCTGGGGTTGCCACGACTCGAGCATCTCGCCGCGACTGTTGGTGACGCGCAGGATGGCCACCGGACGCACCTGCCTGCCGCCAGCGCGCAAGCCGGCATACGCGCCGGTCAATTCGAGCAACCGCACCTCATTACTGCCCAATGCCATAGCTAACCCGTACCGGCTAGGGTCAGTAAACGTCGTAATGCCAAACTCGCTCATCAGATTGACGAAGTTCTCAACCCCAACAAACTCCAGCGCCCTCACCGCCGGAATATTGAGAGAATTAGCCAGTGCCAAGCGTAACCGCACCGGCCCGCGAAAGCGGCCATCGTAATTGCGCGGCTGGTAGGTTGTGCCGTTCACTGACCAGCTTGATGGCACATCCCACAACATGGTCGCTGGCGTCCATCCGCGTTGCAATGCCGCAGCATAGACGAACGGCTTCAGCGCCGAACCGGGCTGGCGAGGCGCCATCGTCACGTTGACTTGACCATCGGGCGCATTGTAATCAACACTGCCCACCATCGCCAAAATCTGGCCATCAGGCGACAGCATCACCACACCGGCGTTGCTAGCATCGCGCGCGCGCAGCTCGGCGATCTTGGCGCGTGCCACCTCCTCGGCTTGGGTCTGCCAGTCCGGATCGAGAGTAGTAATCACCCGCAACCCACCCCGGTTGACCATCTCCTCGCCGAACCGCTGCACCAATAAGTCATAAACATAAAAGGTAAAATGCGGCGCTTGAATAGTCGTTACCGGCGGCACCAACCGGATCGGCTCGGCGAAGATCGAATCGGCTTCAGCGGCGCTGATAAAACCAGCGTCCACCATCTGGTTGAGCACAATGCGTTGGCGGGCGCGGGCTAGCGGCAAATTCTCGAACGGATTGTAGTTGGAGGGGGATTGGGGCAATCCGGCCAACAACGTTGCCTCGCCGCGGGTCAATTGCCAGACATGCTTGCCGAAATACCGCTGCGCCGCCGCTTCCACCCCATAGGCCTGCGCGCCGTAGTAGACCTCGTTGAGGTAGAGAGACAAAATCTGATCTTTGCTATACTCCTGCCCAACCCGAATCGCCAAAATCGCTTCGCGAATCTTGCGCTCGATCGACTGCTGTTGCGCCTCTTCAGGGGTGAGCAAAATGGCCCGCACCAACTGCATCGTAATCGTACTTGCGCCAGAGACGGTCTGACCAGCGGTGACATTCTGCCAAAACGCGCGGGCAATGCTGGGCAAATCAACGCCGGGGTTGGTATAGAAATTCGCATCTTCAACCGCCACCGTCGCGTCGCGCAGAATCTTGGGAATGCGGTCAAGCGCCACCGGCACGCGCACACCGGGGCCAATCACCTCGTAGAGTAGGGTACTGCCGTCGCGAGCATAGATGCGCGTATTCTCAAAGCTGCGGTGCTGGTCGATCAACTCAGGCGGCGGCAGATCGCGGCCATAGTAGAGGTAGAGCGCGATCACCCCAGCAACCGCAAACACAATCAGCACGAGTACACTAAATACCAGCCGGTTCAGCCAGCGCCACAGCACCGATAGGCGATGGCGCGGCGGTGGTGGTGTGGGCCGGCGAAAGCGAGGCAGTGGCGGGCGTGGACGGCGGGACATAGGCGATGGATGATGTCATAGCCAAAAGGGTGACGGATCGTTTGTTATACATACTATAGCGCGTTTTAGGCTGGGATGGATACCGCAACATTGTGATAAAACGGTTGATATTGCATCCGTTCGCGGCAAAACCGGTCACGTGCCCAGCGGGCGGGATTAAAAATGATGGGTTTGTGATCAGGTGACGCATTTGTAGAGACGCACGGCCGTGCGTCTCTACGATCACGTCAATTGGGGATTATTTCCGTTCACGATAAAACCGGTCGCGTTCCCAGCGGGCGGGATTATTGCGGATATACGCCATAATCCGTTGATAGGCCAGATCGTGGCGAATAATGTGGTCGTGAAACCGGGGT
>JAUQOZ010000285.1 GCA_030550625.1 Chloroflexota bacterium | reverse complement strand
CGGGGAAGAGGCCGGGGGTGGGGGCGACGAACAGCCACAAAACGTATGTTTTACGTCGTTTGGGTGTCTTTGAGGCTATTCTGCGGTGAGTGATCGGTTCCGCCCTCGCGGGAGATTGCTTCGGGGACTACGCCCCCTCGCAATGACAACGAAAGCGGTGACACTTGCCCCAAAACCTCTTTGCGTCCTTCGCGCCTTTGCGTTAAGAGTCTCTGCGCCTTTGCCCTCTCCGCGTCTGTCCGTTTTGCGAAGCATACGCCGTCGTCGCCGCAACCAATGCTGCTGCCGCTACTCCCCACGCGACCACCGCCAGCGGTGTGATTGCGGCCTGCTTCAGCGCGATCCCGCTGGCGGCCCATGCGACGACCAATGGCAACACGCCATCACGCCAGCGGCGGGCAAACCACCAACTTAGTCCGGCGGCCAGTACCAGCAACACGATGGTGCTGGCAATGCCGCCGGCGCCGGTATCGCGCCAGCCCAGTTCGTACAAAAAGACGCTGCCATTGACCAGCGTGGCTACGCAGATCCAACCCAGATAGACGCTGAACGTTGGCCGCACCAGCCAGCGTTCGCCGGTGGCGGGTGCGCTGGGATGGCGTAGGGCGAGGTAGACGCCGATCAAGCCGATCAAGACGATCAGCATTGCCGGCAACGAGAGGAGCGGCAGGTTGTAGTGCCACACCACAATCCACCCAATATTGCCGGCGCAACTCAGCCAGAACCACGGCGCCGCGGCGCGCAGGCACGGGTTGCTGGCCTGCCCCGGCAGCGCCTGATAGATGGCGTAGCCGATCAAGCCGGTGTAAATCAGCCCCCAGATCGCAAACACATACCCCGGCGGCGTGATCAAGAGTGGGTAGCGATCCGAAATCGCTGCGGTCGTTTGGCCGTTGAGCGGCAGGAGATTGGCCAACGCATTCACTGCCACTGTCGCCGCCAGCGCGACGATCGTGCCGATCTGTTGCAATTGAAATATTGGACGCGCAAGCAATGTCGCCATGTCATTCTCCGGTATAATGTCGATCATAGGGCGAAAGCTGTGCGTCCGCCTATCTGTATTGTAGAGGAGAGCTGACCGCTATGCCAGACTGGAAGAGCTATCTCGCCGAACATCAAGATCGTTTTCTGGCCGAATTGGTCGATTTTCTGCGCATTCCCAGCGTTTCGGCTATCTCGGATCACGCCGGTGATGTGTTGCGCGCCGCCGAGTGGGTCGCCAATCGCCTCACCGCCGCCGGGATGGAACATGTTGCCATCCTGCCCACCGGCGGTCACCCGGTCGTCTACGCCGATTGGCTCCATGCTCCCGGCAAGCCGACCGTCTTGATCTACGGCCACTTCGATGTGCAGCCGGTTGACCCGCTCCATTTGTGGACGCACCCGCCCTTCGAGCCGCATATCGAGAATGACCGCATCTATGCCCGCGGCGCAAGCGACGACAAGGGCAATATGCTGATCCCGATCTTGGCGGTTGAGGCGCTCTTGCAGAGCAGCGGTGCGCTGCCGGTGAACGTCAAGTTCTTCTTCGAGGGCCAAGAGGAGATCGGCAGCCCCCAGATTCCCGCTTTCCTCCAACACGAACGCGAGCGGTTCGCCTGCGATATGGTGCTCAGCGCCGACGGCGGCCAGTGGAGTGAAGAACAGCCGCTGATTTTGGTCGGGTTGCGCGGCGGTTGCGGCGTTCAGATTGATGTCCGCGCGGCCAAGATGGATTTGCATTCGGGGATGTACGGCGGCGTGGTGCAGAACCCGATCCACGCGCTGGTGCAGATTCTGGCCTCGATGCGTTCGGATGATGGCATGATCACGATCCCCGGCTTCTACGATCAGGTGCGCCCGCTGACGCCAGCCGACCGCGAACGGATTGCTGCAATTCCCTTCGATGAGGAAAAGCTGAAGGAGACGCTCGGCGTACCGGCATTGTTTGGCGAGGCCGGCTTCACCCCCCGCGAGCGTGAGTGGGTGCGCCCGACGCTGGAGGTGAACGGCATTTGGGGCGGCTTCCAGCAAGAGGGGATTAAAACGGTGCTGCCCGCCGAAGCGCACGCCAAGATTACCTGTCGTCTCGTCCCTGACCAAGATCCGCAGGTCATTCTCGATCTGCTCCAAGCGCACATCAAGCGCCACACTCCTCCCGGCGTGACGGTGACGGTCACACCGCTCGCGTTCCAAGCCTATCCCTACCTCATTCCCGAAGACGATCCGGGCAACGTGGCGGTGCGCGAGGTGTTGGTCGAGATGTACGGTCGCGAACCGTACTATGTGCGCAGCGGCGGCTCAATCCCGGTCTGCACGCTCTTCCAACGCCAGCTCGGTGCGTACACCAGCAACTTCGCCTTCGGCCTCGACGACGAGCGGGTGCATTCACCCGATGAATTCTTCCGTCTCAGCAGCTTCCGCAAGGGCCAGATCGCCTATTGCAAACTGCTCGAACGCTTGGGCCAGTAAGGAGGCACGCTTGCCTCTCTCTTCCAGTTGAGGATCAGACAGAACTTTTAATCGAGTACAACTATCGATCGCTGTGCGATGCCGTAAAGTCTCGTGCTGCGCTCCCCATCACCCCTCCCCCAGCGGGGGAGGGGCAAGGGGTGGGGGCATTAACCCGCGCAGTGGGCTTCGTACCCCTAGCCCGGCCCTTCAGGGCCGGGTGCCAGATCAGAGGTGCTGTCCGCCCTTGAATTGCGGCAGGAGAGGGGGAGCCGCTAGCTAGCGGGTAAGGGATCGCAGAAGCGAAACGCAGTAGCGCCCCTCTCCCGCTTTGCGGGAGAGGGGCTGGGGGTGAGGGGGAACCGCGATTCCCCAAAGCCGTCAATCACAATTAAAACTCCCAAAGGCATAATATTATTTTGTGCCTTTTGTGTCTTTTCGTGGCTATTCTAACATCCCACCTGTGAAGGAGATGCTTATGCTCGATTACGCCGCACTCTACCGTCGCGAGCGCACCATGCAAGAAATCGTCGGCGACATGACCATCGCCGATCTGCACGCCGAAACCGACGAGATGTACGACACCATCGAACGGCTGATCGCCGATTGTGTTGACGCCGACGTCACCTTCCAGCCGGTTGATCCCAATGCCAACGATCCCTTCGCCAGCGATCCGAGCGCCGTCAACCAAGCATGGACACTCGGCCACGTGATCGTTCACCTCACCGCGTCATGCGAAGAGTCGGCCTTTTTGGCCGCCGAGATGGCCCGTGGCGTTAAACTGCATGGCCGATCGCGCTACGAAGTGCCGTGGGAGACGGTGACGACCATGGCCCAAGTGCGCCAGCGTTTGGCCGAGAGCCGGCGCATGTTGCACGCTTCGTTACAGATGTGGCCTGACCAACCCCACCTCGACTATCTGGTTGAGCCGTGGCCCGGCGCGCCGCCGGTGGATGCCCGTGGCCGCTATGCGCTCGGTCTGGCTCACGCCTATGACCATCTCGGCCAGATCGAAGAGATTGTCCGCCAAGCTCACGCCGCGCGGGGGTGATGGCGGGTTGGGTGGACATCAGCGTAAGGGCGGGTCTCAAACCCGCCCACGTCTTCTCTACCGCCTTTGCTCAACCCTGTTGCAACGCCCGCCACACCACCTCATCGCGCATCGGCAACTCATAGATGCGGACGCCGGTCGCATCGCGGATGGCGTTGGCAATCGCCGCTGCCCCGGCGGTGATCGGCGGTTCGCCAACCCCACGCGCGCCGAAGGGGCCATTGGGAGCCGGGTTCTCGACCAGCACCGCCTCAAAGGTAGGGAGGTCAGCGGCGCGCGGCAGGGTGTAGTCCATCAAGCTGGCGGTCAGCAGCTCGCCGCGCTCATCGTAGCGCAGCGCCTCGTAGAGACCCCAACCCACCCCTTGCGCTGCGCCGCCATGGATTTGGCCCTCGACCATCAGCGGGTTGAGCGGGAAGCCAACATCTTGAATTGCGACGTAACGCAGCGGTTTTACCCGTCCCGTCTCGCGATCGACCTCAACCTGCACGATATGAGCGACAAAGCCGGGCGCATTCTCGGCGGGGGCAGCTTTTCCATCACCCACAATCGGCCCCGGCCCGCCGGCCTGCTCCTCAGCTCGCTTCGCTACCTCACCAATCGGCAACTCGCGTCCGGGTACGCCGCGGATCTGCACCATCCCTTCGCGAATATCGAGGTCATCAACCCGCGCTTCGAGCATATCGGCGGCCATTTCCAACAACTGCCGGCGGGCCTCGCGCGCAGCGGCGGCCACTGCGCCAGCTACGCTGTAGGTAATCTGGCTGCCGCCGCTCGGCCCGGCAAACGGCCCGCTGCGAGTGTCGCCGGCCACAATCTCGACCTGCTCCGGCGGCACTCCCAGAATCTCGGCGGCCACCAGCACAAAGCTGCTGTTGACGCCGGAGATATCGACTGAACCAACATGCACCCGTACCATGCCGTCGGTGTCAACCCGGCAGACTGCCGCCGCTGGCGACATACCGCACGGCCAGCCGCCAATCGCCAACCCAACCCCACTGCCCGGCTGGCGTTCGCGCCAGAGCGGGTGGTTGGCGGCGACTTCGAGCACCTTGGTCAACCCCATTGATGGCCACGGATCGTTGTTGCCCATCGGATCGCCAGTGGTAGCCGCATTGCGCAGCCGCAGCTCCAGCGGATCGAGGCCCAGCTTGCGGGCCAATTCATCCATCGCTGACTCGATCGCAAATGTGATCTGTGGCGCGCCGGGAGCGCGGTAGGCGCCGGCTTGCGGCTTGTGGGTCAGCACCTCGATCACGTCGATCTGCACGTTGGGGCAGCGGTAGTAGCCGCCGAGCAGCGTGCTCATAATCCCGCCCAAGGTAAATGGGTACACGCCGTTGTCGTTCACGATCTCGGCCACCAGCGCGGTCAGCGTGCCATCGCGCGTCGCGCCGAGCTTGAGCGTGATCGTGCTGGCCGGTGAAGGGGTCGTAGTGAGAAAATCCTCGCTGCGGTCAAGTATGATCCGCACGGGCCGGCCCACGGCGAGCGCCGCTGCAGCCGCCAGCGGTTCAAGAATGCCGTATTTCGCGCCAAACCCGCCGCCAACCGTCATTGGGATAACGGTCACTTGGCTGGGGCGGAGACCTAGCAGCCGCGCGACTTCGTCGCGCACGCCAAACTGGCCTTGCGTGCTGGTGTAGAGCGTGAGCTGCTTGCGTACCGGATCAATATCAGCCACGACAGCGTGCGGTTCGAGGTAGCCTTGATGCACAATCGACGTGCGGTAGGTTCCCTCTATCACCACCTCGGCGGCGGCCAAGGCTGTCTGTGCGTCACCCCGGCTAAACTGTTTGTGCTCGTGAATGTTTGACGCCTTGTGCTCAGCCTGATCGTCACCGCGCGCCACCGCAGCGTGAGCGGCAGTCAGGTCGGCCTCACCCTTCGGCGCACCCTGCGGCCAGATCACCGGCGCCGCCGGATCGAGCGCCGCTTCCGGCGTGACCGGGCCGGGCAGCGGCTCGTAGTCGATCTGCAACGCCGCCACGCCATCTTCAGCCGCGGCCAGACTCGTCGCCAACACCAGCGCCACCGGCTCGCCACGGTAGCGCACCACGCCATCGGCCAGCGTCGTCGTTTGGCGCGATGCAGGCTGGCGGCCACGGGTGGGCAAGTCCGCCGCGGTCAGCACCGCCACCACGCCGGGCACGGCGCGGGCCGCGCTCGTATCAATGCTGACGATGCGGGCATGGGCGTACATGCTCAACGCCAATTTGCCGTGCAACAGACCGGGCAGATGCACGTCACCGGCATAGCGGGCGCGCCCGGTCACTTTCTCGATCCCATCAACCGATTTACGTCCTTTGCCAAGGTAACGATGTGGAGTAGCTGCAGCCATAGATGCTCCCTTGTTCAGCACGTTCCTGCTCCATCGTACCATGGCTTCGCTATTGGGAGTTTGGCCTACACGGCATTGCACAGATGTGTACATACCGGCAAGCGCTATTGCTGCGCGGATGAGGCTTACAGCACTGTGTACGTGTTGTCTTCGCAACAATGCAGTGAAAGCGTGCTGAGGCGGTGAATACGCTGCAACGACGGTTTATCGCTGAGCGCAGATTGATGAAGATTGGGCAAGACGGCTAGCTAATGGCGTTGCCGGTAGCGTGCGGCAGCCAAACTACCGTACGCTACCGGCAACGTGAATTGACCACATCCTTAAGAACTTCCCGCCTCCTCGCTTCCCATCTCCCCCCATCATTACGGCTCAATACTCAACAGCAACGTCCCTCGCACCGCGCCGCGATTGTCGATTCCCACGGTGCCGCTGCTAGTAATGGCGCGGAAGGGCGCTAGCCGCTGTTCGGTATCGGGATCAACTGGATCGTTGCCGAGCCGGTTGGCGAGGTCGCGGGCGGCATTGAGGTTAA
>JAUQOZ010000329.1 GCA_030550625.1 Chloroflexota bacterium | reverse complement strand
TGCCCTTCATCAGCATTTTAGGTAGCCAATGAAGCGTTTGATCCTCTTGTTTGCTCTGATCGGGCTGCTCGCCAGCCTGAGCGCGCCGATCACGCCGGCGCTGGCCGAGACGACCGCAACCTTCACCAGTCTCAATTCCGTTGTGCAACCTCTGACGCCTACGCCGGTAGCGGTGCGCATCACCGGCTACGACGGCCCAGCCACCCTGCTCATCTTCGACAGCCGCGGTCGGTTCGCCGGCGCGTTTGCGCTGACTATCGCCAACAGCGACGGATGGGTCGAAGTGACGCCACGCGGCGCCTTGGGCGACCATTGGGCTGCACTCTTCACGGCTGACGGGCGAATGGTCGCTAACGGTACGCTCTACCGGCTGGAGGCCGAAACCACCCTGCGCACCGGTGTGGCCAGCTACGACCGGCTGTACCCGACGGTGCGCCAGTTTATGGCCGCCGACCGGCTGAGCTACCAGCTCGACGGGCAACAGGTGGCTGGCTACCGCTCGCCCGACAGCCCGTTGCTCTGGCTGCGCGACCATTATTATCAAAACCGCGCGTTTCGCTACTTCGAGACCGATCTGCGTTCGTTGCCGGAAGCGTTCGCTCGCGTGCAAGCGCCTGATGGCAGCCTGCCCGACTTTCTGGCTCGACCGGAATGGAACATTGCCGCCTTCCGCACCCCGGTCGAAGCCGACGTAGAATACCTCTTCGTGCAGTTGATCTACGAGACGTGGCAGGTCACTGGCGACACAGCGTGGATGCTGCGCATGCTGCCGGCGGCGCAACGCGCCATCGACTACACGATGCGCGATCCGCTGCGCTGGGAACCGGCGCTGGGCTTGGTTAAGCGCCCATTCACCATTGACACGTGGGATTACGAATACGGCCCGCCGATGATCAACCCGAACACCGGCGAACTGGGGCCGCGCCACTGGATTGACGACCAGACCAAGTGGGGCATCTTCCACGGCGACAACACCGGCTTGGCGGCGGCGCTCAACATGCTGGCGCTGATGGAAGATGCGGCGGGGCAGGCCGATCTGGCCGCCGTGCGCCGCACCATTGCCGCCGACCTGATGGTGCGCCTCAATGCGCTGAGTTGGAATGGCCGCTTCTACACCCACCATGTCAAACTCATTCCCTACGACGTGCCCGGCGTCAACGAAGCCGAGCAACTAAGCCTCTCGAACGCGATTGCGCTTAATCGCGGCGTCTTGACCGAATCGCAAGGGCGGGCGATTGTCGCCGAATACCTGCGCCGCTTGAACGATCCAAACCGGATCGCCTTCGCCGAATGGTACAGCATTGACCCGCCCTTCCCGGCAGGCGCATTCGGCATGAATGGCCGGCTGGGCGAACGTCCGGGAGAATACGCCAACGGCGGCGTCATGCCGTTGGTCGGCGGCGAACTGGCCCGCGGCGCGTTCCGGTACGGTTATGAAGCCTACGGCTTCAACATCTTGCAACGTTACATCGACCTGATCGAACGCACTGGCACAACCTACCTCTGGTACTACCCGACCGGCGGCATTGCGCCGGCTCATGAATTCTTGCCCACCGACGGCTGGGGCGCGAGCGCCATGCTCGGCGCGTTGGTCGAAGGCGCTGCCGGGATCGAAGACCAGCACATCGCTTTCAACACCGTCACCATCTCACCGCGCTGGCCAGCCGATCCAGTCTACGCGATTCGCGATGTCTACGCGGTGGCCCGCTACGCCGCCGGCGACGGTTATGTCGCCTATCGCTGGCAATACACGCCAGCGACCGCCAACCAGCCGGGCCGGATCGATCTCACCGCCACCGGCAGCGGCGACAGCTTCCGCTTACGCCTGCTCTTACCAGCAGGAGCGACGCCGCAAACCGTGACCCTCAACGGCGCGCCGGTACCCGCGCAGATCGAGCAGATCGGTGTTAGCCGGTACGCTGTCATCACCGCCGCCGGGCCGATCGCCACCGTGAGCGTCACGTTAAGCCGGTAGTAGCGACACAGCGCTGCTGTGTCCCCAGCAGGGCCATAGTAGAGCCACAGCGGCGCTGTGGCCCTACGTGGCCCTATTGTGCCACCCCTCACGCACCCACCGACGGCAAGCCGGCCAACGCCATCGCCACCTCGGCGTCGGAATATTCGTAATCGCGCAACTTGCCGGCCTGATAATCCATATAGGCCTGCAAGTCGAAATGGCCGTGACCGCACAAATTAAACAGAATCACCTCGCTCTTGCCCTCCTCCTTGCAGCGGAGCGCCTCGCGGATCACGCCGGCGATGGCGTGATTGGCTTCGGGAGCGGGCAAAATGCCCTCAGTGCGAGCAAATTGCACGCCAGCGGCAAAGGTTTCGAGCTGCTGGATGGCAATCGCCTCGATCACCCCCAACTCAAGCAGATGGCTGACGAGCGGGGCCATGCCGTGGTAGCGCAGACCGCCGGCGTGAATGCCGGGAGGCACGAAGGTGCTGCCAAGGGTGTGCATCTTAACCAGTGGGGTCAGGTGGGCAGTATCGCCGTAATCGTAGGCATACTTCCCCTTGGTCAGCGACGGGCAAGCCGCCGGCTCAACCGCCACCACCCGCAGCGGGCGCTCGCCGCGCAGTTTCGCGCCGATGAACGGGAAGGCAATGCCGGCAAAGTTCGAGCCGCCGCCAGTGCATCCTACCACCACATCGGGATAATCACCGGCCATCTCCATCTGGATCATCGCCTCTTGGCCGATCACCGTCTGGTGGAGGAGGACGTGATTGAGCACACTGCCGAGCGCGTAGCGGGTATCATCGCGCTGGGCCGCCACTTCCACCGCCTCAGAGATCGCAATGCCAAGGCTGCCGGTGCTATCGGGATGCTCGGCCAAAATCGCGCGGCCCGACGCCGTCTCGGTGCTAGGGCTCGCAATCACCCGCGCGCCGTAGGTCTCCATCAGCGCCCGGCGATAGGGCTTTTGGTTGTAGCTGACTTTGACCATAAACACCTCGACCTCAAGGCCGAAGAGCGCACCGGCGAAGGCGAGCGACGATCCCCACTGGCCGGCGCCGGTTTCGGTCACCAACCGGCGCACACCCTCGATCTTGTTGTAGTAGGCCTGCGCTACTGCCGTATTCGGCTTATGGCTGCCGGCGGGGCTGACACCCTCATACTTATAGTAAATGCGAGCCGGCGTATCAAGCGCACGCTCAAGCCGGCGGGCGCGGAAGAGGGGCGTTGGCCGCCACTGCCGGTAGATCGAGCGCACCTCATCAGGGATCGGGATCGTGCGCTCGGTGCTAACCTCTTGCTTGATCAACTCCATCGGGAAGAGCGGCGCGAGATCGGCGGGGCCGATCGGCTGGCCAGTCGCCGGATGCAACGGCGGCGGCGGCAGCGAAGGCAGATCGGCGGCGATGTTGTACCACGACTCCGGCAGGCGGTCTTCGCTGAGCAGATACTTAACCGTTTCCACAGAACCCTCCTCGCAGCAAAAAACCAATAAAAAACTCTCGACCAGATTGGTCGAGAGACGGGGAAACCGCGGTGCCACTCTCGTTCGCCGCTGCTCGCGCAAACGGCGCACTCTACAGGTGCTGCCGGCCAAGCCGTTCCACACCTAGCGCCCTGATAACGGTGGCGTCTCCGGCAACGGCTACTGCGGGGCCAACCCGGTTCGCCGCGCGACTCACAGGCCCATTCACAAGCGCCGAACTCGCCGATCTCGCACCACCACCGGCTCGCTGGACTGTCGCCACGCTTGCTACTCTTCCTGATCAACGTCAGCTATTTCAATGTGGACGAAGTATACCATTCCCGGCGGCGAGTGTCAATGCAGGATGTTTTTACCGTATCAGGCGCAGAGGCTTGACGGTTTAGCCATGTTCATCGGCTGTACGGCTGTTATAATGGAAGCGTCATCAGCTATTCGCAGAAAGGGAACACCAATGTCAACCGCCGGCAGCGCGCCCGATGAGCTGGTCTATCCTAACCAGATCAGCAAAGAGTGGTTATTTGACCTCTACAACAATGCCTACTTCGAGGTTGAACGCGACAGCGACGGCGACGTGTGTATCCGGCAAGGCTTTCGCATCTGGGCCTTCCCGATCCGTGAAGGCGAACAGATCCGGTTTATGAGCCAGTTTCGGGCGAGCCCGGCACACGATCTGGCCGACCGGCTGCTGTACGTTAACCGCGTCAACGACGAATTGCACATGGTGCGCGCCTATGTCGATCGCGACGGTGACATCGGCTTTGACGGCTATCTGGTTGTGTCAGGCGGCGTCACGCGGCGCAATATCATCTTCGCCACCCGCACCTTCATTGATCACGTGCGGGCCGCGCTGGCGAAAGACCAGACGGATGTGATTGCGTAAGGCGCTATTCTCCCTTTTAAGGTGCGGACAGAACATCCGATCCAGCACAGCCGCTTGCCGCTGGACAGGGAACCCGGCCCTGTAGAGCTGGGCTAAGCCGATGAAGCCTGCTACGCGGCTTGAATAGCCACGAAAAGACGCAAAAGGCACAGAAATCTGTGCATCTTTGGGACTATTCTGCTCGGTGGCCCTCACCCCGAACTCCTCGCTGACTGGCGCGGTGAGAGGTTGGGGGTGAGGGTACCCCAGCGCCCGCATGCCTTCCGTCATTGCGAGGGAGGGGCGACCCTCAGCCACACTGGGGCCGCCCGACCGAAGCAATCTCCCGCTTTGCCGCAACGGTTTCACTCCGTGCTCGTGGGGGATTGCTTCGCCTCGCGCGGGCAGAGCGGCGCTCTGCCCCTGCGCTTGGCTCGCAATGACAGTGGGCGAGCGGGGGGACAGCCCGCTCCCCAGCCTTCCCCCAGCAAGGTTCAAGGGCGGACAGCATCTCTGATCCGGCACCCGGCCCTAAAGGGCCGGGCTTGGGATACAAAGCCCGCTGCGCGGGTCGCTGGCCCTCACTCTCAGATCCACTCGCTCACCTAATGGCGGGCGGAGAGAACGTTTGATCAAGCACAACCGTTGATCGCTTTGTGATACCTCAAAGCTTAGCGCTACACTCCCCTCTCCCGCGCCAGTGGGAGAGGAGATGGGGGTGAGGGGACACCGGCGCATCGCAACGCCATCAACCACATCTGCACTTATGGGTTCTGTCCACCCTTGAAATTCTCCCCATAACGCACGGCAGTAAAGCTGCCGCAGCCCCAACGCGACGTCCACTGCCCTAGCAGCGGTGGGTGTTGCCATAGCGTGCGCTAGCAGCAGCGCCGCGGGCCAATAGCTCCTGCCGTGACTACCGAATGTTGCTGCCACAGAATGTAACCGCATTCGCTACTTGCTGATTGAATGTGAGATTCAGGCTGTTTACAGAGGGTATCATATTCGCATGAATCAACAACGGCCACCTGTCGTAGGCGGCCGGAGAGAGGGGGAGTGAGGGCGGTGTGCAGATTGGGAGTTGTTTTGTCTTGCGGCGACCACCGCAAATCGCTTCGCTTGACGATATGCACTATAGCAATCTTAGATTAGCCGCAGATTAATCGAATATTAGATGCATGTTAACGTCTCGCCAAGCACGGTGAACCACACATGTTATCCACAATTCCACCAGTTATCCACAATTTGTACGCTAAGCCGTTGGTGATGGGGAGGAGAGAATGACGGTCATAGGGAGGCCCATCAACCCCACTGCAATCTCAGCGTGACCAGCTTAGAAAAGCGGTGTATACTCAAACAGGAGGTCTCTGCACAGGAACGTAGATAGAGGAGTAGAGCGTGTCGCAACGAATTGTGATTGTCGGCGCCGGGCCGGGCGGATTAGCTACTGCCATCCGGCTGGCTGGGCGCGGATATCAAGTAGAAATCTTTGAGGCGGTTGACCGTCCGGGCGGGCGGATGCGCGGCTTCTCGCTCGGCGATTATCATTTCGACACCGGCCCGACCATCTTGCAAGTGCCGCGGGTCTACGACGAATTGTTCAGCAGCGCCGGATTGCGCTTTAGCGATTACGTGACCCTCGTGCGACTCGAACCTAACACACGCATCCGGTTTTGGGATGGCGAATACCTCGATCTCACCTCAAACACCGCTGCCTTCAAAGCGCAACTAGCCCGCTTTGATCCCGCCTTGCCCGCCGAGTTTGAGCGGTGGTACATCGAACACATCCGCAAGAATGTGGTCGGCTACGAACCATACCTCGGCACACCGGTGCGCACGCCGCTCGGCTATCTGAAGCCGCGCGAAGTGGCGGCAGCACTGGCCTTCCGGCCTTGGGAAAGCCTTTACGACCACTTCAAGCGCTTCTTCCGCGACGAACGGGTGGTGTACGCGCTGTCGTACCAAGCGAAATACCTTGGCATGCACCCTACGGCCTGTTCGAGCGTCTTTAGCCTTGTCACCTTCCTCGAATTCGCCGAAGGCATCTGGCACCCGATCGGCGGCTTCCGAGCGTTGGCGGCGGGGTTGGCTAAAGCAGCGACTGATCTTGGC
>JAUQOZ010000311.1 GCA_030550625.1 Chloroflexota bacterium | reverse complement strand
GACTGGAGCCAAGTGCGATCAGACCTGTGCCGCGGTCGCGCCGGCGCAACGCTTGTTGGGCGAGGTGGAATTGTTCGTGGCGTGAGATGGTGGCGCGGCGAGGATGGGAGACAATCATAGGAGTGTTGGGGGTGACGGTTTGTTACGACGCTTCTTATATTGTATCGCGCGCGCATTACCGTTAACATACCGTGCCCGTCACAAAGCTGACGGGCACGGCAGCGGCGCTAAAACAACCCGACGATATTCCCTTCTGCGTCAATATCAATCTGGTGGGCTGCCGGATGCGCGCCCAATCCCGGCATGGTCACAGTTGTGCCAGCGATGGGTAAGATGAACCCGGCCCCGGCGCTGATCCGCACTTCGCGGATGGGGAAGATGAAGCCTTCCGGCGCACCGCGCAGTTTTGGGTCGTGGCTGAGACTGAGATGGGTTTTGGCCATGCAGATTGGCAAGTTGCCGAAACCAGCGGTCGCAAAAGCGTCTAGTTGTGCGGCGGCCGTCTCGCTCAGCTCGATGCTGGCAGCGCCGTAGATGCGGCGAGCGATCACGTCAATCTTCTCGGCCAACGGCATCTCCAGCGGATAGAGAAATTTCGGTTCGCGCGGGCCGGGCCGTTCGGCTACCTGCGCCACCAGTCGGGCCAGTTCGACGCCGCCGGCTCCACCTTCGGCGTAGACGGTGCTCACCGCCATGCCGGCGGCGCCGGCGGCAGCGGCAATCTGGGCCACGGCCTCGATCTCTGCCGGGGTGTCTTCGGGGTAGGCATTGAGGGCCACGATCACCGGTACGCCAAACTGGGCAATGTTGGCGATCTGGCGGCGCAAATTGGCCCCGCCGGCTAATACGTCGTCGGGGTTTTCTTGCAGCAACGCTGCTGGCAATGGCTTGCCGGCCACAATCTCATATTTGCCGCTGTGGGCCTTGAGGGCGCGGATGGTGGCCACGACCACGGCGGCATCTGGCCAGAGGCCGCTGGCCCGGCATTTGAGATTAAAGAACTTTTCGGCTCCGATGTCGGCCCCAAACCCGGCTTCGGTGACAACATACTCGGCGCAGCGCAGTGCAACCAGATCGGCCAAGATCGATGAATGACCCTGCGCGATGTTGGCGAAGGGGCCGGCGTGGATTAGCGCCGGGGTGTTTTCGATAGTCTGCATCAGGTTGGGCTTGAGCGCCTCGCGCATCAACACGGTCGCCGCTCCCGCCCCTTGCACATCCTCAGCCGTGACCGGCGTGCCGTCGCGGCGGAAAGCCACGACCATACGGCCAATGCGGGTGCGCAGGTCGCGCAGCGCCGCTTTTGCTCCCGTGCCGTTGACCATGGCTAGGATCGCCATCAGTTCGCTGGCGACGCTGATGTCGAAGCCGGTCTGGCGCGGAATGCCGTTTTGCTTGCCGCCGAGCCCGATCATCACCTGCCGCAAGAAGCGGTCGTTGACATCAACCACCCGCCGGATTTCAATCCGCTCAGGATCGATGCCGAGCGGGTTGCCATGGTACCAACTGTTATCCACTAGCGCTGCCAGTTGGTTGTGGGCCTGTGAGACGGCGTGAATGTCGCCGTTGAGGTGCAAAATGCTTTCGGCCAGCGGCACGATCTGGCTGTGGCCGCCGCCGGCGCCGCCGCCTTTGATGCCAAACACCGGCCCGAGCGACGATTGGCGCAGGGTGACGGCGGCCCGCTTGCCGATCCGGTTGAGCGCCATCGCCAGCCCGATCGAGGTGGTCGTTTTGCCTTCGCCAAGCGGGGTCGGGGTTATTGCACTGACCAGAATGTAGCGACCACGCGGGCGATCGGTGTGGTCATCGAGAAAGGCGAGATCAATCTTGCCGCGGTAGCGGCCATACGGTTCGAGATACTCCGCGGGTAAACCGAGCCGTTCGGCAATGACGCCGATCGGTTCGAGCCGGGCTTCGGCAGCGATTTGGAGACTGGTTTTCATAAGGTTATTCCTCGTCGTAACCGCAAAACCGGAGCGCAGTGAGGGCAAAGACGCGGGTTGCGGCTTGCAAATCGGCAAGGGCGACCGATTCGTTGGGACGGTGTGCGTCGCGCACATCACCCGGCCCGTACAAGACGGTGGGGATGCCGGCGACGTTCACCAGCAGTCGCATATCGGCGCCGTAGGTCATACCTTCAAAGACGGGTGGCGCGCCGCGCACAGCTTGATCGCAGCCGGCCAAGGTCTGCACAATCGGCGCATCGAGCGGGGTGCTGGCCGGATCAAACCGCCCGCCCCACCATTCCAGCGTTGGCGGATGATCGCGCAGCCACGGGTCTTGAGCGGCGGCAGCGGTAATTGCCTGCTCAAGTTCGGCGCGAGCGGCGGCGGTGTCTTCACCGATCCCAATCCCGTAGCGGCCTTCGGCCACGAGTTGCTCGGCTTCGGATGAAGCCCATTCGCCGGCCCGCACGATCCCGATGCAGATCGCATTGGGGGTGCGGTAGCGGGCAAACAGACCACTAGGGTCAGCGGCGCGCAGCCGTTCGTTGCGACGGCGTTCGAGGTCGAGGATGGCTTGGTGGAGCGGCGCGAACTTCTCGATCGCGCTCACCCCCTCTTCGCGCACGCAGCCGTGGGCCGCCGCGCCGTAGACGGTCAGGCGGAAGTTGTGCGCACCGGCTTGGGCTGGCGCGACTTTGAGTTCGGTCGGTTCGGCGACGATCGCGGCATCGGCGGTATGGCCGCGCACAATGGCTGCCAAGGTCCCCAAGCCGCCGTCTTCTTCGCCGATCACACTCTGGATCAACAACCGTCCGTGCAGGCGCACTCCGGCGGCAGCGATCGCGCGCGCAGCAAAGATGGCGCAGCACAAGCCGCCTTTCATATCCAGCGCACCGCGCCCATACACCCGCCCATCAATGATGGTCGCTTGCCATGGGTCGCTGCGCCAAAGGCGGCGATCGCCGGCTGGCACCACATCAACGTGCCCATTGAAGATCAGGCTGCGCCCGCCGCGGTCAGCGCCAAACACACCCACCACCCCCAATGCCCGCTCGCGCGGCACTTCCCAACTACAGGCGGGGTGGGCGTACAACTGCGGCAAATCGATCTCCCAGCGATCGACCGCCATCCCTTGTTCAGCCAGCAGCGCAGCAACGTATTCCTGCGCTTCGTTTTCGGCAGCGGTGCCGTCAAGGCTAGGGATGCCGACCAGCGCGGTCAGCGCCTCTAGCAAACCAGCGTCGTCGATGGCAGCGAGCACTCGTTGCTCGGTTGGATTGAGGTGTTGCATACTCGTTCGTTTATCCTCCCCACGTCAAACGCAAGACGCGCAGCCAATTCTCGTAAGCCAGCTTGCGCAGCTCGGCTGGCGTAAACCCGGCCTCGGCCAGCGCCTGCAAGAGGCGGGGCAGGCCGCGCACATCGCCGATGGCCGCCGGCATCAGCGCGCCATCAAAGTCAGAGCCGAAGCCGACGTGATCAATCCCCAATCGTTCGACCAAATACTGGATATGCTGCACCATCACTTCCAGCGGCATATTGGCATCGCGCTTGCCGTCGGGGCGCAGGAAGGTGACGGCGAAGTTCAGTCCGACCATCCCACCCGACTCGCGGATCGCCGCGAGCTGCCGATCGGTCAGATTGCGGCTGCTCGGGCAAATCGCATGCGCGTTGGAGTGGGTCGCCACTAGGGGCGCATCGCTCAGGCGGGCCACATCCCAAAAACCGGCTTCGTTGAGGTGCGAGAGATCGATCAGAATGCGCAACCGGTTGCACGCTTGTACCAACGCCTTGCCGGCTTCGGTTAGGCCGGGGCCAATATCGGGCGAGGCGGGAAAGGCGAACGGCACGCCGTAGCCAAAGATATTGGGCCGGCTCCAGACCGGGCCAAGCGAGCGCAGGCCAGCTTGGTAGAGCACCTCAAGCTCAGCGAGATCGGGGCCGATCGCCTCAGCGCCTTCAATGTGGAAGACGGCGGCAATGACATTGTTGGCGAGACAATCGGCAATCTCGCCAGCCGTACGGCAGACGCGCAACTGGCCTTGCGACTCGGCTTCGACGCGAAACAGACGCGCCGCCATCGCGAGGGTTGTGCGCAGGGCATAACCGTGATCGAGCGCTGGCGGCAACGGCAGATGGTAGGGCGGTTCAGGCAGTGGTGTTGCCTGCGGTTTGGGCTCAGGCGGCGGCGGCACGTAGATGGCAAAGAACCCGCCGCCAAACCCGCCGGCGCGGGCGCGGGGCAGATCAAGATGGCCGTGCGGGCTGGCAGTAAAGAAGTCGCGTTCTTTACCCGGTTCAGGCCGGTACAGGTCGAGCACCACATCGTTGTGCCCGTCAAAGACTGGTGGCCATGCAGAGGTTGTCATAATGTGATCCTTGGTTGTTCCTCCATACCCCGCTTGTAGGGGTGGAAACAGGTGTCCAACACTCGTCGTCTGTCATTGCGAGCCGCCGGTAGGGGCAGCGCGATGCGCTACCCGTGCGCGGCGAAGCAATCCCCCGCGAGCACGGGAACGACCCACTGTATGGGGCGCTTCCTGCCGGCAGCACCGCCATCTCCTGCGCTGGCGAACGCAACCGCGCAGGGTTTGTTCCCGCCGCAGCGGGAGATTGCTTCGGGGGCTTCGCCCCCTCGCAATGACAGGCGGCTGCTACCCTAACCACCCCCGAATCAGATCCGCCGCGCGCCAGCCATCTTCGATGGCCAGATGCACTCGGCCCTGCCCGGCTACCATATCACCCGCCACAACTATCCGATCCATTGTTGTCAACGGTGTAGCGGTATCCGGCAAAGCGTAGCGCCAGCGTTGCACATTGACCCACAGCGGCGTACCTAGATCGCCGGCGAGCATCCGAATCATCGCTAGTGCCTCGTTGATCGGCGGCGGTAACGGATCGGCGGAGGCGAATGTCCCTTTCTGCAATGCGTCCCAGTGGGTGGTTGCCCAGCCGTTGCTCATCTGCGCGATCAACAGACCGACCCCATCCGGGGCGCGGCCCGGCTTGTCGTGCTCGCACGCCAGCCAACTGATCGGGTGGTGGCGATCGGTATTGACCAGCGCATACCATGGCGCATTGGGGCGATGAGGGAAGGCGGCACTAATGCTGATCGAGCGGCGGTATTGGACGGAATGGAGCGCCGCGATCAGTGCGGCGCTCGCTGGCGCGAGATCACCGGCGGCGAGGATTGCGGCACTCTGCGGGGCGGGGGCAGTGAGCAGGACGGCGTCAAAGCGACCCAGCTCGCTCCCGTCAGCAGCAGTGAGGCGGTAACGGTCGCCGGCGGCATGCACGCTTGCGACGGTGGTCTCTAGCCGCACATCGAGGCCGTCGGCGAGATACTTGGCCAAGCGCGTGATGCCGGTAGGCCACGTCCACTTTTCCTCGTTGCCGTACGCCAGATCGCCGGGGCCGATCTGGTTGGCGGCGGTAAATGTCCACACCGGGCGCTGGATTTGCACCGCGTCGCCGGTGGCGGCAATCAGGTCTTGCAGGGCAACCGAAGGCGCTTTCACATATTGCGCGCCGTGATCGAAACAACAATCGCCAATGCGGCGGGTGGCAGCGCGACCACCCACGCCACGGCTCTTTTCAAACACGACTGTAGTGATACCGGCGGCTTTCAACGCGCAGGCAGCGGCCAATCCTGCCATGCCAGCGCCAACAACAGCAACCGTCTTCATCAACCAGCCTCATTCCTCGAGCAGGGCTTGCAAATCGGCCCGATCATCGTCATCGTAAGGGCCAACCACCGCCAGCCACTGTTGCTGAGATCCCAACAAGCGGTGCGCAGCGCGTTGTAAATCGGCAAGGGTGAGCGCATCAATCTCGGCGATGATCTGCTCAACCGGTTGCACTGTCTGGTGGCGGAGCAAACTGGCGGCGTTGCGTGACGCTACCGACCATGTGTCTTCCAACGAGAGCAGCAAACTGCCTTTCAGTTGCTCTTTCACGGTTGCCAGCTCTTGCATCGTCGGGCCGTACTCGGCCAAATCGCGCACAATCTGGCGCGTCATCGCTACGGCATCGCGCAAGGCCTCCGGTTCCACCCCAGCGTAGATGACCCACATTCCGGTGTCAGCAAACTCGTTATGGTACGAGCCGATATTGTAGCTGAGACCGTGCTCTTCGCGGATGGTCTGGAACAGGCGCGACGACATGCCGCCGCCGAGCAGAGCATCGAGCGCCTGCACCGCCCGCCGGTCGGGGTCGTGGTATGAGACGCCGGGCAGGCCAAGACAGACGTTGCCCTGCTCGATATCGCGCGGTAAGAGGCTCAGCCGTTGTTCTCGCGGCAACGCCGGCGCCGCGATTGCGATGGGGCGCTGACCAGCGGGCAGATCGGCAAAGGCGCGCTCGATCGCGGGGATCGCTTGCTCGGCGTTGATCTTGCCGGCGACCGACACCACCAGATTGCTGGCATGGTAGCCTTGGCGGAAAAAGCGCAGCAGCTCAGCACGGGATATAGCGCTTA